>QEXW01000063.1 GCA_003130845.1 Anaerolineae bacterium
ACAATATTGCTCAGCCAAGGCATAACTGCGCCCAAAGTAAACACCCAGGCCTGAGCGTGCGACCCGGCAGGCAAGCGTAAAATCGCACGTGCCAGCAGGGTGGTAGCCAGCAGACGTAACGCGTAGTAGTAGAAAAGAAACGCAAGAAATAGTGAAAGCCGAGGTGCGCCAACCGGAGGCCAAAACAAAAAATGTTGGGGATTGGTGTAAGCAAGTAAGGCTGAACCCACCGGTACAAGCCAGAGAAAATGAATGATTTTGCGCCGAATGAGTTTTTCCTGACGAGCATATTCGACGATGAACACCAGGTACAGTGTGGCCGATAGTCCAGCACCTAAAATTTCTAGAGCCTGCCAAAATATCTGTCGCTGTGAAAGAGCGAATGTTTTTGAGCCAGCGCCAATCCCCCAAACCGTCACCGCGAGCATGAGCAATGCCAATGGCAGGCTACCCGGCTGATTACGTCGCTGCCAAGCCAGCCACGCAATGAAGGTTGCTATAAATGCACCTAAAAACTGGATGCTTGATAGAATAATTTCAATATTCGTTGTCACGGCAGGTTGTATCCAATAACAGATTAAGCAAGGTGTATCACCGCCGATGTAGCCGTTCCATTCGCAAGTTGTATTTTAGACGGCGGATTTCAATTTCCTGCCGAATCTGTTTTTGTTCCTCTTCATTCGTTGTATGGCGCAGTTGTTCCTGCAAAACTTCAACCTCCTTCAACAATTGCACTTCTTCTGGAACAAAGCCATTGCTTTTCAATAAAGCGTATGCCACTCTTCTATCTTCTGGGGTGCAAAAATACTCATCCAAGTCAAGTTTTTTTCCTTGACCTGGCAGGTTTTGGAATTCACCACGCTCAACCGCTTGACGCAAGATTTCTTCTACCGTGTGCATCATCAGCCTGCTCTTCAATTTTTATAATTATTATCATAAACAGATTTACACACAGATTACAACTCCTGCATAGAATACATCCAAACAGTTTTATAAAGTCTATGTAAATATTCGCGGTTTGCACGCTGAGGCAAGGTTTTCATCTGCCTAGTCTTAAGTATCTAGAGAAATTTTGAACACTTGCCTTGGTTTACATGCTACACTACAATGAACAACGATTGCCAGGAGCAAACGATGACTCTACTTTTATACCAGACCGATTCGTATCTCAAAGAGTTCTCGGCAGAAATCACAGGGGTGGATAACTCCATGCGCGCCGTTACGCTCAACCAAACGGCCTTCTACCCTGGTGGAGGGGGTCAGCCATGCGATTTCGGAAGTCTTACGGTGGAGGGTGTGACCTATCCGGTAACACAAGTGAAAAAACACGGCACAGAGATTTTACATATTCTAGGCGGTGAAGCCCCCCTTCCGGCCGTAGGCACCTTGGCTACCGGTCAATTAGATTGGGACCGCCGCTATGCGTTAATGCGCACGCACACCGCGCTGCACATTTTATGTGGGTGTGTCTTTCGTGACTATGGTGCTTTGGTCACAGGCGGCAATATGGATCCGCTGCAGGGACGCATGGATTTTGAGTTTGAGACGTTACGCGCCGAATTGGTTGGCGAAATCGAGGCCGCGGTTAACCGCGAGGTCAGCGCAGCACGCGAAGTGCGAGTTAACATCTTGCCGCGCGAAGTAGCCTTTCAAATCCCTGACTTGATTCGTACCAAAATTAACCTATTGCCCGAGGATATTCGCGAAGTACGCACAGTGGAAATTGTCGGGCTAGATTTGCAAGCCGATGGTGGAACGCACGTCCGCAATACTGCGGAAGTGGGTCAAATTCGGGTGACAGATTACAAATCCAAAGGTGCCATCAACAAACGAATTTACATCGAAATCTTATGAAACAAATTGGTTTAACTTTTTTGCTGATTGCGGCATGGATGACCGCATGTGCTGCACCGACCCCTGACCCTCAAGCGCAGATTCGCGTGGCAGTTGCCGCAACGCTGCAGGCCATGCCGACCACCACGCCAATGCCACTTCCGACGCCCTACCCTACATATACCCCGCTTTCGCTCGCGAATTTGTTTTGTTCCTACCGCTTTTGTATCGGTCATCCCAGCGATGTGTATCTGATTGACCAAGGTGCACGGCGCAACCCGCCCCTTCCCAGCACCTACGACTATGGTGTCCTGTTCAGTTACAGCACCAGTTTGTTCCTGCAAATGGCTTGGACATTGAGCGGGCCATCTTTCGACCCGCAAGGCGTGATGCGTCTTATTATGGACCCTGCCGAGCAATTTCAGGGACAAATGGAAACCTTGCTAACCCCAACCCTAAATATTTTTTACCAACCCATCACAGTTTCTAGTCAATCGGTGTTGCCATTTGGGGGGTTGGCCGCTTGGCAGTGTGGGGGACGAGATTTCGTCTGGAAAGTGTACACACCACAAGATGGCATGGCTCTCGGGTTGTTGAAAGAGGCGGTAGCGCGGTTTCGATGTGAATGAAAGCCAGTTTTACAATGCGGCAATGGTTTGTTGCCCTTGCCGAAAATGGATTCGGTCATGTTCCACCATAAAACTGACCAATTCACGCAGATGGGTGGGGCCAAGAATAGTGTGACGGGCTGGTCGTTCCCATTCCTGCAACGTAAGCGGTTTTAGACGTTCTGTCAATTGGGTGCGCGCAGCCAGAAAGGCCTGAAAGGCCGCCCGACCATCTTGCTCTCTATAATGACGTTGTTCCGCCCAGGGGTCAGTATCCTGCCCAGAGAGAATGGGATTCTCCGCGCTTAACACGGCTTCCACACGTGCGAGATTAACTTCGGTCTCCACATCACGCAGGTGACAGAGAATTTCTGTCAGCGCCCAAGATTCTGAAGCAGGGCGCACCGTCCAATAGTTCAACGGCAAGATGCGGGTGAGATGATGCACCAGCGCCGGCGTCGCATGAAGCGCGGCAAGCAACGCAGAGGGGGAGGAAATTTCTGCTTTGAGAGTGGAAATGTCAACCGTTTCAAGAAATTTTCGCAGGTCAGAAAGTGTTCCTTGCGGGATGCCTTCCGCTTCAGGCGCAGATTGGCCGGCTGACCGCAGCCAGAAGACAGGAATGCCAGCTTGCCGAGCAGGAACGACATCCCGCTCTATGCTATCGCCTACCATCAAGACCGGTGCTTCGCCATCCCAGCCCAACTGGCCGAGAAATTCAGCAAAGTAGGAGACCGACGCTTTCGCAAAGTGAAAAGTCTGAAAATCAGAAATCAACCGGAAAGGATAGGATTCTGGCGGCAAGCCGGCCCAACGCAGGCGGTGCAAAATGGCCTTGCGCGGAAAGAGCGGGTCAGTGGCCACCGAAACTTGCCAGCCGCGTGAGAGCGCCCATTCCACCAGCGCAATCGCTTCGGGCCGAGGACGGGTAAGCGATTGCAGGGTGGGAAAGATTTCATCATAGAATTGCTCAATTCTATCGGCTAGTGCTTCACGGCTGATACCGAGCGGGGCATAAAACTCGGCGCTGAAGACATCTTCCAATGTCTGGTCCGGGCGAAGGTTGCGATACATCGTCATGGTAGAGCGCATCAGTTCCGAAAGCATACGGTCTGGCGGCACCAGGTCTGCCAAATGAGCTGCCAGTTTTTGGAAATATACCGGTACAAGGCTCTCGATGTTGGAGTCCAACAGGGTATCATCAAGGTCGAAAAGGAGATGAAACGTCATGGCTTCACGTCGAAGATGGGTGGAATGGGATGACAGGCACCACAGCCAATATGAGGTTCTTTTACGCTGCGGTTGGTTTTAAGACAATAGGCAGCAACTTGCACGCGGCGCATAAACATGGCGCTCACAGGGCGCACAACACTTGGTTTGAGCTGCAGATGCTCGCACGCATTGGCGCGGGCAATGCCTGGCACGGGACAAGTTTTACACAAGTCAGGCGACCAGGTCTGACCCGCTGCTTTGAGCAACCGGCATTCTTCTACCGAACGCCCACGAAAGTAATCACCATAAAAATGGGGACAATCAATACCAGAAGGGGTGCGCATGAGAACTTCGGAGTGGAGAAATTCGAAATCAACGAGCATTGTAACATTGAAACGAAAGCCCCGGACAGGTTTGCCGGGGCTTGTTAGTCAAACTTTAATCTTTGGCTTAGACGCGGGTAATGTACTCGCCGGTACGGGTATCTACGCGGATGACATCGCCGGCCTTGACAAAACTGGGGCATTGCACTTCCACACCGGTTTCGGTGCGCACCTTTTTGGTGACGTTGGTGGCAGTATCGCCGCGCACGGCGGTTTCAGCATATTCCACCACCAAATCCACCGTGTTGGGCATTTCCACATCCAGCGGCTCGCCTTTGTAGAAGGTCAGTTTACATTCCATCCCTTCCTTGAGAAATTTAGCGCTCTCACCGATAATATCGCCACGGATGGCGGATTGATCGAAGGTTTCGTTATCCATGAAGTAATACATATCGCCATCGTTGTAGAGATATTGCGCATTGTGAAAATCGAGGCTGGCTTCGGGCACACGGTCACCAGACTGGAATGTCTTTTCGATGTTGGCGCCGGTACGCAAATTGCGGGCTTTGACACGAATGGTGGCATTGCCTCGCCCCGGTTTGTGATGGCTGTATTCCAATACTTTGAATAATTGCCCATCGTATTCGAACGTAACGCCTTTGCGTAAATCGTTTACATCAATCATGTCTTTCCTCTACTTTTACTTTACCTTTTGTACGTATTTCCTTATCGTTCAGAGCGGGCGCGATTATAGCATTGGAAGGGCAGACCTGACAAGACACTCGCAACGAATCCACAATCAGAATAGCCCAAGCAAAAAGTTTTAGATGGGTGATTATCCTTTGGTAGCTTCAATGATTTCTGCCACCAAGTCATAACGATGAAATTGCGGCATAAGATAGACGCCCTGCCCCCACGATTTGATTTGCTCGATTAGTTCAATGGCAATCTGCACCCCTTCGCGGGAAGCGGTTTCGCCTGCTTGTTGGATGCGCTGCATAGTCTCATCTGGAATCACAATCCCCGGCACTTCATTTTGTAAAAAGTTGGCATGGCGCACACTAACCAGGGGCAAAATTCCAACCAGGACGGGCTTATCAAGGGGCGCGCCGTTGGCTTCGGCAAAGCGCTCGAGGAAGGCTTTGGCTTTTTCAGAGTCGTAGATGGGCTGGGTGAGGAAGAAATCGGCGCCCGCTTTGAGTTTGCGTTTCAGGTTTTTGATTTCGCTTTCTGGGTCGGGTGGACATAAATTGAGCGCCGAGCCAACAAAGAAGGAGGTCGGCTGGCCAATGGATGTGCCGGAGTGGTCGAGACCGAGGTTGAAACCCTGTTTGATGAGTTTGACCAAGCCCGAAGGCACCAGGTCGTAGTTATCGGCGGCTTCGGGGTAGTCGCCAATCGAAGTGGGGTCGCCCATCACGACAAAGACGTTGCGGATGCCCAGGGCGTGTGCCGCCAGCAGGTCACCCTGGACACGCAACAGGTTACGTCCGCGCGTGGGGAAGTGCAAGGTGGTTTCCATGCCGACCTGGCGTTGAATCACATCACACACCGCCCAGGCTGACATTCTCATGCGTGCCATTGGGCTATCGGCCACATCAATCACATCTGCGCCTGATTCTTTGAGCAGCGAGGCAGCCGCCACTAATTTTTGGGTGGCGAGGCCGCGCGGAGGGTCCATCTCCACCGCAAAGATGAATTTCCCGGCAGCCAACTTTTGAGCCAATTCCGAGGGGGATTCGGCCGGTTCGGTCTCCGTGAGGGGCGCAGTGGTTATACTGACCGGTTCGAGCGTCATTGCCGGGGTGGCATCGAGTGATTTGCGCATGGCGGCGATGTGTTCGGGGGTTGTGCCGCAACATCCACCAATGACGCTGGCTCCGGCCTTCCAGAACTCCAGAGCGTAATCGCGGAAGTACTCGGGGGCGGCAGCATACATCACCCGTCCGCCCACATGTTCGGGCCAGCCAGCGTTGGGCTTGACCCAAAAACGCGCTTCAGGCGCGGCGCGGCGCATTTGCCGCAAGATGCGCAAGAGTTGTGCTGGGCCGCCAGAGCAATTGACGCCGATGACATCCGCGCCAGCCTGGGTCAGAGTGCTGGCCACTTTGGCCGGGTCATCACCCAGCAGGGTGCGGTCATCACGGGTGAAGGTCATGGTCGCCACGACCGGCAGGTTTTCAAAGGTTTTGGCGGCGGCAATGGCTTCTACTGTTTCGTACAAATCGGTCATCGTTTCGATTACCAGCAAATCAACCCCGGCAGCGGCCAAGGCGCGAACTTGTTCCAGAAACGCTTCGCGCGCTTCCAGCGGCTGCACGCGCCCGTAGGGAGCAATGCGCACCCCCAACGGGCCAACATCCCCGGCAACCCATACCGCCTTGCCGCTTTCTGCCACCGCGCGGCGGGCGATTTCCACCCCCGTGCGATTAATCTCGGTGAGTTTCCCTTCCAGGCCGTGTTTGTGCAGTTTATAGCGGTTGGCGCCAAAGGTGTTGGTCAGAATGATTTGCGCGCCGGCTGCGATGTATTGGCGATGAATTTCGGCTACTTTTGCCGGGTCGGTTAGGTTGAGTTCATCAAAACAATGCGTATGTTCCACGCCGCGTGCGTGCAATAAGGTTCCCATGGCACCATCGGCGAGAAGAGGAGTAGAGGATTGGAGGAGGGAGAGAAAGTCGGTCATGGTCTTTCACAAATTCTGTGTGCGTTAGAGTTCACGCAAGAAGGGGGTCTCACGCAATACACTTTATCTCATCAGTTGTTCCACGCGGCTTTCGCCCACGCTATAGTATTTGGCCTGTGGGTGATGGACCACAATGGCAGCGGTGGATTGTTCAGGAATGAGCTGATAAGCCGGGCTGAGGCTCATGCCCAGTTCGCGCTCGGCGGGCAGCAGGTCGAACACTTTGCGATGGTCTTCTAAGTCAGGAATAGCCGGGTAGCCCCAAGAGTAACGCTTGCCTTGGCCTTCGGGCAGGCCCAATTCGCGACGAATGTGACGGTGTAGGTATTCAGCAGTGGCTTCCGCGGTTTGGACGGCTAAACCATGCACAAAGTAGGCTTCGGTGTAATCGTGAGCGGCCTGGAGCGCATCGAACGTTTCGGTGGCTTCCTGACCTACTGTAACGACCTGGAAGGCGACGACATCGAACATGCCCGATTCGACCGAGGCGAAGTAATCGGCCAGGCACAGGTGTTCGTCGTGGGGCTGGCGGGGGAAGGCGAAACGAGTCAGTTCCCTCATCCCCGTCCCCTCTCCCGAAGCGAGATGAGAGTAAACGATGAGGTCATCCCCATCGGCCTGGCAGGGGAAGTAGCCATAGACGGCCTGCGGTTTGAGCCAAGCGGTTTTGAGGGCTTCGCGTTTCATGCGCTCCAGGCGGGCATCGAACTCGGCTTTTAGTTTTTCCCATTCCGCACCGTGTGTGTTTTTGGCGCCCCACGAGAGGCGGTAGAGTTCATTGATGTTCAGGTGCTGAAAAATCATTTCAAGCGGCATGGAACGGACGACTTTCCAGCCGAAGGAGACGCCCGGGGGCAGGGAAATCGGTTGCGGGGCGATGTTCGACCGTTGTCCGGTTGACTGGTTAACCGGTTGACTGGATAACCTTCCTAATTCCATATCCGCTTCTTTTTGGATTTTTTCGAGGAAGGCTGGGCGTTTCGAGGCGTCTATCAGGATGTCCATCGTCTCCAGGCCCTCGAAAGCATCCTTACAATAAAAGACACCCGGTTCGTAATATTCGCCGCTTTCGGTTTGTAAGATGCGCCGACCAAAACGGCGGTTGATGGCTGCGCCGCCGACCAGCACGGGGTATTTCAACCCGCGCCGATGCAGTTCGTTGACGATGAGCGGCATCTGTTTGGAGGTGCTGACCAGCAGCGCGCTCAAGCCGATGGCAGTGGCATCCACTTCGACGGCTTTGCTGATGATGGTCTCGGCAGGCACTTGCTTGCCCAAATCAATCACTGTGTAGCCGTTGTTAACGAGAATGGTCTTGACCAGGTTCTTGCCGATGTCATGGACATCGCCATAAACGGTTGCCAGGACGACCGTGCCTTTGGTAACGCCTTCGACCTTCTCCAGGTAGTTTTCCAGGTGGGCAACGGCTTTTTTCATCACTTCGGCGGATTGCAGCACGAAGGGCAGAATCAACTCGCCGGCGCCGAATTTATCGCCGACTTCTTTCATGGCGGGCAGGAGGACAGTATTGAGGATGTGGACGGCGGCGTCGTGGGTTCGCATGGCCGGTTTTCCCTCACCCTGGCCATCGCCCTGACCGCCCTCACCCCCGTCCCCTCTCCCGTTGGGAGAGGGGGGGAGTACCCTCATCCCCGCCTCTTCCCCTGCAGGAGGAAGGGAGTCCCCCTCTCCCTTCGGGAGAGGGGTTAGGGGTGAGGGAGATAAGCGTGTTTGCAGAATATTCCACAACCTTTCAAGCGCTTCTTCCGTCTTTTCTAAAATCTCGTTGTTCCAAAAACGCGCAACTTCGATGCCGTGTTGTTCGCGCAAAATCTGGTCCCTTTCGGCATCGGCTTTCTGTTGGGCGGGTTCGGCATGAGGCAGCCCATCCAGTTCTATAGCGAGTTTGGCTTCGTGGCAATAGAAATCTAGGATGAAACCACCAATAGGATGCTGCCGGCGGAATTTGGCATTATGGAAAGCACGGTTACGAAGAACGCTCCACAAGAATTTTTCCGCTTCGGTGGCATTTTTTCGGAGTTCGCGAATTCTGGCCTTGAGTTCAGCAGGTAGGCGGGTGTGGTAGTGGTGAAGTTCCCCTCGCCCTGCGGGAGAGGGGTTAGGGGTGAGGGCCTGCTCCCCTCGCTCTGCGGGAGAGGGGTTGGGGGTGAGGGCCTGCTCCCCTCGCCCTGCGGGAGAGGGGTTGGGGGTGAGGGCCTGCTCCCCTCGCCCTGCGGGAGAGGGGCTAGGGGTGAGGGCCTGCTCCCCCTCGCCCTGCGGGAGAGGGAGTTGGGGGGTGAGGGTCAGCTCCCGAATCAACTCATCAATATCCGCCTCGATATTCTCCTTGTGCCGCGCCACGATGCGCCAATGAATGCGCTCGGCGGGGGTCATGCCTTCGGTGGGGTCGGCCTGCTGTTTTTGCGTTCCCCCTTTGCGGCCTTCAAAATATTCAATATAGCGCTGCAAGGCATCGGCGCGGCGGTTGAAAATCAGGTCTTCGGCCAGTTCGCGC
>QEXW01000064.1 GCA_003130845.1 Anaerolineae bacterium
AATCGTACAGTTCATCTTGCCAGGACACCCGAAAGACGCTATAATTACGCGCCGTTCAGTGATAGAAAGCGAGGTAGGTATGCCAGTTTACACGTATCGTTGCGAAAGTTGCGGAGTGCAGTTTGACCGTCACCAGTCTTTCCATGACGAGCCGCTCAAACGTTGCCCGGAGTGCAACAAGAACAGCCTGCGCAAGGTGTACACCCCGGCAGGCATTGTCTTTAAGGGTTCGGGCTGGTATGCCACCGACCACCGCTCTCCCTCCGGAGCCAGCCGTTCGAGCAAGTCGGAAAGCAAAGAGACAAGCGGCACATCTGGCGAAACCGGCAGCAAAGCCGACTAACCGTTCGAACCGACCGGCAGGGCAACCTGCCGGTTTCGCTTTTAAATCCCATGCCTTGACAATCTTTTTGTTCTGCATAAAATGATAATGATTTTCATTTTCTAAAAAGAGGAAAACATGCAAAACACAACCTTTCGCTGGCTAACCCTTTTGATACTGACCACCTTCTTGCTCACAGCCTGCAGCCCGGCTACACAACCGGCCTCTTCTGCCTCTACTCTTAAGGTGCTGGCTGCAGAAACCTTTTTAGCAGATATTGCCCAGAATGTAGCCGGTGAGCGCGTGCAAGTACAAAGCTTGCTCCCGCTTGGGGTAGACCCACACACGTTTGAGCCAACGCCACAGGATGTGAAGAAGATAGCCGAAAGCAATGTCCTCATCTTGAATGGCGCAGGGTTTGAGAAATGGGCTGAAAAAACACTCCAAAACGCAGGCGGAGAACGTCTGGTGATTGAAGCGGCAGCCGGCTTGACGATGCGCGAACCAAAATTAGAAATGCACGAACACGAACAGGAAACACACACCGACCACCACCATGAAGGCGACCCACACTTTTGGTTTGACCCAACCCTGGTCATAAAATACGTCGAAAATATTCGGGATGGGCTCATTGCAGCCGACCCCGCCGGCAAGGATGTGTACACGACCAACGCTGCTGCCTACATTACCCAACTCAACGAGCTAGATGCTTGGATAAAAACGCAGGTAGAACAAATTCCACCGCAGCGCCGGCTGCTAATCACTGACCATGAGACATTTGGCTATTTCGCCGACCGCTATGGCTTTACACTGGTCGGTGCCATTATCCCTAATGCCACCACCGAAGCAGCCCCTTCAGCCCAAGCGCTGGCAGGACTGATTGAGCAAATTCGTGAAACCGGCGCCCCGGCCATCTTCCTGGAAACCGGACGTTCACCCCAACTTGCAGAGCAAATTGCTGCAGAAACAAACACCACAGTGGTGACGGACATCTACACTCATTCGCTCACCGAAGCAGATGGCAAAGCCCCCACCTATATTGACATGATGAAACACAACGTCACCGTCATTGTCCAAGCACTCAAATAACAGCCAATTTGTTTGACTGTACGGGAAATAATGAGCAGAAGCAGAAGTGTCTCTCGCTTCTGCTTATTTTTATCAGGAGAATTTGTGATTTATATCACAATTCATAGGATTGAATGAAGTGCTAGAATGCAAGGAGAACACAAAAGTGAATAGGTAGACCGAAAATCAGGATATTTTTCACCAGAAAAACATGACAGGCGATTTTGTCGGTTGCGGGCTTGCCCTGTATAATTATGCGGTTTTTCTAATTGCTATTAACCCTCTCGAAAGGATATTTTTATGACCCCCATCCCAACTTCATCTACCGGGCGCGATAAGTTCGACCCGGCGCACGACGTGTATCATTACACGGACAACCCTCTAAAACATATTTTTGCGCCGAAAAACGTGGCCGTTATCGGCGCGACCGAAAAAGAAGGCAGTGTCGGCCGCACCATTTTGTGGAATTTAATCTCCAGCCCGTTTGGAGGAGCGGTTTTTCCGGTCAACCCTAAGCGGTCCAGTCTACTTGGGTTAAAAGCATATCCCAGCATCAAAGATATTCCCGACCCTGTAGATTTAGCCGTAGTGGTGACACCTTCCACAACCATCCCAGGGATTATCGAAGAATGCGGTCAAATCGGTGTGAAAGGGGCAATTGTCATTTCGGCAGGCTTCAAGGAAATTGGCCCCGAAGGCGTGGAACTGGAACGCCAATTGCTTGAAAACGCCCGCAAATATAAAATGCGCATCGTCGGCCCCAACTGCTTGGGCGTAATGAGCCCCATCAGCGGGCTGAATGCTACGTTTGCGGCAGGCATGGCGCGCCCTGGTAAAGTGGCCTTTATCAGCCAGTCGGGCGCGCTTTGCACCGCCGTGCTCGATTGGTCATTCAAGGAAAATGTCGGGTTCTCGGCATTTGTTTCGGTCGGCTCGATGCTGGATGTGGACTGGGGTGACCTAATTTACTATTTAGGCAACGACCCCCATACCGAAAGTATCGTCATGTACATGGAAACGATTGGCGATGCGCGCTCATTCATGTCTGCAGCGCGCGAGGTGGCGCTGACCAAGCCGATTATTGTGATTAAGCCAGGACGCACAGAAGGTGCTGCGCGAGCCGCTGCCAGCCATACCGGCTCGCTCACCGGGTCGGATGAAGTGCTGGATGTGGCGTTCCGCCGGTGTGGCGTGTTACGCGTCAACACGATTGGTGAAATTTTCTCGATGGCCGAAGTGCTAGGACGTCAGCCGCGCCCCAAAGGACCACGCCTTTCGATTCTGACCAACGCGGGTGGCCCAGGCGTGTTAGCCACCGATGCGCTCATCACCAACGGCGGTGAATTGGCGCCGGTTTCGCCCGAAGCCATGGCAAAATTCAACGAATTCCTGCCTTCAGCCTGGAGTCACAACAACCCGATTGACATCATCGGTGATGCCAGCCCCGAACGGTATGCCAAAGCGCTGGAAGTCGCCGCAGAAGACCCAAATAGTGATGGTTTACTGGTCATTCTCACACCCCAGGCAATGACCGACCCGACCGCCACCGCAGAACTGCTCAAGAACTACGCCAAGAAGTTCGATAAGCCCGTGTTGGCCTCCTGGTCGGGCGGGCAGGAAGTGGCAGCGGGCGAAGCCATCCTAAACAAGGCGGGTATTCCCACCTTCCCCTACCCGGATGACGCAGCCAAGGCATTTACGTATATGTGGCAGTACACGCAAAACCTGCGTCTACTGTACGAAACCCCCGAACTGCCCGATGACGCCCTGGGCGCGCCTGACCGTCAGAAGGCAGAGGAAATCATCAAGCATGTTCATGCAACGGGGCGGAATTTGCTGACGGAGGCAGAATCGAAGCAATTGCTGGCTGCTTACGGGATTCCCACCACGCCCACTGTGGTGGCAAAGAGCGCCGAAGAAGCCATCCGCGCCGCTGAAACGATGGGCTACCCGGTGGTTTTGAAGCTACATTCCGAAACCATTACGCACAAAACCGATGTGGGTGGGGTCAAACTAAACTTGCAAACCGCCGAGGCAGTGCAAGCGGCATTCGAGGCAATCAAGACCTCGGTGAGCGAAAAGGCCGGGGCCGAACATTTCTTGGGCTGCACCGTGCAACCAATGATTAAGGTGGAAGGTTATGAACTGATTGTCGGTTCTTCGATTGACCCACAATTTGGGCCGGTGCTGCTCTTTGGCACGGGTGGCCAATTGGTAGAAGTGTTCAAGGACCGCGCCCTGGGCCTGCCCCCGCTCAACACCACCATTGCCCGCCGGATGATTGAAAACACCAAAATTTATACCGCGCTCAAAGGTGTGCGTGGGCGCCCGCCGGTGGATATTTCAGCATTGGAAAAGCTGATGGTTCGCTTCAGTCAATTGATTGCAGAACAGCCTTATATCAAAGAACTGGATATCAACCCGCTGATTGCTTCCCATGAGACCATTCTGGCACTGGATGCACGCGTTGTCTTGTTCGACAAGAACACGCCTGAAAGCGCATTGCCCAAGTTGGCGATTCGCCCGTATCCCAATAAATATATTACAGCCTGGACAATGAAGGATGGCAGGCAGGTCACTATCCGGCCTATCCGCGCTGAAGATGAACCGTTGATGCGCAATTTCCATGAGCATCTTTCTGACCGGACGGTGTATCTGCGCTATCTCTCACCAATGCTTCTGAGTGAACGTGTAACGCATGAGCGCTTGGCGCGCATGACGCATAATGATTACAACCGTGAAATTGCCCTGGTGGTGGAAGGGGAAGAGAACGGTGAACGTGCGATTTTCGGCGTCGTGCGCCTGAGTAAATTGCGCGGTGAGGAAGAAACAGCCCGCCTCTCCATGCTGGTCAGTGACCGGTATCAGGGACAAGGCCTCGGCAAGGAAATGATGAAGCGCATCATTGACGTTGCCCGCCAAGAGCAAATTAAGCGCATTATTGCGGCTACCACCCCTGATAATGAAACGTTCATCAATCTGTGCCGAAAGTTGGAATTCTCGACGATTAGCACCAATCCGCAAACCGGCATGGTGGAAGCAGTGATGAACTTGTAATTGCACTTGGTACATACGAAACACACAAGGTGGGAAGTTTCCCATCTTGTGTGTTTTAATTGCCTTATGCCTAGTTCTTCTTACGAAATTCGCGTTTGCGAAAATCCAAATTGTGGCTTGCGGTATCCGCTGGTGGAAGGGCATCCGTTTGGGACACGCTGCCCAAGGTGTTTGGGGGCTACCCATGCGGTGAGGAAGAAATCGCTCTGGGAAGAACATGTTGTGCCAGAGAGAGAGAAACAACCCCTGGCCAACTTTCAATTACACGCTCTTCTTGATAATGTGCGCTCGGCGTGGAATGTGGGTGCTATTTTCCGCACAGCCGATGGTTTGGGGGTGGAAAAACTCTACTTATGCGGCATTACGCCCACGCCAGAAAGTGAAGCGGTTCAGAAAACATCGCTCGGCGCCGAACAATCCGTTGGCTGGGAATATGCGCGGGATGCTGTCCAGCTGGCAGAACGGCTAAAGGCGGAAGGGAAAGTGCTTTTGGGGCTAGAGCAAGATGAACGAGCCGTCAGGTTAGAAATCGCAAACCCTGCCGCCAAGGCTGAACTCACCCAAGTACTAGGCACAGGAACCAGCAGAGACATTGTGCTGGTCGTTGGGAATGAAGTGACGGGTGTGGACCCTGATTTGCTTGCGCTGTGTGAGCAAGTTGTTTATATCCCCATGCGCGGCAAAAAGCGGTCTTTGAATGTCGAAGTAGCCTTTGCGATTGCAGCATGGACACTCTATCAGTGCTACAGCGAGTGCAGGTGAAACAGACCGCTTACGGTTTCCGTTTTCCAGCGTTGTCCGAATAGGCAATCGTGGCGACTATGACGCAACGGCTCTCGCGGTGCTTCATACTCACAACTCTACCATGTCTATCTTATGCTTGCAACAGAGCAATTGGTCATTTGCAAGTGGATAAGAGAATTTGAGACTACGCTTCGCGTAAAAAGTGTGGTTGATTCGATTTCGAGAGGTGTTTTCTACTCTTGAAGCATTCCCAACCATTTCAGTGGGGTGACCTGGGTCAGCAATTCGCCGTTCGGGCGCATGACCCACGTCGAATCATCCGCCTCGCTGGTGAGAATCAGCCAATCGCCGCCGCTCCACGCACGCGGGGTGAAATATGGTTTGGCATTGTAATCGGCAGTGTAGATGCTTTTCCACGTTTGGTCTTGTAGATTGAAGATGAGCAGTTCAGTTTGATAATCGCCATTCGCCGTGCGCCGCGAGGCTGTGCACAACAATTGACTGCCATCGGGTGAAAAGAGATGGACTTCCACGATTTCCCACGTTTCCGTGAGACGGTGTGCCGTTTCGTTTCCGCTCGAGA
>QEXW01000065.1 GCA_003130845.1 Anaerolineae bacterium
AGTCACGCCAGAGCGCGGCAAACGCCAAAGGCCAGCCGCGGGCGGGGACGGCAGGCAAAGCGCGCCAGCCCATGCACCCGCAGCCCCGAAACAGGGACGGCGGGCAAACCCGCACGCGGGCAAGACCCGCGCACAACCAGCCGCGATTTCAAGGTGCGAGAAAAATCAGATGACCGGCTGCCCAACGGCAGGCGTTAGCGGCGGGCGGGGGAGTTGGCAGACAAATGCCAAAGGTAGAAAACGCTCGAAGGCGCTGAATCCCTTTGGGCGGGGCGAATGCCCCCGCCCGTCCGCCTGCACGCAATGTTGTGCGGGTTTTACCCACACAGAACTTATGCTAACAAAAAGCGCAAGTCTGCTTACACAGAACCTGCGCTTTACTTTTACTTCGCTGTTTTCTCCGCTTCTCAATATCGCTCACAATATCATCTAAAGACTTATTTGCAAACAAACTATCCCGCTCTTGGGTATAGTTACCGTAGCCTTGCGTAAATTGCTTCAAAAACCGCACAGCGTCTATTACGCCTAACTCTTTATAGAGCAGGCGGATGGCTTGCTGATTAATTTCTACCAATGGTCTGACTTCCGTAATCATTTTTCAATCTCCTGAACCAAATCCACAGGATTTACAACTTTTACCGATAAATCCTTTATCTTTTTCGCGCTTCGTAACAGCCTATCATCACAAGTGCAGAAATAATCTGCCTTCCCTGCTTCGGCCAATGCCAAATGGAGTGCGTCAAGCGGTTTTATTCCAAACTGCAAAAACTCTGCCGCTCGATTTTTCTCTTGCTCGGTTACTTCAATCACTTCGTTGGCTTTCGCCAGAACTGCCAGCGTATGTTCCCTACGAACCGATAAACTGCCTTGCTCGCCTTCATAAAGTAGTGCTTCTGACGATAGAATTTTTGCCTGACCGTTATCACAATACGCTATCAGCCCCAAAACGGCTTCTGATTCCAGAACTATCCGAACCTGATTCGGCGTATCCAGTGGTCTTTGAATGGCGCAAAGGTCAAGATAGATTTTCACGCTGCAATTTTAGCACTTTTTGGCTCGGACGTTACCCGCACAACGGCTTGCGCTTCACCTGCGCCGCGAAGCGGCGTCAGGTGGAAGTGCTTGTTGGGCGCACTTCACTCTCCATACCACCAGGGCCGAACGACACGCCGCCAGACCCATAGGATGACTTTGACTCCCAACCAGCTTCCAACAGCGACCAGCGCAAGCACGACCACCAGCGGCAGCCAGATGGCCGCGAAACTGTACGGCTGGGGAAAGGCGCAGCGCATCTCCCAATACAGGCGAGGCAGAAGCGCTCCCCCCGTCAGACTTCCTCGACAGGGTACCAGCACTTTTTTGACAGGGCTGATATATGCTGGGTGATAAAAGATAAACGCATTTACCCAACCTGGTACATAATCCGAAAGATACACCCCGCTACTGTCCTCCGCCCAACGATAGATAATCAAATTGTGAAAGGAATAACAGCCCAGACGTAGATGGGTGGCGCTTTGGAACAAGCACACCCATCTACGGTTTCTCCAACCGAACTTGACCAGCTGAACATAGTATTGATTATCGGGCGAAAAAACCTTCGCCGAATTGGAAAGAGGAGGATTTGGCTGTTCGCCAAAAGGCGGCCAAAATATCGAACTGTAATCAATCTCACTCTCCTTTGGTTTTACATCTGTAGCTTGCACTGGTAAGCTGGACAGCGGCAACTCACCCTTAGAAAAGCGATAGCCATAATACACTGCTACGCAGGCCAACATCACAGCCAGGCAGCCCGCCTTCCAGGTCAGCCGTTTCATGGCAGCCTCCCACCCCGTTATGGGCGCACGGCAAAGACGGCGCTGCCAATGTGTTGCCCGAATGCCGTCACGCCAACCAGATACGTCTTCCCGGCCTGCAAGCCATAATCGCGCAGGCGCAGGTTGACAATATACATCGCCGCTTCAGAATCAATCCTCACGGCATCACTCCGCCCGCGATTAGAACCTTGTGTCGTGAACCTTGCCACCGCCGTACCCGGTGCAGCCATGTCCACTATCCACACCAGCACATTCTCATCGGCTACAAAATGACCAGCGGCATCACGCAGACTGAACTTGATGGGCAGAGTGCGGTTAAATTGAATGGAGAGCGTTTCGTCTTCCCGCAGCGGCGGCAGCCACGTGATGGTCAGCGGCAAGGCTGGCAGCGCAGCCGGGTCGTAATGGATTTGATGTTCGTAGCGTGCGCCGGGCATGCTTTGCCCAGAGAATTCGCCCACCGTCACGCTTCCCTGTTCACTCAGGCTTTCCATGCCCACCGTGTATTGCCCTTCGGCGATGCCCAGCAAGCGGATGGTGTACGTGCCGGGAAGGGGTTCGCGGATGAAGAGAAAATCCGGCTCGCCGGGCACATCCGAACGCCAGAAGGCGGCGGTAGGAATCTCGGTCAGTTCGCTCCTGGTGTCGAAATCCACGCCGGCCCGGCGACCCAGCGGGTCAATCACCTGCATTTCCACAGGCGAGAGATTGCGAATCAGGATGGGATTGCGAACAAGCGGGTCGGAGAACCCGGCATCGAAGGGCGGGCGCAAGCCAATGAGACGCTCGATAGTGGAGAGTTGGAGCTGGGTAGGCAGGTGGCGATGTTCCACATCTTGCTGACCGTCATCGGCTCTGGTCACAAAGAGTGAAGAAATACGGCTATCCACCAATCCAAGATTGGCGCTGGCAGAAGGAACAGTCCCATCCCCTGATGCTTGCTCCCTGAACTGTACATTCTCGGAATTTTGCGGAACTTTACCATTTGCCCATAAAGGGGCTTGATTGGTTAGGGGCGGTATTACACGATAATAAGAGTCAGTTCTTTTGCCATTCCCTACCACAGGGATAATCCCTTGCACGCCCAATCTAGAGACGAGAATACCAACATTTCCGTTGAGACCTTCAAGGAAACCATTGACTTGCACCCCATACGGATAAATCTGCGTCGGGTTAGCAACACTGATGAGATAGCCGCCAGGGTTACTGGAAAGGTAACGACGGTCAGGGAAGAGTTGCCGAACTGTGGGTATCTGTTGTTGTACATAGCGATAGAAATCGGAGTTCGTAACGATGCAAACAGGAACGCCATCTGACCATGGAGGCGGATATACCCATGTGCAATAGCCAGATTTTTTGGCCTGCGATTGGGCAACCATTCTCAAAATCGGCCCTTCGATGCCTTGAAATTCCAGGCCTTCTGCCATGAGATACGTAGAAGGCGCGCCGAGATGCGGCGTGCCCAGCGTAATCAGGCGGCGCGCGTTGTTGCGATAGCCATTCCCCTGAATGTAAGCGCGAGAGACCAGGCCGCCCATGCTGTGGGCAATGATGTCCACTTTATCGGTGCGAACATAGGGCCGAGCGGCGGCTTGAGCGAGAAAGCCGTCCAGCGCCGTTCCCAGTTCACTCCCTGTGGTCTCAAGAGGTTGACGCCAATCATAGGGAAAGGTGAACAAACTCACGCCGTCTTCATAGCCCACCAGGCGCAGTTCTTCCAGCAGGTTGTCATATGTACCCAGCAGCGGGTCAATCACCCATTCCCCGGAAAA
>QEXW01000066.1 GCA_003130845.1 Anaerolineae bacterium
AAAACCGCAAAACCGCAAAACCGCAAAACCTCATGATAACCGTTCACAACCTCACCAAGTCATTCTCATCCACCCCCGCCGTTAACGGTGTGAACCTGCACATTGCCCCCGGCGAAATCTACGGCCTGGTCGGCGCGGACGGGGCCGGGAAAACGACCACCATGCGGTTAATCTGCGGGGCGCTGAAACCCGATTCGGGCGAGGTGAGTGTCTGCGGCTTCGACATTCGCCGCCAGACCGAGCAGGCCCGCGAGCGAATCGGCTATCTCTCCCAGCGCTTTTCGCTCTACGAAGACCTGACCGTGCTGGAAAACATCCGCTTTTTTGCCGAAGTGCGCGGCCTGAAGCCCGATGAGTGGTACCCGCGCTCGCTGGAAATCCTGGAATTCGTGGGCCTGGCAGCCTTCAAAGACCGTTTTGCCGGGCAACTTTCGGGCGGCATGAAACAAAAACTCGGCCTGGCCTCGGCCCTCGTCACCCGCCCGCGCGTTCTCTTGCTCGACGAACCCACCACCGGCGTAGACCCCGTCACCCGGCAGGACTTTTGGCAGTTGATTATTCGGCTGGTGAATCAGTTCCCCGGTTATCCGGTTAACCGGTTCACTGGAAAACCGGATAACCTCCAAACTGGAAAACCGGATAACTGCCAAACCGGAAAACCACACAACGGCGAAGCCAGGGTTTCCGTGCTCATCTCCACCCCCTACATGGACGAAGCCACCCGCTGCCACCGGGTCGGGTTTATGAAAAAGGGCCGCCTGGTGGCTGAGGGGACGCCCGGCGAACTGCGCGCCCTGCTCGATGGCCGCATTTTGGAACTGCGCGGCAGCCCGCTGGCTGAAATCCGCCACCATGCGGCGGAAGTTCCCGGCGTGGAAAATGTCCAGGCTTTTGGCGACCGGCTACACCTGCGGGTCAGTTCGGGCCAGGCCGCGAGCGTGATGCAGCGCCTCCCGGCCCAACTCCAACTGCTTGGCCTCTCGGTCGACTCCCTGCGTCCCCTGCCGCCGACGTTGGAGGACGTTTTTATCGCGCTCTCACAGGACGAGTAAAGCACCCAAGGAGAACCTATGATTACCCTTGACCTTTCTACTCTGGTTGACCGCCCCTTGCCGGAGATTTTCGAGTTTCTCTCCAACCCGCTTAACTTGCCCCAATGGCAAAAAATGATTGTCAGTATCGAGCCACTCACTCCCGGCGAGCCAGCCGTTGGCGCGAGATACAAAGTATCTGCTGCGGTGATGGGACGCCACCTCGAAGGCGAAATGCAAATTACAGCCTTGGAGCCGCCCCACAAGGTGGGCTTTGTCAACCAATCCGGCCCGATGCGCGTCCATATCACCGTCACGCTCAAGCCGGTCGGTTCTGGCGCCAAAATCGCGCTCCATGCCGAAGGCAACCCGGCCGGCGTGTTCGCCCTGGCCGAAGGCGTGCTGGCCGGAAGAATCAAGAGTGAAATGGAAGCCAACCTAGCGCGTCTGAAAGCCGTGCTTGAAAATCAAAAAGGATAAATGATTCTGCAATTCGTGTTTGCGTTTCCTTCTTAACCATTCTGAATTCTGCATTCCCGGAGCCCCCATGCCCTTACCTGTTATCTATGTGGATGAACTGACCCGCAAATTTGGCGACTTCACCGCCGTGGACCATGTTTCGTTCGAAGTCAACGCCGGGGAAATTGTCGGCTACCTGGGCCCCAACGGCAGCGGCAAGACGACCACCATTCGGATGCTGCTCGGGTTGCTAGCGCCTACTTCAGGCAGCGCAACGGTGCTTGGCTTCGATTCCTTTCGGCAGACGGAAGCGGTGCGGGCGCGGGCTGGGTATATGTCGCAGAAATTTGCGATTTATGATGACCTAACGGTTTGGGAGAACCTGCGATTTTACGGCGGCGTGTACGGGATTAACGACCCGGCCCGTATTCAGGAAACGCTGGAGCAAGTTGGCTTGGCGGGTCACGAGAACGCCCTGACCCGCACCCTCTCGGCGGGCTGGCGGCAGCGCCTGGCCCTCGGCATTGCCCTGGTCCACAAGCCGCAGCTTCTGTTCCTGGATGAACCGACCAGCGGGGTGGACCCCAACGCCCGCCGCGCCTTTTGGGACCTGATTTACGACCTGGCCGCCGGGGGCGTCACCATCCTGGTCACCACCCACTACATGGACGAAGCCGAATACTGCCACCGCGTGGGGATGATGCGCGACGGCAAACTGCTGGCGATGGATTCGCCGCTGGCGCTCAAAGAGCAATACGTTCCAGGCGATGTGTATGAGATTTATGCTGCGCCCCTTCTTGCTGGGTTAGCCGCCGTGGAATCTGCTCCGGGCGTGCTGCGCGCCGCTTTGGCGGGTGACCACTTGCGGGTGATTGTCGAAAAGGACGCAGGGCAGGAGACGCTCCGGTCAGCGCTGGCCGCAACGGGGATAAATATCACCTCCATCCAAAAAGGCGAGCCGATGCTGGAAGATGTCTTCCTTGCGCTGGCGAAAACCTGATTATCCACCGCCGTATTTCTCCACCAACCTGCGTGCGGTTGGCTCATCGAGTATCAGTTCACGCATCAAGCCGCCTCTGAGCGCGGCGTGCAATCCACGCACTTTGGACAGCCCGGAGACCACACAAATCCCGTGTTTTTGCTGGAACATTTCCAGGCTAGGGCCGCTCGAACGTTCGTTGAGTGGAATCCGGTCGAAACTGCCATCCTCGCGGAAAAAGACGGTGGCAATATCTCCGGCAATCCTTTGCCGTTCTAGCTCCCGATAATCTCGTTCCTCTAGATAGCCGCCACTGTAAACGTGACTCGGCACCCCGGCATTGACCGCGCCGATGCTGTAGAGCAGCAGGTCGGCTTTTTGTTGCAAATCGAGCAGGCGGCGGATGCTGCCCTCCTTCCAGAGCGCGTTTTTGGTTTCAGCGTAATCGAAAAAGGTCGGCACGGGGAACAGGTGGGCGGGCGCCCCGTAATTCTGCGAAAAACGCATCAGGATTTGGCTGGCGTATTCAATGCCGGTGGTTTGGGTGTTGCCCGCGCCGTTCAATTGGACAATCTGCGAGTTGTAGGTGGGTTTGGGCTGCAGGTGCCGAGAGATGGCGCTGGTGGTGGTGCCCCAAGCAATCCCCAAAATCATGTTTGACTTAAACACTTCGTTGAGATAGCTGGCGGCATATCGTGCGACCCGCTCTAGCCATTCGGCCTCGCCGGCGATTTCCGGCGCCGGGACGACATGCGCCCGCTGAATCCCGAATCGCTCCACAATGGCTTTTTCCAGCCGCCGAGGATGCTCGAAGGGGTCTAAGATGCGTATATCCACAAGACCTTCTTGTTTGGCAAAGCTCAACAGGCGTGAAATGGTGGAACGCGAAACCTGCATTTCGCGCGCAATCGCCTCAGTGCTCATATCTTGGTAATAATACATGCGCGCCACGTAAATGGCGGCTTCTAGTTTATTTTTCTTGGGTGGGGTAGGCATTTTGTTCTACAAGTCTCCTGAACGTCTGTGGCAACGCAATTTGTAAATAGTATAGTCCTTTTGACGTATTTTTGCACGTTTGTTCATTTTGATTGACGAATTGTGCAGCCGTTTCTATAATGCGTCTGATTTTGCCACCTCCCTTTCTCGCTCTAAAGGACAACCAGATGAACCGTTCTGACGTTTTTTCCGTTCTGCAAGCCAAATCTCCCGATGTTCTCATAATTGGCGCGGGCATCAATGGCGCGGGCACGTTCCGAGATTTGGCGCTCAATGGGGTGGATGTCTTAATCATTGACCGCGGTGATTTTTGCTCTGGGGCTTCGGCGGCCTCCTCGCACATGGCGCATGGCGGCATCCGCTATCTCGAAAACGGCGAGTTCCGCCTGGTGCGCGAGGCTGTGCAAGAGCGCAATCGCATGATTGAGAACGCCCCGCACCTGGTCAGGCCGCTGCCGACCGTTGTGCCGATGTTCAAGATTTTCTCCGGCCTGCTCAACGCGCCACTCAAGTTTTTGAATTGGCTCGATAAACCTGCGGAGCGCGGCGCGCTGGTCATCAAAATCGGCCTGATTTTCTACGATGCCTTCACCGGCAAACAGCGCACCGTGCCACCTCACAAGTTTGAGGGCCGCGAAAAATCGCTGGAGAAATACCCCAAACTGGCGCAGGACATCAAGTTTACGGCGACGTATTACGACGGGCAAATCCTTTCACCGGAGCGTTACACCATCGAACTGCTGTTGGATGGCGAAAAAGATGGCGGCAAAGCCCTGAACTATGTCTCCTTTGTGGGCGCGCAGGGTGATTCGGTCACCTTGCGGGATGAACTGACCGGTTCCACCTTCGAGATTCAGCCGAAAATCATCATCAATGCCGCTGGGCCGTGGATTGACCTTGTCAACCGTACCCTGGGCATCTCGAACCGCTACATCGGCGGGACGAAAGGCTCGCACCTCGTCTTGAATCACCCCGAGTTGCGCGAGGCCATCGGCAAAAACGAGTTCTTCTTCGAGAACAAAGATGGCCGCATCGTCCTGATTTTCCCGTTCTACGATAAAGTCATCATCGGCACATCTGACATCCCGATTCAGAATCCCGATGAAGCGCGCTGCACTCCTGAAGAAGAACAGTATTTTATTGACCTGGTCTCGCGCGTCTTTCCGACTATCCAAGTTGGCCCGGAGCATATCGTTTTCCGCTTCTCCGGCGTGCGTCCGCTCGAATATATGCAGGCCAAAACCACCGGTCAGATTACCCGCGACCACAGCATCAAGGAAGACAAGGCTGGGAACATCCCCGTCCTTTCACTCGTGGGCGGCAAGTGGACGAGTTACCGCGCCTTCGGTGAGCAGGTGACGGACAAGGTGCTTGCCATGCTCGGCAAGAGCCGCCAGGCCGAAACTACCCGCCTGCCCATCGGCGGCGGGGCCGATTATCCGGCGGTCAGCCTGGCGCAAATTGAGTACATCAAGAAAATTGGCGAGGAAACCGGGCTGGGCAACCTGATTCCCAAGAACCTGTTCGAGCGTTACGGCACGGGCGCGCTGGAGGTGGCCCGATTCGTCAAAGAAACCAGCGCCGAACCGTTTATCCCGCGCTCGTCAGCGGGGCTCCAATCCCTGCCCGGCTGGACGGTAGGCGAGGTGCGCTTTCTGGTGGAGCGCGAAAAAGCCGTGCATGTGGATGATATTCTCATTCGCCGCTCGACGCTGGCCTGGCTGGGCAACGTGACCAAACCCCTGGTGGAAGAAATCGCCGCAATCATGGCCGACAGCCTGGGCTGGAGCGGGGAGCAAGTGAAAGCCGAAGTGGAGCGAACTCTCCACGTCTTGAAAGAGTATCACGGCGTTGTGTTGTAAACACCGCTCCCAAGGCCCTCGGTAAAATCCGGGGGCTGTTTTTTACATGAGATAGGGTAAAATTGCCCCGCCCAGGGTCAGTATGAAACTTTCGATTGTCACCACGCTTTACTACTCTTCCCCCTACATCCAGCCATTCTACGAGCGCACCTGCGCCGCCTGTCAATCCATCCCCGCCGAGTTGGAATTTGTCTTTGTCAACGATGGCTCCCCGGATGATTCGCTCGAGGTGGCCGTGCGTTTGAGCGAGCAGGACCCGCGCGTGAAAGTGGTGGATTTGTCGCGCAATTTTGGTCATCACAAAGCCGCCATGACCGGGCTCATGCACGCCACCGGCGACCTGGTGTTCCTGATTGATGTGGACCTGGAAGAAGAGCCGGAACTGGTGCTGGGCTTTTACAACGAAATGCAAAAACACCCGCGCGCCGATGTGATTTATGGCGTGCAGGATACCCGCAAAGGCGGCTGGTTCGAGCGCTGGAGCGGCAGCCTGTATTATCGCCTGTTCAATGCGCTCTCCTCGCACAAAATCCCGGCCAACCTGCTGATGGCGCGCCTGATGACCCGCCGCTACGTGGACGCGCTCTTGCTCCACCGCGAGAGCGAACTCGACATCAGCGGACTGTGGACGATTACCGGCTTTGAACAAATTCCGGTGACGGTGCATAAGCACAGCAAGCCCTCCACCACCTATAACCTGCGGCGCAAAATCGCGCTGATGATTCGCGCCATCACCGCCTTCAGCAACCGCCCCCTCTTGTATATCGCCGCGACGGGCGTCATTATCCTGGGACTGTCGTTCCTGTATTTTCTTTACATCATGTACGTTTACCTGTTCGTGGGCAAACCGCCGGATGGCTTTACCACCATCATCTTGTCCATCTGGTTTTTGGGCGGTCTGACCATTTTTAGCCTGGGCGTGATTGCCATTTACCTTTCGGTCATTTTTACCGAAACCAAGCAGCGCCCCTATACGATTGTGCGACAAATTTACCAATCGGAGAAGTCGGATGTCCACTGAAAATGTATTAAAGCAATTAGAGAAATTTTTCAGCGAGAAAGTCAACCGTCTCGGCCCCAACCCGCAAGGCGCCGATTACAACTCGCCCGAATCGCAGTTTGTGCGCTTCGACCAACTCATCAAAGTCCTGCCGCCGGTCGAACAACCCTTTTCGCTGATTGACTACGGCTGCGGCTACGGTGCGCTGGCGCATTACCTGCGCGAAAAGGGCTACCAGTTTGATTACCAGGGCTTCGACATCTCCGAAGCCATGATTCAACATGCCCTGCAGCAAAAGCCTGCTGACGTGGACTGGAAATTCTTCACCAGCGAAGCCGAGTTAGTTCCGGCAGATTACACCATTGCTTGCGGGGTGTTCAACATGAAGTTCGATGCCGATAACGACACCTGGCGGACGTTCATCCTGGAATTGCTGGTCAAAATAGCCCGCTTAAGCCACAAGGGTTTTGCTTTCAACATGCTCACCAGTTACTCGGACCCCGACCGCATGGCGCAGCGCCCCGATTTATATTTTGGCGACCCCCTATTTTTCTTTGATTATTGTAAACGCAACTTTTCGCGCAACGTGGCTCTGCTGCATGATTACAACCTGTACGACTGGACGATTCTGGTGCGGATGTAATTCGTACTACAGGCTTGAACCTGTTCACCGCCTGAAGGCGGCACTGGAGGTGTCTTATCGCTTACTTCTACATTCTTCTGATGGTTTTACTCACCGTCTTTGGTCAGGTGGTTTTCAAATGGCAGGCCGGGGTTATCGAAGCCATGCCCGAAGGCTGGGCTGAGCGCTTCTGGTTTATGGTGCGGGTGGCGCTCAATCCCTGGATTATCGCCAGTTACGGCTCGGCTTTCCTGGCTTCGCTCTTTTGGTGGCTGGCCCTGCGCACGCTCGACCTGAGTCACGCCTACCCGTTCACCACGCTCTCGTATGTGCTGGTGCTGGTCTTGAGCGGCCTCTTATTCCGCGAGGCCATCACCGCGCCCAAAATTATCGGCATGATTCTGATTGTCGCCGGGATGATTATCGCTAGCCGGGGATGAGGCTTGCTTATGAATGTGGTGATTTTACAACCCTCTTACATCCCTTGGCGCGGCTACTTTGACCAGATTCGCCGCGCCGACCTGTTCGTTTTTTATGACGATGTTCAATATGATAAACGTGGCTGGCGTAATCGCAACCAAATCAAGACTTCTCAGGGCAAACAATGGCTGACCATCCCCGTTCATAGTTCCGGCTCAACGGCTGGACTGTTGATAAAAGATGTTCATATTGATTGGTCAAAACCCTGGGCTGTCAGTCATTGGAAAGCTCTGACCTTTGCTTATGGCAGAGCGCCGTACTTTCGTAAGTACGCTCCCTTTCTAGAACCGTTTTATGCGCGGCACGACCCGCTCTTGGCTGATTTCACTATAGACTTGACCATTGCTCTGGCGCGCGAGCTGGGAATTACGCATACCCGCTTTGTGCGCTCTTCGGAATTGCCTGGCATTACTGGGGCAAAGACAGACCGACTGATACAGGTTCTGCAGGCGGTTGGGGCTTCACATTACATCAGCGGACCTTCGGCGCGTGATTACATCGAACCAGAAAAATTCGCGCAAGCGGGCATCACGCTGGAGTATATGGAATACAAGTATCCTGAATACCCTCAACTATATCCTCCGTATGACCCGTTTGTAAGCATTCTGGACTTGCTCTTCATGACCGGCGACCGCGCACTGTCTTTTTTTGACCATTAATCGAGCCCATCTATGACCGACTCACGCTTGGAAAGCGTCAAACGATACTTTTCTGAAAAACTTGTAGCCCATGGGCCAACCCATCGTGGCGTAGATTACAACTCAACCGAGTCGCAGGAAGTGCGCTTTCTGCAACTCATGCGCATCATTGAAAACCCAGCGCAGCCATATTCTCTGCTCGATTTTGGCTCTGGGTACGGGGCAATGTACGATTATCTGCTCCGCCAAGGACATGCTTTGCATTATGTTGGCTATGATATTGCGCCCCTCATGGTACAAAAAGGGCGGGAGCTGCATTCAGATTGCCCCGATTGCTGGTTTACCGACGACTTAGCCCAGATTCCCGTTTTGGACTATGCCGTTGCGAGCGGCACGTTCAACATGAAGCTGGAAGCGGAATTTGAAGCCTGGACGGAAATTATCCTGCAGGCTCTGAATGATATGCACAACCACGCTTCTAAAGGATTTGCCTTAACATGCTGACAAAATATTCGGACCCAGAGCGAATGCGGCCAGATTTGTATTATGGAGACCCGTTGTTTTATTTTGATTATTGTAAGCGGCACTTTTCACGCAATGTAGCCCTCTTGCATGATTACAACTTGTATGATTTCACCATTCTCGTACGGAAAAGCGGATAGCACATATCGAAAGGGTCTGTATCTGGCATGACAGCTCGGCGCAGTATTGATTTCAACCATCCCGTTCTCGTGGGCCGCGAACTAGAATATGTCAGCGAAGCCTTTCGCAATGGACATATTTCCGGCGACGGCCCCTTTACGAAAAAATGCCATGCCTACTTGGAGCAATCTTTGGGCACGCCAAAGGTTCTGCTAACCACCAATTGCACGCATGCGTTGGAAATGATGGCAATTCTGCTGGAAATTGAGCCGGGAGACGAAGTCATTCTACCGGATTTTACCTTTGTCTCCACCGTCAATGCCTTCGTGTTACGTGGCGCCAAGCCGGTTTTTGTGGATATCCGCCCCGACACGCTCAACCTCGATGAGACCAAACTGGAAGCCCTCATCACCCCCCGCACGAAAGCCATCGTCCCGGTGCATTATGCCGGGGTGGGCTGTGAAATGGACGCCATCCTGGAGATTGCGAAGCGGCACAACATCCCTGTGGTCGAGGACAATGCGCATGGTTTGTTTGGCAAATACAAGGGGCGTTATCTCGGCACGTTTGGGGTGATGGCCTCGCAGAGTTTCCACGAGACCAAGAATTTCTCTTGTGGCGAGGGCGGTGCGCTGCTCATTAACGATGAACAATACATCGAGCGCGCCGAAATCATCCGCGAGAAAGGCACCAACCGCAGCCGCTTCTTTCGTGGGCAGGTAGATAAATATACATGGGTAGATATTGGCTCCTCGTACTTGCCCTCCGATGTGTTGGCGGCCTTCTTGTTCGGGCAGTTGGAACAACGCGAGAAAATCCAGTCTCACCGTCAGCGCGTGTGGGAGACCTATCAGGCCGGATTGGCCGATTGGGCGCATCGGAACGGCGTCGGGTTGCCATTTGTCCCGGCGCATGTCGAACAGGCCTGGCACATGTTCTACCTGCTTCTGCCTGACCTTGAGACCCGTCAGCGCTTCATCCAACACTTGCGCGCGCGCGGCGTATATGCGGTCTTTCACTACTTACCCCTTCATCTTTCCGATATGGGGCGCAAATTCGGTGGCCAACCGGGTGATTGTCCCGTGACCGAATCGGTCAGCGACCGCCTGGTGCGCCTGCCGTTCTACAACGACCTGACCGCCGACGACCAACAATTCGTCATCGAAGCAGTGCAGGATTTTCGCATATAAAAAGGAGTTTTTAGGATGAAACATGTTCTTGTTACTGGTGGCGCTGGTTTCATCGGTGCTAACTTTGTCCGTTACTTGCTTCAGGTTGAGCCACAAGTCCATATTTACAATTTAGATGCTTTGACCTATGCCGGTTCGCTGGAAAATCTCAAAAATCTGCCGGATGAATCGCGCCACACCTTTGTTCAAGGGGATATTTGCGATAATGACCTGGTGATGCACCTGCTGCGCGAACATGAGATTGATACAGTGGTGCATTTCGCTGCCGAATCGCATGTGGACCGTTCGATTCATGGCCCAGCGGCCTTCGTACAGACCAACATCGTTGGCACGTTCACGCTGCTCGATGCCGCCAAAACCGTTTGGAAGGAAACGGGCGGCTTCGCTGGTCGCCGCTTCCATCACGTCTCCACGGATGAAGTCTTTGGTTCGCTTGCGCCGGATGACCCAGCTTTTACTGAAACAACACCCTACGACCCCCGCTCACCCTATTCGGCCAGCAAGGCGGCCTCGGACCATCTGGTGCGCGCCTATTTCCACACCTATGGTTTGCCCGTCACCCTGACCAACTGCTCCAACAATTACGGTCCTTATCAATTCCCTGAAAAACTCATCCCCCTGATGGTATTGAATGCCGTGCAAGGCAAGCCGCTGCCGGTGTATGGCGATGGCAAACAAATTCGAGACTGGTTATACGTCGAAGACCATTGTGAAGCCATTTACCAGGTGCTGAAGCAGGGAAAAATTGGCGAAACATACAATGTGGGGGGCGGCAATCAACCATATAACATCGAAATCGTGCGCGAAATTTGCGCCATTCTGGATGAACTCCACCCGCAAGGCGCTCCTCACGACCGGCTGATAACGTATGTGCAAGACCGTCCGGGTCACGACCGCCGCTACGCGATGGATACCACCAAAATCCAGGCCGAACTGGGTTGGGCGCCGCGCCATGACCTGAAGAGCGGTCTGCGCGCCACCGTCCAGTGGTATCTGGAACATCCTGAATGGGTGCAATCTGTGCTGCAGCAGGAGGGCTACGCCGCCTGGCTGGAGCGGAATTACGCCAAACGGTGAACCCGGCCATGTCTTCTACCTTGCGCGTCTCTCTTGTCATCCCCGTCTTCAACGAAGCGACGGTCATCGAAACCACTCATGCTCGTATTAGGGGGGTGGTGGATGCGTTGCCCTATGCCTTTGAAATCTGGTATGTAGATGATGGTTCGACCGATGGCACGGGGACCGTGCTGGAGCGCCTAGCCGCGCAAGATGAACGGGTGCGGATTCTCACCCTCAGCCGCAATTTTGGTCATCAGGCAGCGCTCACTGCCGGGCTGGACCATGCGGAAGGGGAGGTGGTCATCTCCCTGGATGGCGATGGCCAGCACCCGCCGGAGATGATTCCGCAGATGATTGCTCTCATCGAACAAGGCTACGATATTGTGCAAGCACAGCGCATAGAAGAAGAAGCAGGGTTTTCGTTCAAAAAGGTGACATCCGATATTTTTTACTGGCTCATCAATACCATGAGCGGAACGCGCATTATCCCCGGTGCGGCTGATTTTCGCGCCCTTTCACGCCAAGCATTAGAAGCTCTCAAATCTATGCCTGAATATCACCGCTTTTTGCGCGGTATGATTGCCTGGATGGGCTACCGCAGCGTCATTCTGCCTTATCACGAACAAAAGCGCATGGCCGGCCAATCGAAATACTCGCTCAGAAAAATGCTGCGTTTGGCTTCCGATGCCATTTTCTCGTTTTCGCTCATGCCGCTTTATATTGGGTTGAGCGTAGGAGGGGTATTTTTGCTCTTGGCGGCCATCCAAATCATCTATGTCTTGTTCATCTTCATCATGAAACCGGCCAATGTGTACATTGCCCCAGGCTGGAGCTCGCTGATGGCCATTCTCTTAATTGCCAGCGGTATCATCATGATTTTATTGGGTTTCATTGGTGTCTATGTCGGTTATATCTTTCAGCAGGTCAAAGGGCGACCGGTGTATTTATTAAAGCGGAGTAAGGTTGAATGAAGTTTCTCAGAGCGAACGCAGGGTGGTTTTTCATCGCTTGGCTATCACTGGGGGGAGTCTTGGTCGCTTTTTTAGCCACTTCCCGATATGGGAGTGGCCTTCCATCGGACGCGATGCGCTATATTGCCTTTGCCGATAACCTGTTGAAGGGACGGGGCCTGATAGATTACGACCAATATCGCTTACTCGTTTTTCCTCCACTTTTTCCCTTGGTAATTGCCGGGCTCTCATTCGTGACACGTGCCGATGTCTTCCTGGTAGGTTGGTATCTCAACATCATCTTATGGGGGATTAATCTCTTCTTGAGCGGGGTTTTCTTCCGCCAGGTTTTCAACGATACGCCCATCTATTTCTACCTTTCTCTCTTCATCTTGTTCTTATTCCCTTCCGCCCTATACATGCACACTTCTATTCTGACCGAGCCGCTGTTTTTGACCTGCGCGCTGCTTTTGTTTTTTGCAGGCAGCGAATACATTCAAACCCGGTCATGGAGGATGTATGGGGTCATGATTGTGCTTGGAATCGTTGCATCCTTGCTTCGCTGGGCCGGCATGAGCCATATCGTTGTTGCCGTGCTGGTCACTCTTTGGGCTTGGCGCGATAACCTACGAGCGGCTCTTCTGCATGCGGCAGGGTTAGGAATACTTTCTGCACTCCCTGTAGCCGCTTGGATTTATTTTCACAACTATTTGCCAACCGGCACGTTGTGGGGGATTTCGAGCGCGGGAAATGTATTTGTCATTGAAAACATCCTACAAGCCTGGCGGAAGATGTTTTTCTGGTTTGTGCCGTATCGTCCGATTTCACCTGAAGGGAAGTGGGATGCGGTTATCTTCTTGGTGTTTGTTTTGCTTTTTTTACTGGTTATCAACCACAAGCCAGCTTGGCAAGCCTGGAGTAGAGCATATCGGCAGCCTTTGGTACTGACCGCCACGTTGTTTGCCTTGGTGAGCTTTGTTTCTACCGCCTTGATGGCCCAAACCAAAGACCATCGCGCGTTGCTCTCTGACCGTTACTATGCTTTGCTGTTTCCTTCTGTGCTAACCATCCTGTTTCTGACCTTTCATCATCTCATCCGGCCTCATTTGCGGTTCTCTGTGCGTCAAATCAACGCTGGATTGGTTATCGTCGTCCTGCTTTGGTCTGCTTTGCCGGTGAATCGGTTGGTTAAGTACATACGGGTTAGCTTGCGTGATGGTGAAGCCGCCTATAACTTGTATAACTTTCGCAAATATCACCAATCGGAACTGATAGCGTATGCGCGCACCATCTTAGAAAAAGAGCCACAAGCGATTTTGTATAGCAATCTGCCTGCGCCCGTTTGGTTCTTCACGCGTCATCTGATGACGTATCTCATTCCTAAAAATGAGCACTGGTCGTGGGACGATTTCAAACAACAGATGGCCGGCTGGCCGTATGAAAAAGCGGGTTATATTCTCTGGTTCCATGATGACCCGTTTAGAATTTTCTATACTCCCTCGGATTTGTATCGAATTGCTGAGATATATCCGGTTTATCAGGCCGCCGATGGAGTCATTTACTACGTTTCCCCCCGCCCTTAATGATGAGTGACCAACCCGTTTTCCACATTACGCTTGTACGTCACGGTGAATCGATTGGCAACGCCGAAAATCGTTTGCAAGGTCATGCCGATTTTGCGCTTTCGCCAACAGGCCGTGAACAGGCGCGTCAATTGGCCGTTCGCTGGCGCAGCGATGCGGTTCGCTTTGATTACGCTATCACCAGTCCCTTATCTCGTGCGCGAGAAACGGCGCAAATCTTGGTGGATATACTTGGCATTCCCCATCTCGAAGTTGACCCACTTTGGATTGAACGGAATATGGGCTTACGCTCTGGGATGACCTTCGATGAAATTCGCGCACGTTATCCTGAACCGACCTTTTTGAATCCGTATGAACCCTGGAGTGAGCAAGGCGAAAGTGACTGGGAACTGTATTTGCGCGCCGGGAAGGCGTTGCACACGCTGCTACAACGGCCGGCCGGGCGCTATCTGGTCGTTTCACACGGCGCGTTGTTAAACAAAGTCTTATATTCTATTCTTGGCATTACACCCCAGCCGTTTTCTCAGGGCATTCATTTTCGGTTGGGCAATACAGCCTTTTCCGTCTTTACCTACAATCCACGCACGCATCAATGGCGGGTTGAAATCATTGGGGATACACATCACCTGAACCAAAAAAACGGCCACCCGATCTTAGAATGACCCTCACAGGAACAGAATAGCCAGCAGTGCCCCAAATGCGGCGCAGGCAAAATTGACCCAATCGTTGTTCAGCCATGGCCAGCCACGCTTCAGCGTAGTCTGCGTTCCGCAGGTGTGCAAGGGATGATGTTCGGTTTCCTTATGGCAGGTTGGGCAGTGATAAATTGCCTGTAGGGTTGCGCCGAGCAAACTATCGAACAACGAACCTGCCAAACCAGCCAAGGTGACCAGCAAACCCAAAAGGGGAGAAACCGTCTGAGGCGAAACCAACACAGCAAGCAAGCCAATCAAGCCAGCACCTGCGAGGGCGGCGAGCGTTCCAAAGAGTGAGATTCCGCCTGAAGTTCCCTTTTCAACCACTTGTAACGGCTTGGTGATTAGGCGCGGCGGATGTGGGTTCAAAACCCCCAACTCGGTTGCCCAGGTATCGGCATTGACTGCTGCCAGCGAAGCAGCAAACGCTGCCCATATCCAGGCTTCCCCAGGCCAGAAAAACCACAACCCCGCAAACAGCGCTGCCAATCCGCCATTGCCCAGGACTTGGCCTATATCACGCTGCCCACCTTTGGAGAATTTTTCGTTCAGGCCGGTTTTGCGTTTCTTAAAAGCACGAGTCAGTGCTGTGGAAGTGATAAAAAAGGCGAGCAGGAGGATAGCCCATTGCCACCCGCCCGCGCCAAAAATGACTCCGCCTACTAGCGTTGCACCCAATGCCCCCGAGGTGCTCAGGCTGTGCGCGCGGTAGGCTGCAAAGGCTATTAGGGCTGCCAGAAGAAATCCGGTGAAAATTTGCATGGCTTAAAGAGGGGTATTGATGAGAAAATACAGCGCCAACAAGAAAAGCAACGAAGTGAGAGCCCCTGAAGCCCACAACGTAAGAGAGTGGACCTGTTGATCGGTGCGACGGTAAAAAAATATGCCTGCTAACCAACCAATAGAAAATAGCACCAGGCTTAAGAAAGGCAACAAAATAAGCTGTGCGGCAGGCACGGCTTCCAGGGGCGTCCCGCCTGGTCCAAAACCTAAGGGTGCGCGTCGTCCGCTAGGGATAAGAAAACCAACCCACACCAACGCGACAAGATTAGCAAACAACCCCGTCAGCCACATGGTGCGCGCAAACCAATTGTTCCAGGCTTGTCCAACTACAAAGGAAGGAAACTCAGAGCGCGGCGTTCCGGTTGTCAGACTGCCCATTTCGATGATTTTCTGAAACGCTGCCACAAACGCGGCTGGATCCGCAGGCGAAATCGCATAGACCCGCCTTGGCGTTGCTACCAACAACAACGGGTCGGTTTCCGAGGCCAGGAATTCTACTTCGCCAATCTCGGGGTGTCGGGTTATGCCCAAAATGCCGCCTGGTAGACGAAAAAATGGCAGGCTGAGGGGTGTCACCAGCCCTTGCATTGGCCGTATCCATTCGATGTCAGATACCGGAATTTCTTCCAACCGCAAGCCCCAGGCTAGCCGCAGTGTGTTGCGGTCGAGGTGGTAATGGGCGCGGTTGAGCGCATACAGGCGATAGGCTAGCACAGGCAGGGGCAAGACGGTGACCAGAAAACCTACAATGTACAGCGTAAATTCCAGGCCAACCGGAGTCCGAAATACCAACCAGAAGCAAGAACCAGATAGCAAACTTAAAAACGCAATCAAAGCTAGGTGGATGACCAGTCCACGTTGACGGGGAGGGAAAAAATCGTTCATAGTGGGTTTGCCATCGCTTCAGGCAGTATGTAAGGCAGTGCGAATGGCTTGGCAAACGTATTCGACCTGCTCTTCGGTCATCACACCGCTAAACGGCACGGCCAGGCCGCGCCGTCCCAGGTCTTCTGTGACGGGAAAATCGCCTTCCTTCCAACCAAAGCGCTCCACCATATACGGCTGTAGGTGAATGGGCAGGAAATAAGGTCGCACCGGTACCCCCCGCTCTTCAAGACGCCGAGCAAACTCCGCTCTGTCAATTTTGCTATCGAGCCGGATGACGTAAACAAACCAGGACATGCGGGTCGTTTCCGGTGCGATAAAAGGGGGCTCGATTTCGGGCAACTCACTTAGGCGCTCCGAATACCAGGCCGCCACTTGTTCTCGTTTGGCGAGCATTTCATCCAGGCGCTTTAACTGGCTGATGCCCAAGGCACAGGACAGTTCATCGAGCCGATAGTTGTAGCCGAGATAGGTGTGTGAAAGCCAGGTGTCACCGGGGGCGCGTCCCTGATTGCGCAAAGCACGCATGAAAGCGGCTGCCTGCTCATCATTGGTGATAACAATTCCACCCTCGCCGGTTGTCATCTGCTTATTGGGATAAAACGCAAAGACGCCATAATCGCCAAACGTGCCGGCTTGTTTTCCCTTATAGGTTGCGCCCAACGCCTCGCACGAGTCTTCAATCACCTTTAGGCCATGTTCTTGCGCCAGCGTCATGATTTTGTCCATAGCCGCCGGCTGGCCAAAAACATCTATCGGTAGAATGGCCTTGAGTGCCTTTGGTTTCACTCCAGCCGATTGGCGAGGAAGATATTTCGAGATGTGCAGCAGGGCATCTTTTACCTGTTCAACATCTATGTTGCCGGTTTTGGGGTCTATATCCACAAAAACCGGAATAGCGTTCTCGAACAGGAGCGCATTGGTGGAAGCGACAAAGGAAAACGGGCTGGTAATCACCAAGTCGCCGGCGCCGATGCCGGCTGCGCGCACGCACAGGTGCAGTCCGGCGGTGCCAGAGTTGACGGCAATAGCGTGTTTCGCGCCGGTGTATTGACAGACCGCCTGCTCAAAGGCTGGTAGTTTTGGCCCTAGACTCAAGTGAGGAGTAGCGAGAACTTCCATCACCGCTTGCCGGTCGGCATCAGTGAGGTCGGGGGAGGACATGGGAATTTTCATGAAAGGTGTGTTAGGGTTGAAAGAGTTGTGAGCAAAATCGAATGAGCCCATTATACCCGGCATACGCCCAGAGATTGCCCTGCGCATCGAATGCAACCGAGGAAAACGAGACCCGCTTGAAATGATAGGCCTGCCAGTTCGTTCCATCCCATCCTGCCAGGATGGAACTATTCGCGTAAATCAGCCGGTCATTCGGCAGGATGGAGAGCAACAATACGCGCGATGCTTCTAGCGGTGGGAATTGCCAACGTGTATATTCGCCGGACACGATGCGGTACACAGCGCTATCCGTTGCAGCATACACTATGCCGTGCGCATCTTCGCTGAAACGCCAAAAGATTTCGTGCGTATCGGGGAAAACCCACTTTTGCCAAGCGCCTTGTGCAAAAACCCATACTGCGCCGGCTGTCCCGACGAGAACACGGCCATCTTTTAGAACCTGTAGACCGCCTAAAACAGGCAGGGTTAGGTCAGCAGGGCCAGGGTAAGTGGTCATCTGTCCGTTTTCGGTGCTTACTAACCCCTCGCCAGGCAAGTAGAACCACACCCGCCCTTGCCTGTCTCGGCTGAAGTATAACCAGGGGGCATTCCATTCGGTCGCTTGTTGGCTCATCTGAAAGAAATAGCGGTTGCCCAGTGCGGTTTGTTGCCAAAACCACCGTGAAAATTCAACCGCGCGGCCATCTGGGTTGAGAATCACCGGGTCGCCGGGGAAATCAAGCCAGCGGGCGGTTTGAAACTCTGGCACAAAGGCTTCGCCCACCAGCAGGATTTCGTCGTGACGTTCAAAGCGGTTGCGCTGGTTCTCGAACAGGGTGTAGTCGTTGTTTAGCCACAGCGTGCCTTGTTCATCGAAAGCCAGCGAAATATCACCAAAGCGAGGCAGGCGTGTTAACTCGCCAAACGGCTGCATGGGGTGGAGTGTGAGGGGCAAAACTTGTTCTGGTGGAAATGGGAAGGGAAAATTACTCTCGCGCAGGTCTCTTGCTTGCAGATTTAACGCCAGGCCGGCGCGGCGGGCGGCGAGGTGTTGGGTAAATTCTTGGATATTCTGGTCTTGCGTCCACTGCTGACCATCAAAGTGGTGGGCTACCATCGGCATATCGCAGCAACCGTTTCGGACAATGGTGATGTGGTTGGCATTGATAACGCGCAGCCCAACCGGACAGCCGCCACCACCGGCTTGTGGTAAGTCGGAGAGAAAATTGGCTTGCTTCCATTGACCGTTCTCGCGCGTGTAGAGATGGATGCCACCGTTCGCCACCCATATCTGACCGTTCTCATCGAAATCTATGCCGAAGATGTTGCGAGTGCGGCACGTCCACCAGGGGGAATCTTGTGGCAAGGCCAGCAGCGAGTCGGTTTCATCGTGCCACTGGTGGCCATTGAAGCGCAGCAGGGTGTTTTCTGTGCCACCTACCCAGATTTCACCTTGGGGGGAAATTGCGATAGCCTGGAAATAGTTGGCCGGCAAACCGTTTTGCATCGAATACCAAGTTTGTTGGCCGTTGGCTTGCTGCCGCAACACGCCAAAGCCACCGATGAGCCATAAGTCTCCATTACGAGCGTAAACGTAATCGGTCAGACGGTTGTATGGGTAAACAGTAACGACCGAAGCAGGGATTTGCTCGGCAGAAACGGGAGAAACCATTTTGCTGTGACCGCGCAGGCGCTGTGTGGAAAACTCTGGAGATGGCGTCGGCGTATTGGTGCGGGGTGGAGGGAGCGCAGGACGAAATGTCGCGGTGGGGGAGTATGGCAGTGTGATACGGGGGGAATAGATAGAAAAAAGCCAAGAAAATAGCAACGAAGAAAAAATGACCAGGAGAGTTACTTTCTGTTTGAATTTCATGGGCCTGCTATACGTGCTTTTCGTTGATTAAGCAACGGAGCATCCGTGTTCTTAGAGAAGAGTTAAGCGCATGAACTAGGAAGGGCCTATCTATATTCACAGACGACCGACAACGTACCAGGTTCCAACACCAAGGCGTAGAACCCACTCAAAAACGAGCCGAATACTTAACAGGTCTTTGGGATGACAAGCGAGGGATTTGCACGATGGGCTTACACTGCAAATATCGCAGCCAAATGCAGGTTTGTGGGGTTTGTTGCTGTTCACGAAAAGTGAAGTAACCGGCCCGGTGCAGTTGCTTGGGAAATGGAGCGCGGAACAAAAGTGACCAACACACGGGCGCTTTTCGTCCGTTTAGGCTTTTGTCTAAGGGTGTTCAATTGCAAAAAGAGCACGCTTCGCGATGAATGTAGCGCTGAAAGTGACGTTGCTTCGTTATTCGCTCGACTCTCCTGCGTTCTGTGAGGACGAATCTTGTTTTTGCTTGCGCAACCAGGCCAGGGTGATTAAGCCTAGCAAGCCACCCACTCCAAGCAAGAGCAAAACAGAGCGGAGAAAGGCAACTATACCAATCAGTATCACCAACGCACCGCTGCCTAACATGATGGCCGAAGGCAACCACAAGCTGAAAAACGAGTCCTCCACCGCACGTTGCGGATTGGCAGGATTGTAGAGTACTTGCACTTTGTCGCCTTTTTGATGTGAAGGTGGATTGCTTCCGGTTGAGGCTTGGTAGCGAATCAATTCACCTTGGGCGGTTGTGAATTCAATGACGGGGTAGTAGGAGGTTTGGATGTTCCCCCGCTCATCCGTCTTTTGAGTCCTGACCAAATCAACCACTATACCTTCCGCACGTGCACTTTGCTGAACGAATGCTGCTGTTCGGCTTTGGGTTTGTTGGCCAAAGAACAATAAGATGGCGCCAATTAGAATGGCGATTGGCCCACCAAGTAACCCATCAAAGGGATGGTTAAAACGCCGACGACGCATATCAACCTCCTTAATAAAAGTGTGTCTTGGATGGAGGGCGCTGTTGCTTTTGTTTTACAGTGTGCGGTGAATAGAATGTGATGGCAAACCCATTTTGCTAGGTTCTCTCAAAAGCGAAAAGAACGCCCCTCGCCTGCTGAACTTTCTTCCCTGGCTGCGGGAAGAACGTAGAACGCGGTGATGGTCTTGGTTGGAATTGATTCGTTGTAAAATGCTACGGGCCACGCTTGTTGAGATTACTTATACCCATACGAAATTATATAAAATTTGGATATAAATAGTCTACATATCCAAAGGTACTATATTTCCCCGATGGTTTAGGCATCTTTGATGCGTTGGGCAGTCTGATTCCACCCTGCTCAACGGTTTCATTTTTGGGCTGTTTTTCGTCTTTGTGTAACGCGTCAGCGCTGAAATCTGTGTAACTCTTCGAGCAGGAAAGGAATCGTTTCACGAATAGGAATGGTTTTGACTTCATTTGCGTGGCGGGCTTTGATTTCAACCATTTCGTTTTGCAATCCGCGCTCGCCAACGGTGATGCGGAAGGGACAGCCTATCAGGTCGGCATCATTGAATTTGACACCGGCTCGCTCTGGACGGTCATCGAATAGGACGGAAAAGCCGGCGTCGGTCAGGGTCTGATAGAGTGTTTCTGCCGCGGGAAGGGTATCGAGCGTTTTGCCCGGCACGTGCATCAGGTAAATTGTGAAAGGGGCAACCGAGGGCGGCAGGCTCAGGCCTTGTGCATCGTGAAAGGTCTCAGCCAGTGCCAGCAGGATATGCTCGTAGTAATATTCTTCTCTCGAAGCCAATTGCCAGGCTCTGGCAAGTTGAAGCGCTGCTGCGCATTTGGGGCAGGCTGCTCCAGGGGTTGCAAGCACTAGGTCGGTGATTCGGTCGGCGGTGTAATCCCGGCCATAGTTGGTATTGAGCAGGTGATAGCCGGGCTGGTTGGCGCCGGCGACCAAGTTCGGTGAATGAGGAATCAGGTCATCCACAACGATAAGGGCATTTTGGATGCCAATCGGCGAGGCGTAGCCGGGGATAGCGCCCACTGCGCGGATTTCATCTTCGGTGGCCAGGCGGGTTTCGCCCACCAGGGTGGTCAGTTTGGCCGGGCTGAGCGCATGGTCGCCGCGAATGACGACGAAGATGAACTGTCCATCGCTGTTTCGGACGAACATCAGGGCTTTGGCGGTTTTCTCTTGCGGGATGCCCAGAAAGGCGGCCAGGCTTTCGATGGTGGGGCAGTTGGGGGTCAGGACTTTTTCGAGCGGGGCGGGCCGTTCTGCGGGGGAGAAAACGGTTTTTTTGATGGGAGCAAGTTCCAGCCGCGCGGCGAAGCCACATGCGGGGCAGTGCAGGATTTCGGTATCGCCGACCTCTATCGGGTAGAAAATCTCATGTTTTCCTAAAAGAGAAAGCCCTAACTGCGCCAGGAAGCCTGGCTCGCGCGCGATTTGAGTCTGGATGGTTTGCAGGGCGGCCTGGCCAAGCGGCAGCCATTCGCCGCTGTGGGAGAGGTAGCCAGCACGAATCAAAAAGCCCTGCCCGGTGCTGCGGGCATGGGCAGGGGGTTGGCGATAGGTTTGCAGTGAGAGTGCGGTGTATTTCATGGTTGCGGGGGCTCAAAACGCGGGGTGGTTTCGGGTTCGGGGCCAAGGTCCAGTTCAACATGGTCTTCCATGCGCATTTGGCCGCGTAGGAAGGCGCCTTCTTCGGTGACAAAGGATGTGGTGACAACATCACCCCACACCCGCCCGGTGGCGCGAATTTCTAGCTTTTGGGCGGTGATGTTACCCTTTACGGCACCAGCCACAATGACGGTGTTGGCGCGGATGTTTTCGCAGGTGACGCGTCCGCTTTCTCCGACGACTAACATTCCGCGCAGGGCAATTTGGCCTTCAAAGGTGCCTTCGATACGCACACCGCCTGCACCGCTGATTTTTCCTTCCCAAATGACGCCAGGGCCTAGGACGGATGTGATGCGTTCGACCGCCTGGACAACTGGCGGGGCGGCGGTTTGAGGGGAGGGAGGGGAGGAACGTTTGAACATGGTTACGGGTAGGGTTGAACCGAATATTGCGTGACGTCTAATTCGGCGTCTTTGTACATCAGAACAATTCTGTTTTCTTCGAAACGGATGAAAATATCAATTGTATCGCGCGTAAAGATGTGTTCGGACATGGAGGCGAGAAATTGTTTGATTTCCGCCAAAGGTATCATCAAAAGCTTTCCCCGTGGCATGAGCAAGTACCCCTGACCGTCTTTGAGGGGTTGCAGGGATTTGCTGCCACGAAACGTGACCTGCCAGCCTTTCGGTTTTTCACTACCGGGACGGACAATGGTCGTTTCGCCGTTGATGGTGGCATAGGATGCGCCCCATGTTTGTACTTTCCATCCTCGTTGCATTAGGATTTTTCGCGCATCATCGAGGAAAACTTCGTCATCGTGACTCTGGCGGATGAATTTTGTAATTTTACCTTTGTTGGAGAGCAGGATATTGATTTCTTCTTTGAATGAAGTGCTCAAGGCTGTTTGCGTGGCGCTTAAGCCTGGCACGCGGGTTGCAGAAGTGACGACAGAGTAACGATTGAGTTTGAATAGTTGCACGAGGTAATCTTCCAGGATGAGGCGGATGTTCTCATCATTTAGGTCAGATTGGGAGGCGTTTCGGGCGTCGTTGATGAGGAAAACTCTATCCCAGTGTTTGATTTTTTCTTCGGGCGTCTTCATGTGAGTTCGGATGCGCGCTTTCAGGTTTTCGGTTTGACCGATGTAAACCTTTTTTTCGCTCCGCTCATCAAACAGCATATACAAACCGGGCAAAAGTGATTTCCCGATTTCGTCAATCACCTGTTTGAGCGCTTGTTCACTGCGCGGCATATCCCACAAACGCAGGTTTCCGAGCATGGTGCGGGCGCGGATGATGCCGAGTCCGTTTTCTGGATTGTTGATGAAGCCGTATTCATTCAAACGGGGCATATCCGGTTAGTCCTTTTTGAGTGTTACAATCGTTTCCCGCAGTTGATAAGTACGGATTTGTCCTGACCGGCGGTTGCGAGCTTTTTCGATGCTTTCAATCCGTAAGCCGAGTTCTCGACCCATGCGGGCAAGTATCAGGTCTGTAGGGACGTACACATCCGCAATTAGGCTATCGCCAATCACCTGGATAAATCGTCCTCCTGGCTTGAGTGCGGAGATGACGTTTTTCATGATTCGGTACATGTCATCGAAGTATTTATGGACGATTTCCGGCATATCTGGCCGACGATAGGAGCCGCGACGTTCGATATTTTGCGCGATCTCTGATTTGATGTTCTCTATCCAATCGTTGGCGTAACGGTCGGAGCGGGTGAAGTTGCGGATCAGGCCTTTCGATACATTATCGCACACTACCATGCTGTCTTTGAGATGTTTGAGTTCCTGGTGCGTTTGACCAAAACCCAGCCAGCCCATTTCGATTTTGTAGTTGATAACATAGTCTAGGCCGTTCATGTAAGGGGGCGATGTGATCACCAGATCGTATTCGGTTGAGTGAGTGTATTCGGCCGAGTTAGCAAGAACAATTTGCCCTTCTACATCCAGACAGTGACGATACATGGTTTGCAGAAGCCACAAGTCTTCTGCGATTTCTTCGATTTTTTGAGCGAACGCATTGAAAGGGGCTTCATCCTCTACTCGTTTGGATGGGCTGTAGCCCAAACATGGCGTGCGTTTCAGGTTGCTGACCTCAATGAGTATCGAGGAGAATGCCAGCAACATGAGTTCCCGAATCTGTGCATCCTCATTGTTTCCAGGTTCGAAACTCTGAATACCAGACATTAACTTTTCAAGATTTGCTAAAACGCCTGGATTGAATTGACGGCTGGATTTCAGGAAAGAAGGAGCGCGAAAGTCCTTTTTTGCGGATAGATGTCTGGAGATACTCAACAGCTTTTCAGGGTTGACGTTCCAGTTTCTGGTTTTGGCGGATGCAACGAAGTGGAGCAGGGGGTTGAGTTCGATACCGTAGAACTTTAAGCCATTCAACTTTGTCTGCACCGGTACGGTGCCGCTTCCCGCAAAGGGGTCGAGAATAATCGGTGAGCGATATTCTCTGCGGTACTTTTCCAGTGTGCGTTGAACGAATCTGGCTGAAAATCCCTGCACATAAGGAGACCAGCGATGAACCGGCTCATTCGTGTTGGGCAAAAATTGAATGGATTGTCGATTCTCTCGAATTTCTATGCCCAGTTCTTCCAGATAGGGGCGCGAATCTTCCAGAGACGTGCCGTTTTTCTTGTGGGAACGCGCAATGTGATACTGACGTGTCGTCAGTTCTGTTTCAGTTGGCAGAAGAAAGTCTTGTTTGAGCATAACCAATGACTTGATGCACATCTTGATGTGAATGAATAAGAGCGCGGCATGCCGCGCTCTTATTTTATCACCTTGCGGGTCTATTCGCTCTTTTGTTCTTTGAAGGCGCCCGGCTCGGGAGCGGCCATGATGTTGTAACCGCTATCTACGTAGTGGATTTCGCCGGTGACGTGCGCTGCCCAGTCGGAACACAGGTAGACGGCTGCGTTGCCACAATCTTCGATGGTGACATGTTCGTGCAATGGCGCCATTTCTACGAAGTTTTTGTGCATATCGCGGAAGCCGCTGACGCCCATGGCTGCTAAGGTGCGGATGGGGCCAGCCGAAATGGCGTTGACACGCACACCTTGTGGGCCGAAATCTCGCGCCAGGTAGCGCGTAGCGGATTCGAGCGCGGCTTTTGCAACGCCCATCATATTGTAGTTCGGGGCGACTTTGACCGAACCGTAATAGGTCAGCGTTAAGAGTGCTCCGCCTTTGCGCAGGAAGGGTTGAAAGGCACGCGCGAGCGCTACAAACGAGTAGACGCTGATGTCCATCGCCAGGTGGAAGCCGGCGCGGCTGGTGTTGTAGAAGTACCCTTGCAGTTCGTCTTTATTGGCAAAGCCGATGGAGTGAACTAGGATGTCAATTTCTCCAAAATGCGCGCGCGCTTTTTCGGCGACGGCGGCAATCTGTTCGTCCGATGCCACGTCACATGGTTCAACGAACTCGGCGCCGACTTGTGCTGCTAAGGGCTTCACGCGTTTTTCAAGCGCTTCGCCAGCGTAGCTAATGCCAAGGCGCGCGCCTTCGCGCGCAAACGCCTGTGTGATACCCCAGGCGATAGATTTGTCGTTGGCTAGACCAAAAATGATGGCGTTTTTACCGGTCAGAAGACCCATTTCTTCCTCCTAATCTGAGAATATGGGGCGGGTGGGGATGTGTCAGGTGCGAGGTAGCCTTATCTCTGGCACCCTATATCTCCAGGGCATGGATTTCCACGGTTCTGGCACATTATATAAACCCACACGCGGGCCAATCGTCACGCCAGAATCGGCAATCTCGAGCCCTGGTTCAATCCAGAGATGAGAATCGAGGCGGGTCAGGTCGCGGTTGTTGTGTGCTGGGCCAATACCGAAGGCGCGGGTGAGTTTGGCAGGACCATCGGCCAGGTGTTTGAGAGCAACCCCGGGGCGGTTGGCCTGAGCGCGCTCTATGCCGGTCTCTACTTCAACGGCGCGAATCAGCACCGCGGCCGGGAACCCCTCTGCCTCGGTGACCACATTCAATAACCAATGCATTCCATAGGTGAAATAGACATAGGCTCTACCGGGCGGTCCGTACATGACGCGTGTGCGTGGGGTCAACCCGGCTTTGGCGTGGCAAGCCAAATCGTTTTCCCCAATGTAGGCTTCGGTTTCTGTGATGATGCCGCTCAATCGTTCTCCCTCTACAATGTGCACCAGGCGACATCCCAAGAGCTCGCGCGCCACAATCAGAGTTGGACGGGCGTAAAAGGAAGCAGGCAAAGGCATGGTGTGATGAGACGACAGGCAGAAATCTTAAGAAGAACCCAGCAAACGTTCGATGGTTTGTGCCATCTCGCGCGCTTTTTGAGGAGCATTGCCGACGTGTTGGGTGTAGTCCATCTGTTTTTGTACCTGTTCTGCAGAGATGTACTTCAGGATTTCTGGTTCTTGTGCGAGTTGTTGGATGAGTGGGTTGGGTTCGCCGGCGCGGATGGCTTGCCAGGCTTGCATCGAATGGGCGCGGATGACCTCGTGCATGTCCTGGCGGCTGGCACCTGCGCGCACGGTGGCCATCAGGACCCGCTCGGTGGCGGCAAACGGGCCATATATCTCCAGGTTGCGCTGTAGGGCGGCGTGGTTAATTTGCAAACCGCGCACGATTCCAAGCATGGTGTGGAGCATTTCATCCGCAGCCAAAAAGGCTTCTGGAAGAATGATGCGGCGGTTGGCAGAGTCATCGAGTGTGCGTTCTAGCAAGCTGTGGGCAGCGTTATCCCAAGCGATGCGCGGAAGCTGTGCTAGATAGCGTCCGAGCGAGTCTACTTTTTCGGCCCGAATCGGGTTGCGCTTGAAGGGCATCGCCGAAGACCCTACTTGTTTACTGCCAAAGGGTTCTGCAAGTTCACCAATTGGTGGAGATTGCAACAAGCGCAGGTCAAAGGCCAGTTTGTACAGCGATTGCGCCAGGCCGGCCAGAGCCGCGAGGATGGTGTAATCTTGTTTGCGCGGGTACGTTTGCGTCGCTACGGCGTAGAACGGCAGGTCAAGTTTTTCGGATAATTTTTGCTCAAAGGCAGCCGCCTGTTCCGCACCGAGCAATTCGGCATAGCTGGCAGACGTGCCAACGGCTCCCTTAAAGCCTTTGCCACGAATTTGGGAGCGAACGTTGCGCAACGTTTCATAATCGTCTAGCAAGTCTTGGGCATACTGGGCCAAGCGATAGCCTAGGGTAGAAGGCTCGGCAGGCTGGATATGCGTAAAGGCAATCAGTGGCGTATCGGCCTGTTCCAACAGATGTCGTTGAAGAGCAAGCAGCAGGTCACACAAGTTCTTTAGGGTCAGGTCCAGGCTTTCGCGCAGGCGTAGAGCATCAGCATTGTCTTCGATGTCCATCGAGGTTGCACCGAAGTGGATAATGCCGCCTCCAATTGTCGCCTGTTCGGCAAAGACACGCACCTCCGCCATCAAATCGTGGTGAATTTCGGCTTCGATTTCAAGGGCACGCGGGATGTTGATTTCTTCGACATGGGCGCGTAAATCGGCAACCTGTTCAGGGGCGACCAGTCCGTATTCGGTTTGCACTTCGGCCAGGGCGACCCAAATTGTGCGCCATAACAGCCGTTTGCGTCGTTCCGACCAGACCTGGCGCATCGCCGGACTGCCATAGCGCCAGGAAAAGGGAGATTGATAGGACGAAAAATCATTCATAGCGTGGGATTTTACCATCGGCGCGCATTCTCCGGGTGAGTTGTGAAGACTGACTAGGGGAATTGTATTTTTCTTGTTGAGGGTCATCTCTTGTGTCATCAAATGATAATTGACTTGCTCTTTTGCCGATGGTAAGATGGTCTAAGGCCTGATGAGGAGATGGATATGCCAATTGAAGTTCAATTATTTACAACAGATTACGTATTGCGTGGACACATTGAAAACGATGGAGAACGACTGACCGATGTGCTCAACCTGAAAAATGAACAGGGCCTGGTCTTGCTCGATGTTCAGGCGGCTAGCTTGCACACCCTGGGCAAAGTTCCGCCAATGCGTATGGCCAAGGCGCGGGTGGAGAAAAATGCAATTACGATGGCAATTCCGATTCAGCGCGACCTAACCCATAAAAGCATGTTCCGCAAGGCGAATCGCTTGGCGTTTGAAGTCGTCGTGCTGATGCCCCAGTTCCAGGTGCAAGGGGTTATCCACCTCACCGAACGCATGGACCCGCGTAAGGGCTTTACCTTGCGCCCAGAAGATTTTATTCCACTCACAGAAGCCGTGCTAAGCTTTGCGCCTAACCCCAGTCTGATTATGCGTGCTGATACGGTGGTCTTCAACAAAAAACAGATGCTGATGCTGGCTGAGTTGCGCGCCCGTCCCATGCAGCCTACTACGACCGGACAGTTGCCCCCTCAGCCCGGTGCATAGGAATCTGGAATGTCAAAGCGCGGGCTGTTTTTTGCCAAACCATTGATGAATGCGGCCGGGGCTTTGGGTTTTGCACCGGATGTGCGCTTCCCGTGGGATTGGGGGGAATTTGGCGCGTTTGTCACCAATCCGCTCAGTTGGCGTTCGCGCAATCCAACGGCTGAACCGCTGTTGGCCGAGTACCCAGGAGGGTTTTTGCTTCATACTGGCTTGCCTAATCCCGGCTTTGTGCGTGTAAGAGAGCAATATGCGGGGCGCTGGGAGCGCGCCAACCTGCCGGTGATTGTTCATTTGATGGCTGACCGCCCGGAAGAAGCCGGGCGAATGGTGCAGCATCTGGAATCGCTTGAAAACATCTTGGCCGTTGAATTGGGATTTGCCCCCCTGCTCACCGATGACATCATCTTGAGGGCAGTAGAAATGTCGGCAGGCGAATTGCCGGTGATTGTCAATTTGCCTTGGGAGCAGGTTTTACGCCTTGGGCCTTTGGTGTTGGCTGCCGGCGCTGAAGCGATTAGCCTGGCTGCGCCGCGCGGTGCGTTGTGGCTGAACGGGCGGATGGTTTCAGGCCGTTTGTTTGGGCCGGCGCTCTTGGCACAATCGTTGCTGTTGGTGCGCCAAGCAGCCCAAAGTGGCCTTCCGGTAATTGGGGGTTGTGGAGTGTATTCTAGGGAACATGTCAACGCTATGCTAGAAGCCGGTGCGCTGGCGGTTCAGGTAGATGCAGTGCTTTGGCGCGGAGGGTTTATCCAAACCAAAACCGCTCATCATGGTTAAAGCGCGTGGCATATTCACGCGCAACGTAGGCAGCACGCTGAATGAAGGTCTCTTGGCCTTGAGGGTCAGAAACCCACAAAGCCAGGGTGGCAATGTAACTTGCGATGAAATATCCTTCTAGCAAGCGCTCATAATCTGGGGGCAACGGCATGAATTGGACGTACTCATTCAAAAAGATTGGGTGATAAGCCGTCCGCACGTTTGAAAGACACGTGGCCAAGTCATATGCAAAATGCCCAAAGGCGCACATCGAAAAATCAATCAGCCGAATTTGTCCCTCATGGAGCAAAAAGTTGCCCCGATGTAAGTCAGCGTGCAATAAACCCCAGGTTTGCGGTGTGCGTTCTAAGCGATAAGTTTGCTCATTAAGCAAAAAGAGTGCGGTTTCTAGCGTTTGATAGTCGGCGAACGAAATCCGCCCATCTTGGATGGCTGGGCGCAGAGCCTGCAGAGCGTTTTGAAAATAGGCTGAATCACGCTCTGGGCGTAAAAATTCTACAGGAAATTGCCATTGACTGGCGTGGGCGTGAAGTTTTCCAACCAGCCTGCCCATTTGCGCGGCGGTTTCTTCGTTTTCCAAATCGCGCCTCATCAACTCGCCCTCTTGCCAGCGCAAGAGCGTAGCATTGACTCTCGCCACCGGAGAGACATACTCGCCTGCTTTGTTGGCAATCGGTTCTGGCACGGGCAAGCCCTCGCCATGCAGAGCCTTCAGCCACAGCATTTCAGAACAAACCATCTGCGGATTGGTGCTTTGAGGGACGAATGACTCAAAGCGTGGACTGTGTAAGCGCAACAGAAAGGCCGAAGTGCGGCACGCAATGTGAAAGGTCACGTTCTCGCTGTGTTGCAAGAACGTGACCATGGTAGGAGAGACATCATAATTTTGCAGTGCCTGATAGGCGATGAGCAGACGTTGGTTGGCGGCGATTGGCATACTTCTATCGTTCTAACCACAAGGTTACCGGGCCGTCGTTGTGAATTTCGACCAACATTTCGGCCCCAAAAACGCCCTCGCCGACCGTAAGCCCTTGTGCGCGCAACAAATTGGCAAAGCGCTCCACGAGTGGGCGTGCCACTTCTGGCAAAGCAGCCTCGGTAAAGGAAGGGCGGCGACCCTTTTGCGCATCGGCATAGAGCGTAAACTGACTGACCACAATGGCTGCCCCACCCACGTCTTTGACGGAGAGATTCATCTTGCCGGCCTCATCCTCAAAAATCCGTAAGTGCGCAATTTTTTCCGCCATCCAGGCCGCTTGCTCCTCACCATCGTGATGGCCTATGCCCAGCAAAATCACCAAGCCGCGTGCAATTTCGGCGGTGATGTGGCCTTGCACACTCACCTTTGCGTATCGTACACGTTGTATCAGGGCTCGCATGTTCGTTTAAAGTACCTTTTGTTGCGTTGATGCGCACAAGACCGATGTGGCATAGCATTGGTCTTTATGGGTGTTGCTCATTTGGGTAACTGAATGGCCTCCCGCACAGCCACCATCGTCTCCTCGGCAATCGCGCGAGCGCGTTGACCACCATCGTGCAGCACGTCCCAGACGTGATTGGGGTTTTGGGCAATTTCGGCCCGTTTTTGGCGGAAAGGCTCTAGGTGTTTGTTCAAATTTTCCGCGAAGCGTTTTTTGCAATCCACGCACCCGATGCCCGCTCGCCGGCATTCGGTGTTAATCATCTCAACTTCATCTGCCGGAGAGAAAACTTTGTGCATGGAGAAGACGTTGCACACGTCCGGGTTGCCTGGGTCGGTGCGCCGCACGCGTTGAGGGTCGGTGACCATTTGCATGACGCGCTGGCGCGTTTCTTCTGGTGTGGCTGCTAGTTCAATGTGATTGTTTAGGCTTTTGCCCATTTTTTGCTGCCCATCAATGCCCAACACCTTTGGCACTTCAGTTGTCTTCATCTGCGGTTCTTTGAGCACGTTGGTGCCAAAGCGGTAATTGAACGAGCGCACTGTCTCGCGGGCAAATTCAAGGTGCGGCGCCTGGTCCACGCCGACCGGGACGATGTCGGTGCGATACAGAACGATGTCAGCCGTCATCAGAACGGGGTATCCCACCAGGCCGTAGTTGACATTGTCGGGATTTTCGCGCACTTTTTCTTTGAAGGTGGGCAGGTCGGTGAGTTTGCCCAAGGGGGTGACCATCGAAAGGTACGTGTGCAATTCCATCACCTGCGGCACATGGCTTTGGACGAAGACAATGGACTCTTCCGGGCGAATACCGGCGGCGAGCCAGTCGAGCGCCATATCGTAGGTGTTGTTTCTCAGGTCTTTGGTGGTTTCCACCGTAGTCAAGGCATGTACATCTACAATGCAATATACGCAGTCAAATTCATCTTGCAGCGCAACATAGTTTTTGATGGCGCCCAAATAGTTGCCAAGATGTTGCCGCCCGGTAGGGCGGGCGCCCGAAAAAACACGGCCTTTCTTCGACATTTTCCCTCACGAGTGTAAAAATTTTTGGACTAGACCGGCAATTTCACCTGGTTCGGCATGTCGCCGGGTTTGAAGTTTCGAATACATCAGTTGGTTGTTGACGACGACCTCGAACTTGCCGCCATCGGAAGGAATCAGAGTCAACGATTCGATTTCCGGCTCGTACATTTTCAGCAATTCACTGGCCAGGCTCACGGCCCGGTCGGTGTAATGTCAAACAGCGCAATAGGTGACCTCGATTTTGAGCATGTTTTTTACTCCGGGGATGAACTTGCGCGAATTATAACATGTTGGGCTTGACGCTTAACCTAAATCCTGATAGACTCTGCGTCCGCCCGCAGTGACCAGCATCTTTTCGTTTGCCAGGATGACTGCGTTAAGGCTGCTGTGTTTGCGCGGCTGGGCCGGCTAGTACCTTTCCATGCGTAAGTGGCCGATTCCACTTCAACCCCCCTTGTTGTAGTGGAAAGCGTTTGGTATAATTGCCCCGCTTAATGCGGGGCGCGCCCGCCCAAAGCGGGCATGCCGCCGACGTAGCTCAATCGGCAGAGCACCCGCCTTGTAAGCGGGCGGTTACGGGTTCGATTCCCGTCGTCGGCTCCATTATTGACTGGCGTTTGGGGCCAGGTATGACCCCAAACTCGAGTCAGTAATGACTCTAACAATCGAATTGTGGGCAGTTACCCAAGTGGCCAAAGGGGGCTGACTGTAAATCAGCTGGCAGACGCCTTCGGAGGTTCGAATCCTTCACTGCCCACCTTTCCCGGTTTATCCGGGCAGCACAATCAGCCCTCATAGCTCAGTCGGCAGAGCACAGTCTTGGTAAGACTGGGGTCATGGGTTCAAATCCCATTGAGGGCTCAGTTGCTGAATATGCACTCTGTTCATTTTTTGTTAAGGAGAGTGAATCATGGCGAAGCAGAAATTCGACCGCAGCAAACCGCACCTGAACGTGGGAACGATGGGCCACATTGACCACGGCAAGACGACCCTGACGGCGGCGATTACGAAAGTAGCGGCGTTGATG
>QEXW01000067.1 GCA_003130845.1 Anaerolineae bacterium
CATCAACGCCGCTACTTTCGTAATCGCCGCCGTCAGGGTCGTCTTGCCGTGGTCAATGTGGCCCATCGTTCCCACGTTCAGGTGCGGTTTGCTGCGGTCAAATTTCTGCTTCGCCATGTTGAGTTACTCCTTCAAAAATGGTGCTAGAGGAAAGATTACAGTTTGAGAATTTCTTTTGCCACGGATTCGCTGACCGGGGCATAATGATTGAATTCCATCGAGAACACGCCACGCCCTTGTGTAGCGGAGCGCAGTTCGGTGGCATAGCCAAACATTTCACCCAGCGGCACCATCGCGCTGACCGCTTGGGCATTGCCAGGGCGCATTTCCATGCCCTGAATCAGGCCGCGCCGGCTGTTGAGTTGCCCAATCACATCGCCCAAGTATTCTTCGGGGGTGACAACTTCAACTTTCATAATCGGTTCGAGCAGCACGGCACCGCCACGTTGTACGCCTTCCTTGAAGGCCATTGAAGCAGCCAGCTTAAAGGCCATTTCACTCGAGTCCACTTCGTGATATGAGCCATCAAACAAGCTGACTTTCACATCTACCACCGGATAACCGGCCAATACGCCGGTTTCGGCAGCCTCACGAATGCCTTTTTCGACCGCAGGGATGTATTCTTTCGGAATCACACCGCCAACGATGTTGTTCTCAAAGATGATGCCAGAGCCACGTTCGGCAGGTTCCAGAGCAATCACTACATGGCCATATTGACCACGCCCACCGGATTGTTTGGCGTATTTGTAGTCCACTTTTTCGACCCGGCGGGTGATGGATTCGCGGTACGCCACACGCGGCTTGCCGACATTGGCCTGCACTTTAAATTCGCGCATCATGCGGTCCACAATAATATCGAGGTGCAGTTCGCCCATGCCCGAAATTTGGGTTTGACCGGTGGCTTCATCGGTGCGCACGCGGAAGGTTGGGTCTTCTTCCGATAATTTGCGCAAGGCCTCACCCATTTTTTCTTGGTCGCTGCTTGTCTTCGGTTCAACCGCAATCGTGATGACCGGTTCGGGGAAGGAAATACTTTCGAGAATAATCGGCTTGGTATCACACAACGTATCCCCGGTGAACGATTCCTTGAAGCCCAAGGCAGCGGCAATATCGCCAGCGCGCACCTCGTCAATATCTTCTCGCCGGTCGGCATACATGCGAATCAGGCGTCCAATTCGTTCGCGCTTGCGTTTGGTCGAATTGGTCACCATCGTACCTTGCGTGACCACGCCCGAATAGACACGGAAGTATGCTAAGCGGCCTACATACGGGTCGGTAACAATTTTGAACACCAGCGCGCTCAAGGGAGCATCATCGGAAGCAGGGAGCTCGATGAGTTCTTCGGGATTATCGGGCGAGGTGCCGCGCACAGAGGGAATATCGAGCGGTGAAGGCAGATAATCAATCACGGCATCCAGCACCGGCTGCACGCCTTTGTTGCGCAACGAAGAGCCACAAAACACGGGGAAGGCTTTGCCCGCAATGACGGCACGACGCAAGGCGGCCTTCAGTTCAGGTACGGTGATTTCTTCCCCTTCCAGGTATTTCATGGTCAAGTCATCGTCGGTTTCAGCGATTTTTTCGACCATGATATGCCGCATTTCTTGGGCTCGTTCCCGTAAATCGGCCGGAATTTCAACTACCTTTGGCTCTTTTCCAAGCTCATCATCGAACAGGATGGCTTTCATTTCAAGTAAATCTACCATCCCTTTGAACTCGGCTTCGCTGCCGATGGGCAGTTGCATAGCAATCGGATTGGCACCCAACCGCTGGCGAATCGATTCAATTGAGCGTTCGTACGAAGCGCCCACACGGTCCATCTTGTTGACAAAACAAATACGCGGCACACCGTAACGGTCAGCCTGTCGCCAAACGGTTTCCGATTGTGGTTCGACCCCTTGGACGGCATCGAAGACCACCACACCGCCATCTAACACGCGCAACGAGCGTTGTACTTCAGCAGTGAAGTCAATGTGTCCTGGGGTGTCAATCAGGTTGAGCTGATAGCCCTTCCACTCTGCCGAAACAGCCGCAGAGACGATGGTGATGCCTCGCTCGCGCTCTTGCACCATCCAGTCGGTCACGGTGGTACCCTCATCCACAGAGCCGATGCGGTGGGTTTTACCAGTATAGAAAAGGATACGCTCGGTCGTTGTCGTTTTACCGGCGTCAATATGGGCAATGATGCCGATATTGCGATACTTTTCGAGCGGGTACTTACGCGCCATTGATAAAAGACCTCTAAAGGAATTAAGAATTATGCACGGTAATGCGAGAAGGCGCGGTTGGCTTCGGCCATCTTGTGGGTTTCATCTCGCTTGCGGATGGAAGCGCCCTGATTGGTGGCAGCATCCATCAGTTCACCGGCCAGCTTTTCGGGGAATGATTTGCCCGAGCGAGCGCGAGATGAAGCAAGAATCCAACGAATTGCCAACGTCAGACGACGCTCGGCAGGAACTTCCATCGGAACCTGGTAGGTAGCACCACCCACACGGCGCGGGCGCACTTCCATGACTGGGCCTACGTTTTTAACAGCCGCATCGAAGATTTCAATCCCTGACTTGCCGGTTTTCTCCTCGACAATGGCCAGGGCATCGTACATCAGCCGATAGGCAAGGGCTTTTTTGCCGCGCATCATCATGTGCTGCACGAAAGTCGCCAGAGACACGCTGTTGTAGCGCAAATCGGGCGTAATCGGACGAACTTCAGGCTTTCCTCTACGCATGATTCACTCCATCACTTCCAGATTACTTTTTGCCCTTGGCAGGTGCAGACGCGGCGGCACCCGCTTTCGGACGCTTGGCGCCATATTTGGAACGACCCTGCCGGCGCTTGTCAACGCCGGTGGTATCCAATGAGCCGCGCACAATGTGATAACGCACACCGGGCAAATCTTTCACACGGCCACCACGCACCAACACCACCGAGTGCTCTTGCAATTTGTGACCTTCGCCAGGGATGTAGGCAGTGACTTCAATCCCGTTCGTCAAACGCACACGAGCGATTTTGCGAAGGGCCGAATTGGGTTTCTTGGGTGTCATGGTACGAACGACCGTGCAAACGCCGCGCTTCTGCGGCGCACCGCCAGCCTGGCGGAACCGGCGCTGCTTGTTGGCATTGAACGTGTATTGCAAAGCCGGCGCCTTGCTCTTGACCTTTTTCGATTGGCGGCCTTTGCGAATGAGTTGATTGATTGTTGGCACGCTTGCCTCCAAAAAATTCCTGCAGTTTATTTTTGTCGAATTCAGAGCAAACAATGAGGCCATCGAAATCTTACCTGATGGCCTCGCTTGTCTTGCGCAATGGATAAGAGTTCTTACCTATGGGCAACGGGTGAGTATTCTATCATAATCACCCATGTAAGTCAACTATTTCATCGCCATCAAATCTTCACCCAGGCCAAGTAAGCCGGTTTCCATCTTGGGAGGATGTACTTTTTCTTCATCCTTGCCAAAGCGGATGACATCACCCGCTTCGTTGATGGCCTCGACTGCCAGCCCAAGCGATTGTAACTCTTTGACCAAAACACGAAAGGAAGCCGGTATGCTGGGTTCTTCAATCGGCTCTCCTTTGACAATGGCCTCGTAGGTATTGACGCGCCCGGTGACATCATCGGACTTGACGGTGAGCATTTCTTGCAACGTGTAGGCTGCACCGTAGGCCTCCAAGGCCCATACTTCCATTTCACCAAAGCGCTGACCGCCAAACTGCGCCTTACCGCCCAGCGGCTGCTGGGTGACCAAGGAATAGGGGCCGGTGGAGCGCGCGTGGACTTTGTCTTCCACCAGGTGATGCAGTTTGAGAATGGTCATCACGCCCACGGTCACAGGCTGGTCATAGCGGTCACCGGTTTTGCCATCACGCAGCACCTGTTTGCCCAGGGTCGGAATTGGCACACCGGTCTCTAGCATGACCTGAGCGGCTTTTTGTTGCAACTCTTCGGTCGGAACATCTGTGTGTCCCATCGTTTCCAGCCAGAGTTTTAGGCAGGCTTCAATGGCTTGGGGGTCTTTCTGGCTTTCAACGCGGCGAAGGGGTGTAACTTCAAAGCTCATAATTTCTTCGGGGTTGTAGCCTTTTTCCACCAACCATTGGCGAGCAGCCATCATGCGGGCGTAGTTCGGGTCGAGGGCAATGCGTGAAACGTCGTAGCCATGACTGCCGAGCCAGTGTTCCAAGTACAGTAAGCGAACTTCTTCATCATCACGCAGCATATCGGGTGAGTATTGTTGCTCGGCCAGCCATTTCCAGGCGTTGGAAGCAGCCGCTCGCCACGCTTCATCTACCAACCAGGCGCGAGCCAATTCGGCTTCGATTTCTGATTCTTTGGCGCCATCAAATACGGGGGTAATGGCGCGGTAGCCCAGCCGTTTAGCAGCCCAGCCAAGATGCACTTCGAGAACTTGTCCGATGTTCATACGCCCTGGAACGCCCAAGGGGTTGAGGATGATGTCAACCGGAGTGCCATCTTCCAGGAAGGGCATATCTTCAATCGGCACAACGCGCGAGACGACACCTTTGTTTCCATGTCGCCCGGCCATTTTATCGCCGGCGGTAATTTTGCGGCGCTGCGCCACCGAAACGCGCACCATCATATCTACACCCGCCGAAAGGTCGGCATTGTCTTCACGGGTGAAGACTTTCACGTCAACCACTTTGCCGCGCTCACCATGCGGCATGCGCAGGGAGGTGTCTTTCACATCGCGCGATTTTTCGCCGAAGATGGCGCGCAGCAGGCGTTCTTCAGGGGTGAGTTCTTTTTCACCTTTGGGTGTAATCTTGCCGACCAAGATGTCGTTCGGGCCAACTTCCGCGCCGATGCGGATGATGCCGTTTTCATCCAGGTCTTTGATGGCGTCTTCGCCCACATTCGGAATATCACGGGTGATTTCTTCGGGGCCGAGTTTGGTATCGCGCGCTTCGACTTCGTATTTTTCAATATGAACCGAGGTGAAGCGGTCTTCTTGCACCAGGCGTTCGGAAATGAGAATGGCATCTTCAAAATTACCGCCTTCCCACGAGAGGAACGCGACCACGACGTTTTGTCCGAGTGCCAGTTCGCCGCCATCGGTCGAGGAGGAATCGGCGATGATGTCGCCTTTTTTGACAATTTGTCCTTTGACCACCGCCGGGCGTTGGTCAATACAAGTGGATTGGTTGGAGCGTTGATATTTGCGCAAGGTATGAGTCTGCAGGCTGCCATCGGCGCGACGGATGACAATTTCTTTGCCGGTGACGGAGATGACTTCACCATCCGCATCGGCCACCACCACCTGACCCGAGTCCATCGCAGCGTAATATTCCATGCCGGTTGACACGGTCGGCACTTCAGGACGGACCAACGGCACAGCCTGCGCCTGCATGTTGGAACCCATCAAGGCGCGGTTCGCGTCATCGTGTTCCAAGAACGGAATGAGCGCAGCACTAATACCTACAACCTGGTGCGGAGCAACGTCCATATAGTCCAGGTTTTCGGGGGCGGAATCGAGGAAGCCGGAGTGATACCGGCTGGCAATGCGTCGGTTGACGAATTCCTGGTGCTCGTTCAGTTCTGCATTGGCCTGGGCAATGACGAATTTGTCTTCCGCATCGGCAGATAGGTATTCCATTGTCTTGGACACAAATGGCACAACCAAAATCAAGCGATTGGCCGGGGCAATTTTGGCAGCCAGGGCTTCATCCACGCGCTGCCCGGCGCGGGCGACGGTTTCTCCATTGATAACCACGTCTTCACGCAGCGCACGTCCGATGAGCGCTGGATCGGTGGAATGCAAGGATTTAATGACGCGGCGATAGGGAGTTTCAATAAAACCGTATTCGTTGACCCGCGAAAAGGAGGCCAAGCGGCCAATCAGGCCGATGTTGGGGCCTTCGGGCGTTTCGATGGGACAAATGCGGCCATAGTGTGAGTGGTGAACATCGCGGACATCGAAGCCGGCGCGTTCGCGGCGCAGACCACCCGGCCCAAGCGCGGAGAGGGTGCGTTTGTGGCGCAACTCTGCCAGGGGGTTGGTCTGGTCCATAAACTGGGAAAGTTGGCTAGAGCCAAAGAATTCGCGCAGGGCGGCTACAACCGGACGGATATTGACCAGGGTGATGGGTGAGAGATGTTCCTGGTCACGAATCGACATGCGCTCTTTGATGACTCGTTCCATGCGGCGCAAGCCGATGCGCAATTTGTTCTGAATAAGCTCGCCAACGGTCTTGACACGGCGATTGCCCAGGTGGTCAATGTCATCGGGAGGTTCAACACCGTTGTTTATTTGAATCATGCGCCGGATGAGGCGGATGACATCCAGTTTGGTAATGGTACGGTGCGGAATGGGAACGTTAAGGTCTAATTTTTGATTGAGCTTATAACGGCCGACACGCTCTAAATCGTAATGCCGCTGGTCGAACAATTGCTCTTCGAGGAAGGCGCGGGCGTTTTCGAGGGTGGCCGGGTCGCCGGGGCGCATGCGCTTGAAGAATTCAATCAAAGCGGCTTGGGCCACGGTTAACCCGCCACTTAGGTCCCATTCCGGTTCTTGTCGCAAGGTGGAGGCGATGAACAGGCGGTCAGGGTTGTTATCTACATCTTGGAAGAGAGAAATGAGCTCTTCGTCCGAGCCGGTTCTCAGCACATCATCGGGGCGGCCATCATCTACCGCAGCCAGCGCACGCAAGAAAACGGTAATCGGAACCGTGCGTTTGCGGTTGAATTTCAGGATGATGTAGTCATTTTTGCGGGTTTCGAACTCCATCCATGCGCCCCGGTCAGGAATCAATTTGGACATAGCCAATGGACGCCCGGTTGAGCGGTCAATTGGCGCTTCAAAATAGACGCCGGGGGAGCGAATTAATTGCGAGACGACGACGCGCTCGGTGCCATTGATAATAAACGTGCCTTTATCGGTCATTTCCGGGAAATCGCCCAGGAAGATTTCCTGCTTGATGGGCTCAGGGACATCTGGCCCTGCCAAGAGGACGGAGACAAATAAAGGGCTCGAATACGTGAGGTCGCGCTCAACGCACTCTTCAATCGTATGCTTCGGTTCGCCAAACCAATATTTCAAGCCCCACTGCTCTGCTTCAGGGCTGCGGCTAGGGAAATACAACTTCATGCCTTTGTTGTAGGACTCAATTGGCGAAATTTCGTGAAACAAGTCACCAAGTCCTTCACGCTTCAGGCGCTCGAAGGAATCCAATTGAACTTCAATCAGGTTGGGCAAACTTAGTTCAACCGGAATGCGGGCATAATTTTTGCGGAAGAGCGCGGAAGTCATCGAAAAAACTCCTAACCTTGAATTAAACAAACTTGCAGCAACACAAAAACCATCATGCCACACAGCATGACGGCAAACTAGAATTATATCGAACAGTTCGTAGAACTGTCAATGTTCAGACCGGGGTAATGAGCAAATACTCTTGCATAACCGACCGATAGGGCTTGGAAAGTTGCAACGCACTCTCACGCATCAGTATCGCCAACAAATCAGAGCCGAGAATTGTATCCATGTGGCGAAATAGGATTTCGAACAGGCGCGAATACGCGTCAGCGGCTTCGAGCGGGGAGGAAAACAGCGTTTGATCGGTCAGGTTGGTGCCAGAGAAACTCAGGTTCCAGCCATGTGTACTGGCAGCAAAATTGATTTCGCGCACAATCGAGTGAATCATCCCAGGGCCGGTCAATTCTACTAGGCGCTCTAACAAACGGCTGGCCATCCACCCGAATGAATAGTATAGAAGATACTCATCCCAGGCAGGGGTATGCGCTTCGCTCGTGAGCAGGTTGACGGACGTGCACGTTTCTTTCCAACCATACAACGCCATCATGCCGCCGGCCGAATGCAAAATCTGGTTTTCGGAAAGAAACAAGGTATAGTGTGGCGGGCTGCCGCCACCAGGCAGAAGCGCCAGAGCCTCAGCTTTGGGCCAGCGAATGTGTGCTAAAGCCGGAACTGGATGCTGCCTCCACGTTTGAAACTGCTGCTCTAGGGTCATCGAATCAGGCAAGGTATAGGGCTGGGTTTCGGTTTGTTCCAGTAAGATTTTCACCAATCGTATCGCTTGCGGTGTCAGTGCCAAAGCGCGCAAGTGTGCTTTTCCCTTGGAGGTATCCACAGATTGAAGCCACGAAGTTGGCGTCAGGCGTTCGATCCTGTCTGTATAACGATATACATTCACCAATTCGCCACGCACAAACAAGAGGTGATGCATGGAATGGTTCTGAAAATCAACCTCTAGCACCCCTGTTTGAAAGTCGCTTTTGTAGGAAGTAATAAAAACCGGCAGTTTACCGGCAGGAATAATGTTGACTTCAGACGAAGCAGAGGAAAACAAGCGATATGTCATAGGAATACCTGCGCTGATATTAACATACTTGGTTTTTTTCAAATCGTGCAAGGACGTTTCAAGAACATTGCGCCAGCAAAGCAGCGTTAAGGCTGTGTAAAAGACACCCGCAAACATGACAAAAAGTGTAGAATAATATATCTTTTCTTGCGGAGGCCACATGACAACAGGTGCATCACCCATCAATGATAAGCGCGAAATTTTCGGCTGGGCTATGTATGATTGGGCCAACAGCGCCTTTAGCACAACCGTCGGAACGGTCTTCCTTGGCCCATACCTGGCTTCCTTAGCGACCGAAGCCGCTACACCGTACGCGGATGGGATGGCACGGCTGGCAGGTATTCCGATTGCGCCGGATTCGTTCCTTCCCTACTGTGTATCGCTCTCGGTAGGCTTGCAAGTTTTGTTTTTGCCTATCCTAGGAGCGATTGCCGATTATTCTCACATGCGCAAGCGCATGATGCAATTCTTTGCTATGCTGGGAGCGCTCGCCACGATGAGTTTGTTCTTTGTCGAAGGTGGTCTGTGGTGGCTGGGTGGGCTGTTGTTCATCATTGCCAATTTGGCCTTTGGGGCAGCCATGGTATTTTACAACTCTTACCTGCCCGATATTGCCAGTGAAGAACAGCGCGATCGCGTCTCTTCGTATGGCTGGGCCATGGGCTATTTAGGCGGTGGTTTGCTCCTGTTGCTGAATTTGATTTTCTATCAGTTCCGCGAGAGTTTGGGGGTGTCCACCGCCCTGGCTGTGCGCATAAATTTGGCATCTGCCGGGGTGTGGTGGCTGGGATTTTCGCTGCTGACGTGGACTCGTCTACGTTCACGCCGCTCACGTCGTGCTTTGCCAGCGGGTGAAACCTACCTGACGATTGGGTTTAAGCAACTCCGTCACACAATTGGCGAGTTGAAGCATTTTCCTGAAACGCTTAAGTATCTGCTAGCCTATTTTCTCTATAACGACGGCATCCAAACGGTGATTGCCGTCGCTGCGACCTTTGCCGCCGCCCCCCTAGCGCGCGGAGGCCTGGAAATTGAAACAGGTACGCTCACCATTGTCATTTTGTTGATTCAATTTGTGGCTTTTTTTGGTGCACTTTTTTGGGGCAAATTGGCCGCTTGGGTAGGTGCCAAACAATCCATCATCATCAGCCTGGTCATCTGGTCAGGCGTGGTCATTTATGCGTATTTTGGGTTAGCGCCAGAGACGCGCATTACAGAGTTTTTTATTTTGAGCGGGTTCATTGCACTGGTGCTGGGTGGCTCGCAAGCTATCAGCCGCAGTCTATTTGCCCAAATGGTGCCACAAGGCAAAGAGGCTGAATTTTACTCGTTTTACGAAATTTCAGAGCGCGGCACGTCGTGGATTGGGCCACTGCTCTTTGGTTTGATGAACCAGGTCTTTGGCAGTTTGCGCCCGGCGATTCTGTCGTTGATTTTCTTTTTCGTAATGGGTTTGATTTTACTGCCCTTTGTGAGTGTCAAAAAGGCTATGGACGATGTAAAGAAGTACGAAGCGCAGGCAGGCTAAGAAAGTTCCGCTTGGCCTGCTTAATCCCGTTGTGCTTTAATTGAGCAAGCGAGACAGGAGAGCCTATGAACCACACATCCTTTGCCACAACCACGCGCGGACTGAACCGCGCCCTGCCACCCATGCGGTTGTACGAACGCGCCAAAAAGCTAGGGGTGTGGAATCCATCCGAGATTGACTTTTCCCAAGACCGGCGCGATTGGACAGGGCTGACCGATGATGAGAAGGACCTGATTTGGAGATTGTTGGGGATGTTCGTCTCCGGCGAGGAAGCCGTAACGCTTGACTTGTTGCCCCTCATCCGCGTCATCGCTGCGGAAGGCCGCCTTGAAGAGGAAATGTATCTGACAACCTTCTTGTTTGAGGAGGCCAAACATACCGATTTCTTTCGGCGCTTTTTGGATGAGGTGGCCGAGGCGCGCATAGATTTACAGGCTTATCACACCGAGAACTACCGCAACATTTTTTACGAAGCGCTCCCACAAGCCTTGCTGACACTGGAAAACGATTCCTCGCCAGCAGCACAAGCACGCGCCTCGGTCACTTACAACATGGTCGTCGAAGGTGTTTTAGCCGAAACGGGATACCATGCCTTTTTCACCGCGCTGCAACGCAGAAACTTGATGCCGGGCTTGCGAAAAGGAATTGCTCTGCTGAAGCAGGATGAATCTCGCCATATTGCTTACGGCATCTACTTGCTCTCGCGCTTGGTGGCTGAACACCCCGCAGTGTGGGACGACCTACAAGCGCAAATGAACCGCCTTCTACCCTATGCCATCGGTGTGATTGGTGATGCGTTTGCCGCCTACCAGGTTGTACCATTTGGCTTGGTAGAAAGCGATTTTATCGAATATGCGATGAATCAATTCAGCAAGCGCGCCGAGCGATTGGAAAAAGCGCGCGGAGCAAGATTAGATGAAATTCACCGCGTCACGCAAGCGGTGATTGAGCGTGATGATGCGTGAGCGC
>QEXW01000068.1 GCA_003130845.1 Anaerolineae bacterium
GCTGCCATTGCGCTCGAAAACGCCGACCTCTACCAATCTACCCTAGCAACCGCCGAACGGCTTTCTATCCTAAACCAAGTCTCATTTGAAATCAGCGCCAGTCTCAATCCAGAAGATATTTACCGCGCAGTGCATGCGGCTGCTTCCAAGCTGATGCCGGTGGATGCCTTCATCGTTGCTTTGCACGATGAAGAAACTCACGAAGTAGATGGCGCATACATTGTAGACATGGGACAGCGCATTTCCAACGTTCGGCTGGCATTTGGACAAGGGTTGGCTGGGCAAGTCATTGCCACTGGCAAACCCATTCTGACCTTACAAGCGCGCGAAGTAGAAGAATTGGGCGGCGTAACCATCGGTGAAAAAGGCACACCCCATTCCATTATCGTCGTCCCCATGATTTCCGGCGGTAAGGTGATTGGCGCCATTTCAGCCCAAAGTTACCAGTTTAACGCCTATAACGAAAATGACCAACAAATTTTGAGCACACTGGCCAACCAGGCTACCATTGCCCTGCAAAACTCGCAACTGCTCTCAGAGACCAAAAAGTTTGCCCTGACCTTGGAACAACGCGTCATTGAACGTACTGCCGAATTAGAACGAGAACAGCGTAACACAGAAACCTTGCTGCGCATCCTGACCGAAGTCTCTGCCAGCCTCGACCTAGACCGGGCACTGAGCCGCACACTCTCGCTACTCAATGAAGCCATCGGCGCGGAACAAGGCACCATCATGCTCTTGCACCCCGAAGATAATATGCTATACTACCGCGCCGGCTATGGCTACGTAACCCAGAATGTCACCGCCAGCCGGAAAGCATCTTCCTTCAAGCTGAAAGTCGGCGAAGGCCTGGCGGGATGGGTTGTCAAACATCGCCAGCCAGTGTTGATTGACGACCTGTATCTTGACCCCCGCTGGGTGATTTCCCAAAGTTCCCAAGACCACCGCAGCGCTATTGTTGCGCCGCTGATTGTCGGTGAAGATGTGATTGGCGCCATTATGGTCTTTCACCGCAAAGTTGGTTTCTTCAACGAAGATTCGCTAGAAATGGTGCGCGCCATTGGCGCACAAGTGGCCATCTCGATTAACAATGCGCAACTCTATGAACTGATTCGCGACCAAGCCGAACGACTAGGCGCGATGCTGCGCTCACAACAAGTAGAAGCCAGCCGTCAGACCGCGATTCTAGAAGCCGTGGCCGATGGCGTTCTGGTCACAGATTCATCGAACCACATTTCCTTCGTCAATGCATCCGCCCAACGGATTCTTGGCCTGCCAGCCGAGCAAGTCATCGGCAAACCGGTTGAAAATTTTGCCGGTCTATTTGGAAAATCTACCCAGACCTGGGTGCGTGTCGTTCAAGATTGGTCTAATCACCCCGAAAAGCATCACGCTGGCGAAATGTATGCCGAACAAATTAGCCTGGAAACCGGCCAAGTGGTTCTCGTGCACCTTTCACCGGTCATCTGGCAAAAAGAATTTCTCGGTACCGTTTCCATCTTCCGTGATATTACACACGAAGTCGAAGTAGACCGCTTAAAATCTGAATTTGTGGCTACCGTGAGCCATGAATTGCGCACGCCGATGACTTCCATCCGCGGCTATGTAGATATTCTGTTAATGGGCGCCGCCGGCGCATTGAATGAAAACCAGACGCACTTCCTACAGATTGTCAAGAACAACACCGAGCGACTCAACATCCTTGTCAACGACCTGTTGGACGTTTCTCGCATCGAGGCCGGGCGCGTTTCGCTCTCTATTCAGCCGGTAGATTTAGCCGAACTGTCTCAAGAAATCGTTGCACGCTTCATCAAACGCTCGCAAGACGACAAAAAAGCGATGGACATCTCGCTCACTGTGGAAGAAGCCCTGCCCCGTGCGCTGGCCGATACAGAACGCATTCGCCAAGTGATTGATAACCTGGTAGATAACGCCTATCACTATACCCCCGCCGAAGGCAAAATCGAGGTTATCTTGCGTAAGCACGAGAACATGGTGCAAATTGACGTCAAGGACAATGGCATTGGAATTCCTCTCGAGCAACAAGAGCGCGTCTTTGAACGCTTCTTCCGCGGCGAGGACCCGCTGGTGCTGGCAACACCCGGCACCGGGCTGGGGCTTTCGATTGTGAAACAACTGGTAGAAATGCATCACGGCAAAATTTGGATGTCCAGCACAGGCATCCCCGGACAAGGCAGCACATTCTCTGTAGCCATCCCGGCGTACCAACCTGAGGAGTAAGCATGGCAAAAATTGTCATCGCAGAAGACGAACCCGATATTCGTGAATTAATCGCCTTTACCCTTCGTTTTGCAGGGCATGAAGTCATCACCGGTAGCAATGGCGAAGAAGGCTACCTGCTCGCCAAGCAGGAACGCCCTGATTTGGTCATGCTGGACGTTCGCATGCCCAAACTAACCGGCTATGAAGCCTGCAAGCGGATTAAAGCAGAACCAGAATTAGCGCATACCCCCGTTATTTTCCTCTCTGCCAAAGGACAAGAGAGTGAAATTGAGCAAGGGCTCGCCGCTGGCGCCGAAGAATACTTGCTCAAACCTTTTGCTCCTGACCAATTAGTGGAACGCGTAAAAAACGTCTTAGCCAAATACAAAAAGTAGATTAACAAGCATGAGCGCAATTTTATTGGAAAGCGGCATTGTTCATTACGAGGTCATTGGGCGCGGTCGTCCAATTGTCTTCCTGCACGGCTGGGTCGGCTCCTGGCGCTATTGGGTGCCAGCCATGCAAGCTGCTTCCATGTCGTTCCGCGCCTACGCGCTCGACTTGTGGGGTTTTGGCGATACGGCCCATGACCCGCAACGCTACGACCTAAACACCCATGTCAACCTCATCAAAAGTTTTCTGGAAGAAATGGGCATTGGCAAAGTCGCCTTCGTGGGGCATGGCTTGGGAGGCCTAATCGGGCTACACTTCACCCGCCTTAACCCACAAATTGTTGACCGCGTGATGGCAGTGAGCGTTCCTCTAGACCTCAGCATGGTCAACACCCGCTTGCGTTCTGCTCCCATCAGCGAGTTGGTAGATTGGCTGCTCGCCAAAGACTCCGCGGCAGAACCGGCGCGGGTAGATGCGCTCAAAGCAGACCCGCAAGCCATTGCCGCTTCATTCGCAAACCCAGAAACCTTTAGCCTGGCCAACCGCATTGGCACCATCAACAACTCGATCCTGCTGGTGTACGGTGAAAATGACCCAGCCATCACCATTCCACCCTTCTCGCCAGAAACGTCTCCATACAATATGCACATGGTCGTCTTAGAGCAGGCAGCACACTTCCCCATGCTAGAAGACACCGCTCGCTTTAACCGCCTGCTGACCGACTTTTTGGCCTTGCCTTCGGGCGATACACCACGCGATTTGCAGATGAAAGAAGAGTGGAAGCGCCGGGTCCGCTGAAATGAGAATTTGTTAATCTTTGACGTTTTGCCGCACAATCACGTGTAAAATACTACCTGCACAACTTAACGGGGAGCCTGTAACGCACAGGCTGAGAGGAGGGCTGCAGCCCTCGACCCGCAGAACCTGAACCGGGTAATGCCGGCGGAGGGATAGACGCTTGAAGAAAAAACCTCCCCGGCGGGAGGTTTTTTATATGCCACAACGCGCAGTGATTTTCATCAATAGTTCCTTGCCGGAACCAGGTGTAGCGCGCGCCTGCATCCAACCAGAAGACGTAATTATCGCAGCCGATGGAGGCGCACGCATCGCGCTCTCGCTTGGCCTAGTGCCCCAAGCCATTCTCGGTGACCTAGATTCTCTGACCGAGGCTGAAATCCGCGTCTTTGAAGAGATGGGGGTACACATCTTGCGGTATCCACCAGCCAAAAACGAAACCGACTTAGAACTCGCATTGAACTATGCCCTGCGTGCGGGGTACTTTCCAATTCTTATTCTTGGTGGGCATAGCGGACGGCTCGACCAAGCGCTTGCCAACCTGGCGCTATTAAGCACGGCAGAAGCCATTCAGGCCACAGCTCGCTTAGATGATGGGTTGACCGAGGCTTTCTTCATCGCAACCGAAGGGCACATCTCTGGCAACCCCGGTGATACCGTCTCCCTGCTCCCCTGGGGCCTACCCGCTGAGGGCATCGAAACCGATGGGCTCTGCTATCCCCTCCACGGAGAAACGCTCTGGCCTCATCGCTCACGCGGCATTAGCAACGAAATGCTCGGGCACACCGCCAGCATCCGTTTACGGCGCGGTTTGCTCTTATGCATCCATCAACGCAACGGCAAGCAATAAGCGACTTCTCAAAACAATACAATCCATATCACGAAAGGATAATCAGCATGAAACAAATTCTTTCCTTCTTACTTGCTCTTTCCTTCCTACTCACCGCCTGTGCATCACCTACGCCAAGCATGACCCCGGCTGCACCAACCGAGCAACCGCCCACGCCGCGCACGCTCACCATCATGTCGCACGACTCTTTCGCCGCAAGCCAAGAGGTAATTGCCCAGTTTGAGCAACAAAACAATGTCAAAATCGCCTTTTTAGAGGCAGGCGATACCGGCTCAGCGCTCAACAAAGCCATTCTCTCAAAAGACGCCCCCTTAGCCGACCTTTTCTTTGGGATAGATAACACCTTTCTCTCCCGCGCGCTCGAGGCCGACATCTTCGAGCCATACGATTCACCGCTCCTGGCCCAAATCCCGGCTGAATTCAAACTGGACCCCCAAAACCGCGCCCTGCCAGTAGATTATGGCGATGTCTGCATCAACTATGACAAAACCTGGTTCGCCGAAAAAGGCCTGAGCGTTCCAACCTCGCTGGATGATTTGTTAAAACCGGAATATAAAGGCTTATTGGTGGTTGAAAACCCAGCAACATCATCACCAGGTCTGGCCTTTTTACTGGCTACCATTGCAAAATACGGCGACCCCGGCTATTTGGAGTATTGGAAAGCCTTGCGCGAGAACGGCGTTGTGGTGGTAGATGGCTGGGAAACAGCCTACTACACCAACTTCAGCGCCTCGTCTGGCAAGGGGCCGCAGCCGATGGTGGTTTCTTACGCTTCCAGCCCGGCAGCCGAAGTAATTTTTGCCTCGCAGCCACTCACCGAAGCACCCACCGCATCCATTTTTGACGGTTGTTTTCGCCAAATCGAATTCGTGGGTATCCTCAAAGGCACGCCAAACCGCGAGTTAGCCGAAAAATTTGTGGATTTCATGCTCTCTCTGCCTTTCCAGGAGGATGTGCCCTTACAAATGTTCGTATACCCGGTATTGCCAACGGCCAAATTGCCCGACGAATTCATCAAATACGCGCAAACCGCACCCAACCCGGCTAGCCTGCCCGCCGAACAGATTGCCGCCAACCGCGAAAAATGGATTGAAGCCTGGACACAAGTCGTCTTGCGCTAACCGTGAAACGCCTGCTACCCGCCTTCTTGTTTTTAGGGCTGTTCTTCTTCCTGCCCCTGGCCCGGATTCTAGCGCTTGGCCTGAATCCGGGCCAATTTGGCTTGCTCGGCGGGGCAGTCTGGCTGCGCCTGCTGGAAGTGTTGCGCTTTACCGTCTTTCAGGCTCTTGCTTCCACGTTCTTAACCCTGCTGCTTGGGCTCCCTCTAGCGTTTCTCTTCGCGCATTACACATTTCCCCTCAAACCACTCCTGCGGACGATAACAGCTATCCCTTTTATGCTCCCAACGATAGTCGTCGCCGCAGGCTTCAATGCCTTACTCGGACCACGCGGTTGGCTCAACTTGGGTTTGACGGCGCTCGACTTACCACCGATAGAATTTATTGGCACGCTGACGGCCATTCTCACTGCACACGTCTTCTACAATACAGGCATTGTCATCCGCATGGTAGGTGCCGCCTGGGCTGCGCTCGACCCACGCCTCGAGCAAGCGGCTCGTTCGCTAGGTGCTCATCCGGTACAAGTTTTCTTGCGAATCACGCTACCACTCCTGCGCCCTTCCATTCTTGCTGCGGCGGCGCTCATCTTTTTATTCGATTTCACCAGCTATGGTGTGATTTTACTGCTTGGCGGCCCACGTTTTGCTACGCTAGAAGTGGAAATCTACCTGCAAGCCATGCACTTTCTTAATCTACCCACCGCCGCCATGCTTGCTCTGACCCAATTGGTATGCACACTCGGACTATCCGTACTTTACAGCCGATACATCACTCGCCTGGCTGTCCCGGTCAAACCTGTCGAGCGCATACTGCAAGCCCCTCAAACTGCTCTTCAACGGACATTTGTCTTTTTGGCTTTCTCTTTCATCCTGCTCTTCTTTTTGCTACCCATGCTAGCGCTTCCACTGCGTTCCGTTTCCCGGCTAGAGCCAGCACGCGGACAACGCACCACCATTGCACCTGCTCTGACGCTTGAATATTACCAAGAACTATTCATCAACCGACGCGGTTCGGTTTTTTACATTCCACCCATCAACGCCGCGCGCAACTCGCTGACGTATGCCAGTTTAACCGTTTTAATTTCCCTAACGCTTGGCTTTCCTGCAGCCATGGCGCTCTCCCGCCCAGGCAAATTCGCTCGCCTTTCAGACCCACTCTTAATGCTACCCTTGGGAGCATCGGCAGTAACGCTTGGATTAGGCTACATCGTCACATTCAACCACCCGCTGGCTTCCTTTTTGCCATCTGCTCTCACCAAGCTGGGTGCTTTCTCTAGCCTAGTAACCGATTCTCTCCTAAAATCGCCTCTGCTCATCCCTTTGGCGCATACTACCATTGCCTTACCATTTGTCATTCGTAACTTACAAGCTGCCCTAGCAACCATTCCCAACCGCTATCGCGAAGCAGCTGCCGTCCTGGGCGCTAGCCCAGCGCAGGTGTGGTGGTATATAGACAGACCCATTCTCTCACGCGCAGTGATTTCATCAAGCGCCTTTGCCTTCACCGTTTCACTCGGCGAATTCGGCGCCGCTTCCTTGCTTGCACGGCCCGAATACCCCACCTTGCCGACCGCTATTTTCCGCTTCCTTTCTCAACCTGGCGGAATGAACTACGGTCAAGCCATGGCCATGGCAACCTTGTTGATGTTGTTGACCGGTTTATCAATCTGGCTCATCGAGCGCGAGCGAGTGACCAGAGAATTATAAAAACTCCCCCCTTGCGCCCTTTTTGGACTTTTCCTATCCAATCTGGCCATTCTCTTGCCACGCGTGCTATACTAGGAGTACTTGAACCGGTAGAGCAAGCACCATGACCATCTCAAATGTTCCTTACCTGACCGATGCTTCGGGAAAAGAACACCTGCTCGAAGCTGCACTCACCCGTCTCGGCCGCTCAGCCGAAAATGAGATTGTCATCGTCAACAAACTGGCTTCACGCGAACATGCTGTTCTGCGGCGCGAGGGCCGACGCGTAATGCTAGAAGACCTGCAAAGCACCAATGGTACCTTCTTAAATGGACAGCGAATTTCTGGCCCAGTCTGGCTGCAAGATGGTGACCAACTGGTCATCGGCGGCGTAGAGTTTGTTTTTCACGACCCGGAGATGACCGTACGCGAAACAATTTTGCCTGAACTGGAAGTGAACCTGAGAGCCGGAGAAGTTCGCCTAAACCAGCGTCCTGTCTTGCTTTCTCCCAAAGAACTGGCCTTGCTCGCCTTTCTTGACCAGAATCGAGGAAAAGTCTGCTCCAAAGACGAAATCGGTCATGCCGTATGGTCAGAATATCGGCAAGACGTGTTCGACTATCAAATCGAAAACCTGATTCGCCGGCTCCGCTCTAAAATCGAAACAGACCCTAGCACTCCCCAATTACTGGTCACAATTCGGGGGTTAGGATATAAACTGAACTTACCCAGCAACCCAATGCGCCGCACACAACAAGAAATGCGATGAAAACCTCCCATCCCTATTTCTCTGCTGTTCATCCTTGACCTATGCTCTGGCCCCTCTACCTTGCCGTACCCATCATTGCCTTCTTGTACGCCAGTGTCGGCTTTGGCGGCGCAACCGGTTACTTAGCGGTGATGAGTTTATTTGGCATCTCCCCTAAGGTAATGGCAAGCACAGCGCTCATTCTCAACGTGCTGGTCTCTGCCATCTCATTCTCGTCATTTTACCGAGCCGGTCATCTGCGCCCCAAACTGCTCTTGCCGTTCCTGATAACCTCGGTTCCGGCAGCGTTTCTTGGTGGCTACTTCAAAATTGACGATACAACTTATTTGGCGTTGCTATACGCTGTGCTAGCGTATGTCGCCATTCGTCTGCTGTTTTTCAGCCATCCCAGCGATGACAAACACCCTCTTCAGACACTGCCAACGGTTTGGGCATTGGTGATTGGACTAGGGATTGGCCTGCTCTCCGGCATCGTGGGCATTGGGGGCGGGATTTTCCTCTCACCCATTATCATCTTTGCTCGGTGGGGAACAAGCAAACAAGCCTCCGCAGTAGCCGCAGCGTTCATTTTCCTCAATTCTTTGGGAGGGCTTGTGGGGCGCCTGTGGGGTGGCACACTCGTCCTAGATGGTTTTACGCTCTCGCTTTTACCTTTTGGGCTGATAGGCGCCCTAACAGGCAGTTACTGGGGGGCTATGCGCTTGAGCGGTTTGACTTTACGCCGCGTTTTAGGACTGGTGATGGCAGCCGCCGTTGCCAATTTCTGGTGGACAATCGGCAAATAATTCAGCGCCTCAGGCAGGATTCGAACCCATTGCATCCCCTCCATGGGGACAACCGCTGATTATCAGAAAAAAAGAGCGCCCCAGGCAGGATTCGAACCCATCACATCCCCTCAATGGGGGCAACCGCTGATTATCAGAAAAAAAAAGAGCGCCCCAGGCAGGATTCGAACCCACAACCTACTGATCCGAAGTCAGGCGCTCTGTCCATTGAGCTACTGGGGCGTGCGGCACATTATAC
>QEXW01000069.1 GCA_003130845.1 Anaerolineae bacterium
GAGCAGGCAGCCCTTTCGTCCCCCTCTCCCAGCGGGAAAGGGGTTAGGGATGAGGGCCTGCGCCCCAAAGAGGACGAACTGCTCGCCGTCCCGATGACCAAGCTCTACGATAACGGGACGACCGTCGCCCCGGCGAAACTGCTCCAGGCGCACATTGCCCGCTTTAACGGGGTGTTCGTGAATCCGGCTACAGCGGAGAAATACGGCCTGTTAATCGGCGGGCAAGCTACGTTGAGTCTGAATGGCGTCGAAGCGGTGACCAGGGTTCTTGCGGACGAATCCATCTCGACTGGTGTCGTCCTCATCCCGCGCAGTTTTGGCATTCCCATCACCCAGCCGGCAGTGGTGACGCTCGTCGCCAGCACAAAAACACAGGAGGCCTGACAATGGACTGGACGTTGTTGCTGGAGTGGCTCATCAAGAGCGTCATTGTGGTTCTGATGTTATTGGTGGGCTTTGCTTATCTGACACTCTTCGAGCGGCGCGTGCTGGCCTTCATGCAGGTTCGCATCGGCCCGAACCGCGCGGGCTGGCAGGGACTGTTACAACCCGTAGCCGATGCCATCAAGTTAATTTTCAAGGAAGAACTCACGCCGGGGCAAGTCTTTCAGCCGCTCTTCACCCTGGCGCCCATTATCACTGTCGTTCCGGCGGTGGTTGTAGCGGCGGTGATTCCCTGGGGGCCACAGGTGGAATTATTCGGACGCAAAATTACGCTGGCTGTAGCCGATATTAATCTGGGGACACTCTACGTGGCAGCCGTCGCTTCGATTGCCGTCTACGGCATTGTGCTGGCGGGCTGGTCATCGAACAACAAGTACGCCATGCTGGGTGGTTTGCGCTCCTCGGCGCAGGTGATTTCGTATGAGTTGAGCCTGGCGCTGTGCTTTGTGCTAGTAACACTCATGGCGGGGACCATGCACGCCGGCGAAATCGTGGAAGCCCAGCGTGGTCTGTGGTTCATTGTGTTGCAACCCGTCGGTGGCATCGTCTTTCTAATTGCTACCCTGGCCGAGGTTAACCGCGCCCCGTTTGATATGCCCGAAGCCGAGCAGGAATTAACCGCCGGGTATCACTCGGAATACTCTGGCATGAAGTTCGCGCTCTTTTTCATGGCCGAATACATCAAGATGATTGCGATTTCGGCCATTGCGGCCACCTTTTACTTCGGTGGGTATCGTGAGCCTTGGTTCTTGGCCGGCACTTGGCTGAGCGTGGATGTAAACTGGTGGCTCGGTCCGCTTTACATGTTGCTTAAAGTGACAGCGCTGCTCTTTTTCATGGTCTGGATTCGCGCCACACTGCCGCGTATGCGCTACGACCGCCTGATGGCTTTCGGATGGAAAGTGCTCTTGCCACTGATGCTGGTGCTGGTGTTCGTGACGGCAGTGGGAATTTTGGCGGAAGCACTATGGCTTATCCCCGTGCTTTCCCTGGTAGTGGGCTCGCTTTTCGTTTATTTGGTGAATCGGTCGTTGATGATGAAATGGTACAGGAGGTTCTGAATGATTGTAGAGCTTGCGCGCGGCTTGTGGACAACGCTCCGCGCCTTGTTTTTCGAGAAAAAAGTCACTACCCAATACCCGGAAGAAAAAAAACCGGTTAAACAGCGTTTTCGCGGGCGGCATGTGCTCAATCGCTATGAAAACGGCCTGGAGAAGTGTATCGGCTGTTCGCTGTGCGCGGCGGCCTGCCCTTCAGACGCGATTTTCGTTGAATCGGCGGAAAACACCGACGAGAAGCGTTTTTCGCCCGGCGAGCGCTACGCCAGCACTTACGAAATCAACATGCTGCGCTGTATCTACTGCGGCTTTTGCGAGGATGCCTGCCCGACCGAAGCGATTACGATGGGCGACAACTACGAACTCTCGTTTACCGACCGGCGTGATGCGATTTACACCAAAGAGATGTTGATTGTGCCGGTTCCTGAAGGCGGCAAGCCCACCCCGCAGGCCACACCGCCCGGCGTTTACACCCGCTCGGTGCCAGAGATGAAAGACCCGGTAGATTGATTATGATAACCGCCATCCCTCACGCCCCCGACCCTCTCCCGCGGGAAGAGGGAGGCCCAAAAGGTACTCTATGTCCCTAGAACTGATTCTCTTTTTCATCCTGGCGGCCATTGCGATTGCGACCGCGATTGGCATGTTGCTCAGCCGCAGCGCGGTCTATGCCGCCCTGTACCTGGTGGTCAATTTCGTTTCTGTGGCGATTTTCTACCTGCTGCTGGATGCGCCCTTTATCGCGCTCTCGCAAATTGCGGTGTACGCCGGGGCGATTATGGTCTTGTTCCTGTTCGTCATCATGCTGATTGGGCTGGAAAACCTGGCCGGGGAATTGAACTGGCGGCAGTTGGCCTGGCCGCTGGTGATGGGCGCTATCCTGCTGGTGGAAGGCGTGTTCCTGGTCATCCAACGCGTTGGGCAAGATGTGTATATCGGCCAGACCGGCACGCAACTCTCCGACCCCTCGCTGATGGCAAAAGTCCTGTTCACCGATTACGTCCTGCCGTTCCAGATTACGGCGGTCCTGCTTTTGGTGGCGATGATTGGCGCGATTGTCTTGAGCAAGCGCGAAAAACCCGCCCTTTCAAATCAAGGCAAGGAGGCCTGAGCCGATGGTTCCCGTCAGTTATTACCTGATTCTTTCGGCCATCCTGTTCTCGCTGGGCGCGTTGGGCGTCCTGATGCGGCGCAACGCCTTGGTGATTTTCATGTCCATCGAGTTGATGCTCAACGCCGCCAACCTGGCCTTTGTGGCCTTCACCCGCGTCCATGAGACCTTTAGCGGGCAGATTTTCGTCTTTTTCGTGATGGCGGTTGCCGCCGCCGAAGTGGCGGTCGGGTTAGCGCTGATTGTTACTATTTACCGCTCACGGCAGAGCGTAGATATTGACCAACTGAGCAGTTTGAAGGGGTAGGCAGTGAGCAGTCATCAGTATTCAGTGACCAGTACCCAGCAAGGTGGTCGAGTAGCCTTGCGCTCTTTGCGGGGCGTATCGAGACCATACTTTGTGTTCAGTAGGAGCCATTATGCTTTTGAATGAAGCAAATCCTGCGACCGGATTTTTTGGCCTTGTCCCGTGGATTGTCTTTGCCCCGGTGATTGGCTTGCTCATCAATGCCTTCTTTGGCAAGCGGCTGGGTGAGACGGGCGTAGGACTGGTTGCCAGCCTGGCGGCGGGCGCGGCTTTCCTCGTTTCGGTTTTGCAGGCCGTTTCGCTGGCGCAGCACCCCGAAGGCGCAATTGTCAAATTGGGCGAGTGGATTCACATCGGCCAGTTAGCGCTCGATTGGGCCTTCCGCGTGGATACGCTCTCGGTGACGATGATGCTCGTCGTCAGCGGCGTTGGCACGCTGATTCACATCTACGCCATCGGCTACATGCGCGAGGACGTGCGCTTCAAAAACGACCCGGCGCGTTTTCCCCGCTTTTTCGTTTTCCTGAACCTATTCATCGCCGCCATGATGATTCTGGTCAGCGGCGACAACTACCTGATGCTGTTTGTCGGCTGGGAAGGCGTTGGCCTGGCCTCCTTCCTGCTGATTGGCTTCTGGTACGACATGGACACCCTCGGGCGTCCCTCTTGGGCCAACTCCAACGCCGCCAAGAAAGCCTTCATCACCAACCGCGTCGGCGATTTTGGCTTTCTCATCGCGGGCTTCCTGATGTTTTGGTATCTTGGCTCGTTCCAGTTCGATGCCGTCTTTGCGGGCGCGCCCGGCCTGGCCAAACTGCACCCTGAAATCATCCTGCTAATGACCGTCTTCATGCTAATTGGCGTAGCCGGCAAATCGGCGCAGATTCCGCTCTACGTCTGGCTGCCCGATGCAATGGCCGGCCCGACCCCGGTTTCGGCCCTCATCCATGCCGCCACGATGGTCACAGCGGGCGTGTATCTGATTGCTCGTTCCGCGCCCATTTTTGGGCTGCTGCACGATTCGCAGTACATTGTCGCCACTGTCGGCGCGGTGACGGCCTTATTTGCCGCCACCATCGCCGTCGGGCAATACGACATCAAAAAAGTGCTGGCCTACTCCACCATCAGCCAACTTGGATTCATGGTCGCGGCGGTCGGCATGGGCGCGTATGTGGCCGGGATGTTCCACCTGGTCACGCACGCCTTTTTCAAAGCGTTATTGTTCCTCGGGGCGGGTTCCGTTATCCTGGGGTTGGAGCGCGGACACCATCACGCCGCGCACCATCATGGACACGGCTCACACGCTGAGAACCATCACGAGGAGACATTCGACCCCGGCGACATGCGCAACATGGGCGGCTTGCGCAAGACCATGCCGGTTACATTTTGGGTTTATATGGTCGGCACGCTGGCGCTGGGGGGTATTTTCCCCTTTGCCGGGTTCTGGTCGAAGGACGAAATCCTGCTGGATGCATCCCTGCACTTCCCGCACGTTTACTGGATTTTGAGCGCCGCCGCCTTTCTGACCGCTTTCTACATGGGGCGTCAGGTCTGGATGGTGTTCTTTGGCAAGGCCCGTCACGAAGCCGCCGAACACGCCGAGGAATCGCCGCTCGTCATCACTATCCCGCTCATCATCCTGGCCGCGCTTTCGGCGTTGGGTGGTTTCATCAACCTGCCCTTCAAAGGCTTCCACCAGTTTGGTCACTGGCTCGAACACACCCTGGGCGCAATCGAATTTCCGCCCTTTAGCCTGGCTGTTGCGGGCGTCTCAACCCTGCTGGCGCTGGGCGCGATTGCGCTCTCCTGGTTGCTCTACCAGCGCAAACCGCTCGAACACGGCCAAGCCGACCCGCTGGCCAAACCGCTCGGCCTGCTCTTCGTCGGCATGGAGAACAAGTGGTTCATTGACGAGGCCTATCAGTTCTTGTTCGTCCAGCCGTATCACGCGCTGGCAGGCTTCCTGGCCCAAAAAGTGGACTGGGATTTCTGGCACGAGTGGTTCCACGATTCGGTGCTGGTGCAGGGCTTCGTTGGCCTGGCGCGCTTCCTAGCCAATCCGGTTGATTTGGGCTTGATTGACCGCGTTTCCTACTGGCTGAGCGACGCCATCCGCGCCTCTGCCGAGGGCTTGCGCAAACTGCAAACTGGCTTTGTCCGCTCCTACGCCCTGTCGGTTGTGCTGGGCGTGGCGGCGATTTTGGGATATTTGTTGTTGAAATAGCTGAACACTGATTACTGTTCACTGATTACTGAATGCCGACCGAGGTATCTTCCCATGAACTTTCTGCTTGAACCCCTTTCCATCGTGACCTTCTCCCCGTTGTTGGGCGTGCTGGTGCTCCTGTTCCTGAAATCGGAGCAAAAAGCCGCCCTGCGCTGGACGGCCCTGGTCACTTCGCTGATAACGTTTCTGATTTCGCTGTGGGCGTTTTTCTTCAGCGGCCTGTACAACCCGGCCAACGGCGGCCTGCAACTGGTCGCCAAATACAACTGGATTAACGTTGCCGGTTGGGACATCCGCTACTACCTGGCGGCAGATGGCCTTTCCATCCTGCTCATCCTGCTGACGACCTTCCTAACCCCGATTGCCATCCTGTCCACCTGGACGGCGGTCGAGGAGCGCGTTAAGGACTTCATGCTGTTCTTCTTGCTGCTCGAAGTCGGCATGATAGGCGTTTTCGTTGCCCAAGATTTGTTCCTGTTCTACATCTTTTGGGAATTTACCCTCATCCCGATGTACTTCCTGATTGGCATTTGGGGCGGCCCCAACCGGCTCTACGCGGCGGTCAAGTTCTTCCTCTACACAATGGCCGGTTCCATCCTGATGCTGCTCGCCATCTTGTGGCTGGGAATCAACGGTGGGACCTTCTCCGTGCCGGATTTGGTCGCCCAGGGCAACATCCCGGCGGATACCCAACTGTGGCTGTTCATCGCCTTTGCCGCCGCCTTCGCCATCAAAGTCCCGATGTGGCCGCTGCACTCCTGGCTGCCCGATGCGCACGTTGAAGCCCCGACTGCCGGTTCCGTCATCCTAGCGGGCGTCCTGCTCAAGATGGGCACATACGGCTTCCTGCGCTTCAACCTGCCGCTCTTCCCCGAAGCCAGCGTTCAGGCTGCTCCGGTGATTGGCTGGCTGGCGGTGATTGGCATTCTCTACGGTGCGGCCGTCTCCTTCTACCAAAAGGACGTCAAGAAACTGGTGGCCTACTCCTCGGTCAGCCATCTTGGTTTCGTTATGTTGGGGATGTTCGCGCTCAATGCCCAGGGCGTGGCCGGCGCCATTTTGCAGATGGTCAATCATGGCTTAAGCACGGGCGCGCTGTTCTTGCTGGTCGGCATGATTTACGAACAGACCCACACCCGTGACTTGCCGGTGTACGGCGGCCTGTGGAAGATTACGCCCATCTTTGGCACCCTGACCCTGATTGTGGGGCTTTCCTCGATGGGCCTGCCCGGCCTGAATGGTTTCGTGGGCGAGTTCACCATCCTGCTCGGCGCATTTGGCGCGGGGATGAAAGACGGAGTCTTCGCCGGGGCGGGCGGCTTCTGGCTGGCCGGTCTGGCGGCGGTCGGCGTCATTCTGGCCGCAATTTACATCCTGTACATGTTCCAGAAAATGTTCCTCGGCCCGGCGGGCGAGATTACGAAACACCATGACTTAAAAGACCTGAACTGGCGCGAAATCCTCACCCTGCTCCCCCTCCTGGTCTTCATCTTTTGGATTGGTCTCTACCCTAAGCCGTTCTTCGACCTGATGATGCCTGCCATCGAGAACCTGCTCATGCCGTTTCAGGCTATTCTGATGGCGGCGCATTGACATTTCCTCACCCTGGCCCTCTCCCATTGGGAGAGGGGGAAGCATGAACTTATGACCCAAACTGACTTTTCCACCATCCTCCCCGTCACTATCCTGACGGCCTGGGCCAGCCTGTTGCTCCTGGCGGATTTATTCCTGCCGCGCGAACAGAAAGGTTGGACAGCCCTGCTGGCCGCCCTGGGCTTGGCGCTGACGATGGGTATTACCCTGGCACAAAGCGGACAGGAATTTGCCCCCGGTTTCGGCGGGATGATTGTGCGGGATGGATTTTCCACCTTCCTGAACGTCCTATTCCTGCTGATTGGCCTGCTGGGGATTGCCGTTTCGCATGGCTACAACCACCGCATGGGCATCGAGCGCGGCGAATATTACCCCCTGATGTTGTTCAGCGTGGTCGGCATGATGCTGATGGCGCAAGCCACCGACCTGATTGTGGTCTTCCTGGCGCTAGAACTGCTGTCCTTCCCGCTGTACGTCATGGCAGCCTTTGCCTATCCCAAACCCCAATCCGAGGAAGCCGGTCTCAAATATTTCCTGCTCGGTGCATTTTCGAGCGGATTTGTAGTCTATGGCATTGCCCTGGCCTTCGGCGCGACCGGTTCCACCGACCTGGCCTACATCCTGGCTGCCGTTTCAACGGGCGCGGCCAGCCTGCCGCTGCTGACCGCCGGGGCGGGACTCATCCTGGTTGGGTTTGGGTTCAAAGTGGCAGCGGTTCCCTTCCACATGTGGACGCCCGACGTTTACCAGGGCGCGCCGACTTCGGTGACGGCGTTCATGGCGGCGGGCGCAAAGGCTGCCGGGTTTGCCGCCCTGCTGCGCGTCTTCGGGATGGCGTTCCCGGCCCTAGCGGCGGACCTGGCCCCGCTCATGGCGATTCTGGCGGCGCTCACCATGATTCTCGGCAACCTCGTCGCCGTCGCCCAGACCGACATGAAACGGATGCTGGCCTATTCCAGCATTGCCCAGGCCGGGTATATCTTGATGGCCTTCGCGCCCTTTGACAATGAAGCAGCCCGGACGATGGCGGTGGCGGGCGGCTTGTTCTACCTGGTCGCCTACACCCTGGCCTCGTTTGGGTCGTGGGGCGTGGTGATTGCGCTGGAGCGGGCTGAAGACAAAGGCCTGCAAATTACCGATTACAACGGTCTGGGGCGCAAGTACCCGCTGTTGGGTGCGGCGATGGCCGTTTTCATGCTCTCTCTGATTGGTTTGCCGCCCACCCTGGGCCTGATTGGCAAAATCTACCTGTTTCGCGCCGCCCTCGAAGGCGGGTTGGTTTGGCTAGCAATCGTTGGCGCGCTGACTTCGATTGTTTCGGCCTTCTACTACCTGCGCGTGGTGGTCAACATGTTCATGCGCGAGGGCCAGCCGCAAGTCGAGCGCGAGTGGTGGCTGGAATTCGCCATCGGCGCGGTGGCAATTGGCACGATCATCGTCAGCCTGTGGCCGTTCCCCCTCTTTGATTGGGCGCAGCAGGCCGTAATGGTCTTATTCTAGCAACGTACAGTATTCGCCCCTCAATCTTTTTCACCCCAAGGCCCCTCACAAGGGGTCTTTTTTGTCATTCCAACAGCTGCACAAAACCATCATAAGGCGAGAGCGGTATCACTTCAAAGGCAATTAGCCCAGCCTGCGCCTTTGGTAAAGCATGCAAAATTTCATACGCCTCGTTCACATCGTTGCACTCAAGGACGAGAACTGTCTCCTGCTGCTCTGCACGCAGATACACTTCACGCAAAACACCTGCCCGCATCAAGTCCAACATGCGCCGGGTCTGTGCCGCCTGATAGGCATCCAAAAGGTCAGGGTCAGCAGAGGGGAGGAAATACTCTAGGGCCAGAATTTTCATACATCCGCTGCTTGTAATTATACTTACCGCCAACACTCTGAGATTTACAAACCCCTGTCAAATGTATCGAAAGTCACAGCACCTGCTCTAGCCTAGGGTTAGAATGGATGGGAAAGGATAAAGGACCCATGCCCACCACTTCTCACCCCCAAAAAGTATCTCTGCTGGAGTTGGCCACCTACCAGCCAGATGCCATCGTCAGCCGTCAAATCGTCAAAACCGAAACCGGTAGCGTGACCTTCTTCGCCTTCGATGCCGGGCAGGAACTCAGCGAGCACAGCGCCCCTTTCGATGCTCTAGTCCACGTCTTAGAGGGTCAGGTTGAAATTCGGATTTCTGGTCAACCGTATCTGCTGCAAGCAGGCGAGGCCATCCTCATGCCGGCTGGTCAACCCCACGCCGTCCGCGCCATACAGCCGTTCAAAATGGTATTAACCATGCTTCGGGCTGAAATGTCATCCTAAAGCAAAAACCCCGGCACACAGTCATACACTGCAGAGCCTCCCCGGAAGAGCAAGCAAGTTGTGTGCCTAACCCGCGCGTTTATCCCCTCTTTGATAACCGCCCAATGATTTGTCTTAAGAAGCGATAACGGCGAAAAAGGAAGAATGACATCCCCAAAACAAACAAGAGATAATATACATCAAAACTCACCAACCCGGCTGGCTGGGCACCGATAAAAACATAGTGATACACCGCAATCACCAAGTGTATGGCAGCAGCAATCAACAACGCAATGGCATGTATCTTGAGATAAAACTTGTCCACCAGCAAAGAAAGCGTTACAAGCAAGATGAAACCTGCAAACAAGACAAAAAAGTTTGCATTGCCAGGCAGCAAATTCGCATCCCCATTAACGGGAAAAACAAAAATTTTGTACATGGCGCGAAAATAAACCAGCAGAATCCCCCCCAACACTGCATAGGTATAAACCTGAACAACCAACGGCAAAATCAGGTCGTTACGTCGTCGAATACTAAGTAGCGAAACGACCCAACCCGCTAAATAGGTAAATCCTAAGATGAGCAAAGGCGCTGCAACAGCGAGACGGTTTTCAGACTGGTCGGTCAAATAGCGATACGCCAGATACGCTCCTCCTAGCAGGGCTACCGTCAACAACGTCCAACCAAACCCCATCATCACCACATCACCGAGGCTTGGTTGTGCCTGCCGAACCTGTGGGGCGGTCTCTTCGATAAAGGGAGGAACTTTTTGAGTCATATACGCCTCTCCAAACAACAATCCTTACAATTCCATTGCTACATTTTACCATTATCGCATAGATGAAATACATTGAGCCTTTACACACAAAATCTCTGCGAGGGGTGATGCAGGCGCTGTGCGTCAGCCAGAGAACAAATAAGCCCCAAACGACATGTTATAATCTGCCTGCCATGAAACGACCTGTTATTTTGCTCGCCCTGCTTTTGGCCTTGCTCTGGCTGATTGGTTATTCCTTTACTGCACAGGCCTCTGCCCCAGCCCAAGGTGGTGCCTTTTCAACCCCCACCCCACTGCCCGATGGACGCATCATTTACATCGTCCAACCAGGCGATAGTTGCTTTCGCATTTCAGCGCTAACGGGGATTCCGATTGAACAAATCCGCTCACTGAACCGCCTGGGAGAAGACTGCGCCCTGCGTGAAGGACAAGAACTCTTGCTCGGTATTGGAGGACCAAGCGGTGCTACCCCCACCGCCGAGGCCGCCATCACCCCTACCCCTGAAGTGCAACCCACACCTACCGCTCCCTTGGCAGGAGAAGCACAGGTCTGCGTCGTGTTCTACAACGACCTCAACGGCGATGCCCTGCGCCAAGATACAGAACCTTTATTAGCGGGGGGTGCATTGAGCATCAGCGGTGCATCCGGTCAGTTCTCGCAGACCGCCAACACCCCGGGTGGCACCGAGCCCGTGTGCTTTGAACGCGTTCCAGAGGGAAACTATAACATCTCCATTGCCCCACCAGAAAACTACAACCCCACCACCCAGCTTAACCACACACTGACGATTAACGCCGGAGAACAAGTAGAAATCATCTTTGGCGCGCAACAAGCAATTGCCGAACTACCTACCGAGCCAGAGCAAGGCAGCAACGGTCCTGGCAGCCTGCTAGGCATTTTAGGTGTCGGGTTCTTGCTCGCAGGGCTAGGGCTGGGTGTGTTTGCGTGGCGCTTTTACGGTCGCAAGCCCACGTATACCAAGTAAAACCACATCCCGAAGGATGCCCTTTCCCTTCGGGATATTTTTTGAAAATGAACGCGAACATCGCACACATTCTCGTTCAAATTAACCAGCGCTTCTACACCAACTTTGGAGCAAATTTCTCAGAAACACGGCGGCGTATTCAGCCAGGCGTGCGGAAAATTATGGCCCATTTGGCGCGGGATGAACGTATCCTGGACTTAGGATGTGGCAACGGCGAGTTTGCACGCGCCCTGGCACAAAACGGCTTTCATGGCGAATATCTCGGCTTAGACTTCAGCCAACCCCTGCTGCGTGATGCGCACCTTCAAACCGGGAACTTCCCTGTCCACTTCTGCACAGTGGATTTGACCTCTCCCAACTGGTCTGTCAATACGGCTAACTGCGCACGCCTTGCGGCCCCCTGGACTCTAGTCACCTGCTTCGCCACGCTGCATCACATTCCTTCGCGCGCTCTACGCCTACACCTGATACAACAAGTGCACCGCCTGCTACCTTCTGGCGGGCAATTTATTCATTCCAACTGGCAATTTCTCAATAGTGAACGCCTACGCGCGCGAATCCAGCCCTGGGAAAAAGTCGGCCTTTCGGCAGATGATGTAGATGATGGAGATTACCTGCTCGACTGGCGGGCTGGCGGACAGGGATTGCGGTACGCTCATCATTTCTCACCAGAGGAACTCGCCCAACTCGCCGCAGACACCGGCTTCATCATTGAAGAATCCTTTCTTTCGGATGGCGAAAGTGGCCGCCTAGCGCTCTACCAAATCTGGAGAAAGAGTTAAGGCCATGAAAACAATTGCCAAGCGCTTGTTTCCTATCCTGTTTTCAATCATGTTACTCTTACAAATGGCTTGGCATCTCCTGCTTCTTTCTCAAACGGCTGGGGCCAGTGACTTTTTGAAAGACATTGATTTTCGCATCATCTACACAGCCGGGAAAATTGCACAGCAAGTAGGGTGGGACAGCCTGTACGACCTAGAGCAACAGCGCCAAACCCAAGAACAAATTACCGGCCGCACGCTGACCATTGCCGAAGTACTCCCCTTTAACCATCCGCCTGTGCTGCTGCCCCTGCAATGGCTCTTGGCTCACCTGCCGTATCAGAGGGCTTACCTGTTTTGGGCAGGCCTTTTGGCTCTGGTTAATCTGGTGAATGCCTGGCTGGTCTGGCGTCTGGCACAGCGTATGGGTTGGCCGGGCTTGCCGGCAGGGTTTCTCGCGGTCCAAGCCTTCTTGTTCTACCCAATTTGGGTTAGCATCAACAAAGGACAAGATACGCTGTTCGCACTGATTGGCCTAACGGTTCTCTTGCTCGGCTTGCAAAAAGGCCACGCCAAACTTGCCGGGCTGGGGCTGGCTTTGCTCACCCTGCGCCCACAGTTCGCCCTGCCATTGGCGGTGCCATTCCTGTTGCGTCAGCGCCACATTTGGTGGTATTTCGTAGCCTTTGCAGCACTGTTGGTGGGCTACAGCGTGCTCATGGTTGGCCCGAAAGGCGTAACCGATTTCGTCCACCTCCTGACAATCACCTCCAACAGCGAAACCGTCTTGATTCATCACGCCGATATGTACAACCTGAAAGGTTTGTTGCTGCGGTGGTTACCCCACCTAAGCCTAGAAACCGCCGCGACTCTTTCATGGGCTGCCTTTTTGCTGGTCTTGGCCTGGCTATGCTGGTATTGGTGGCAAGCCAAACCAGAACCTCTCCATCATATCAGCTTGGCCGTCACCCTCAGCCTGTTTGCTTCGCCGCACCTACATTACCACGATGTCAGCTTCTTACTCATCCCAGCGCTTGTTCTATCGCTCGCAGGAACTGCCGCTAGGCGATTTACCCCCTGGCAAGCGACTTTTCTGCTGCTTGGTCAATCACTCTATTTAGCCATCATTCACATTACCCCCTTCCGCGAAACAGGCGTGTATCTGCTCATGCTGGCCTTAGTCATTCTTGTCGGCATGATGCCGCGCTCCTTGCAACCCTCTTCTGAGAGCGTACCATGAGAGAGCAATTGCTTCACTTTCTACAACGCTACTGGATGGGCTTGGCCTTACTGATGATGCTGCCAATTTACTGGAACGTTGCCATCCTCAACGAACAACGCGTAGATTACATCAACAACGGCTTTTTCAAGTTTTGGTTGGCCGGTCACATGACGTGGACACCCGAACACCCCTATTCATTAGAAGACTGGGATGCCGGTCACCAACGCTTTGGCGCGACCTGGATGGATGAAAAACGCTTTGCTTATCCCTTGCCTCTAGCCCTGCTGGTTGCCCCCCTTGGCCTTTTGCCCATTTCAACCGCTTACATCCTATGGGATTTTCTAGCCCAGATTCTGATTGCCTCGTGTCTGCTTTGGTTAGCAACACGCTGGGAAGGCTTGAATCGCCGCCTCTATGTCCTGTTCTTGCTAGCAGCAGCTTCGCTGAATGGCAATATTTACCTAGGGCTGATGACAGGCACACTCGCCGCGCTCTTCCTGCTCTTTCTGACCCTTTCTCTGTACTTCATGGAAAATGGTCGAGACCTGCTGGCAGGCTTCATCTTGGCCTTTATCATCCTGAAACCGCCCCTCATCACAATCCTGGCACTGCTGGGACTGTGGCTGCTGTTCCGTCGCCGCTGGCGCGTGCTTGCAGGTATGGTCCTGGGCGGGGTAAGTCTGCTGATAATCGGTCTGATTCAAGACCCCCAATGGCTGAGCAAATTCCTGAGTACCGGCGATAGCCTGCTCGGAATGCGCTTGGGACATCAACCAACCATTCTCAGTTACACCCGCTTGGCTTGCGCAGGCAATTTAACCTGCGCTCTGACTTGGTACGCCGTCATTGCCTTTGCACTCGTTGGGTTGTTCACCCTGCTGCTTTGGCGCATCCATGCCCATCTCACCCCACTGATGGCCTTTAGCCTGACCATTCCCCTTGGCCTGCTCCTGCCCCCTTACATTTGGTCTTACGACTACACCTTGTTTATTATCCCCATCGCCTACATCGCCTTTGAACTGATTCAACGCTATCGGACCTACATCTTCTCCACCCTGTTCCTTCTCCTTCTCACAGCACTCGCGCTGGTTGGCCTAACCTTGTTTTGGATGAACCCGGCCAGTGATGCACTAAGCATACAGCGCGATATGTGGAGCATTTGGACTGCGCTCTATGTGCTGGCGGTCAGCTGGTGGGTCATCTTGCGTACCCCACCAGCCCTTCTTGAAACACCACACACATAACCGCCCATCTTGTAAATGCCTATTCTTTTTTCCAGTAATCTGCCTACATGGTTAACGAAAACGCATCGAAACGCCTTTTTTTTTAACGAAAATGACTTGCACGGTGCGTGTCGTGTGATTTGATTAAAAAAACAAAACAAAACGTGATTCCCCCCAACCCTTTACAGGGCAGGGGTTTGTTGTATCATTCACAACCGTTGGCGTTTTCTGGTTTTTTCCAAACCGGGGGACGCTGATAACTTTTAACTCGTCGAAAGGAAGTTTTATGAATGTACGAACAGCCGAGCTCCTATCTTTCGCCTAAGATTAAGGCTCGCCCGAAAGCCGATGGCAGTGGAAACGGCATTTTCGCCCAAGAACCCTTGAAAAAGGGAGAACTCCTTGCCGTTTTCGGGGGCGTCGTCTATGAATGGGACGCCTTCATTCACCTCCCTGAACGGGAACGCAGCCTGTGCATTCAGGTCGAAGAAAATCACTTCCTGGTGCCGCGCCCGATTGGGGATGGAGATTATGTCAACCACAGTTGTAATCCGAATGCCGGGCTTTCGGGACAGATAGCGCTCGTTGCAATGCGAGACATTCAACCCGGCGAAGAAATCTGCTTCGATTACGCCATGAGCGATACGCGCCCCTACGACGAATTTCCTTGCAATTGCGGCGCACCCAACTGCCGAAAGTACGTTACCGGCATGGACTGGCAACTGCCAGAACTCCAAAAACGCTATGCGGGCTACTTTGCGCCACACGTCCAGCGTAAAATTGACGCGCTGCGCGCCGCCCGCCGCCTAGAGCGCTACCGCTACGCCGGCGCCGCACCCACGCCCGTTCGCTACGAATAACACCCAAACGGACAGCCTGCAAGTGCGGCTGTCCGTTTTCGGCTTAAGTGCGACCGGCCAGCCACCAGAGATAGAGTTGGTACAACACGGGCTGATACACTCTATCGAGCGCCTGCGCCGCCCGTCGGACCTGACCGCCAAAACCGCGCTTAAAGCGGTAAACGCCCCATAAACCATCATGACGATGTTCGAACTGCGCTTCGAGCGTGCTTTCGTCCTGATCAGGCACACCCCACAGGTCATATTCCGTGCAACCGTGCGCTTTCGCCCACTGCATCGCCCGCCATTGAAGCAAATAGGTCGGCATACGGTTGCGCTCCTCATCAGTCGAGGCCCCATAGAGATAATAAGCCCGCTTGCCCAGCGCAAACACCATCAGCGCAGCCAGCGGGCGTTCTTCATACTCTGCCACCAGTAAATCAGCCATTCCTGCAGGATAAAACAACCGATACGCTGTGCGATAGTACTCCAAAGAATGTACCCCAAAGCCATCCCGCCCACCGGTGATGGTCATCATGCGATGAAAGCCAGCCAAATCATCCCAACGGCGCACGCGCACTTCCTTCTTTTCAGCCAGGCGAATGTTGTAACGCGTCTTCTGCTTCATACGTCCCAAAAGTTCTTCTTCCGTCCCGGCCAGAGAAACAACAATCGTGCGCGGCGGCTGGATATTGTGCTTGCTGACGCAAAGGGTGGCAGGATAATTGAACGATACCGCTTCATCCGACCAGGCATCAGGTTCGATTTTAAGAAACACCGCCCGCTTTTGCCGGCACACACTATCAACTTCTGCCCAAAACTGTTCCTTCAGAGCATCCCCGGCTGCGTTACGCCTAAAATCCGGCTGGGTAAACACCGGCTTGGGAGCATACGCCACCGTAAGCCCCAACGGCAACCTTCGAAACAAAATCTGCACGCCCCAAGCATCATTGACCAAGCGCACCACATCCCACCCAAAGGCCTGCTTTAACTCGCCCCATTCCGCCGCTTGCAAGAGATGGGGGTTTTCAAATTGGCGCAAAAAATCTTTCCATTCTGTCCAAGAAACTCTCATAGTTCCAACACAACCTCAACCTTGGTTCTTCACACCACGTCCATCAAATCCACTTTTGTCCCGGCAATGGCTGCCCCAGGGATAATTTCATCGAGAAAACGAGCAATGCCCTGACCATCGTTGGCCTGCGCCAGAGCAAGCAGCCGCTCTATCCACGTTTCCAGTGCCGAGGTGTCATCGCTGCCATTGCCCAAGCGGAAAATATCGGGGTGTGCGGTTGGTTCAAGCGGTGTACCGGGGTCCCACAACACTTCACTTAATTTCTCTCCAGGGCGAATACCGGTAAAGACAATTTCAATGTCGCGCCCTGGCTCCAGCCCTGAAAGGCGAATCAAGTCTTCTGCCAGGTCCACAATGCGGATTTGTTTACCCATATTCAGCACAAAGACCTCCCCACCCTTACCAAAAGCCGAAGCCTGCAACACCAGATACACCGCTTCGGGAATGGTCATAAAAAAGCGTTCCATCTGCGGGTGCGTCACCGTCAGCGGGCCACCCGCTGCAATTTGCCGTTTAAAGCGCGGGATGATACTGCCGCGACTGCCTAGCACATTGCCAAAACGCACCACGGTAAATAACTTACCGGTGCGCCGGGCAGCATCTAGCACCAACATCTCCGAAAGCCGCTTGGTAGCCCCATACACATTCGAGGGCGCCACGGCCTTATCGGTTGAAATGAGAACAAAACGCTCAACGCCAAAACGGTCAGAAACTTCGATGATGTTCTTCGTGCCAAGCACATTGTTAGTGACCGCCTCTGCCGGATTTGCTTCCATCAAAGGAACATGCTTGTGTGCCGCCGCATGAAAAACAACTTGCGGGCGATATTCTTCAAAAATTGCCTGCAACCGTTCTCGGTCACGTACATCGGCAATGATAGGATGCATACTCAAGTTTGGAAAGTGTTCTCCCAACTCGAGCAGGGTCTCAAAGATAGAATTTTCGCCATGCCCTAACAAGAGCAAATGCGCCGGATTCCACCTGGCAATTTGGCGGCACAGCTCCCGCCCAATCGAACCACCTGCGCCGGTAACAAGCACCGTTTTGCCAGACAAAGTCGCGCCAATCGATTCATCGTACAGGCGCACAGGTTCACGTCGCAACAAGTCTGTAATCTCGACCTCGCGCAAACGGCTAACGCTCACCTTGCCACCGAGCAGCTCAAAAATCCCTGGCATGGTGCGAAACGGCACCCCTTTCAACCGGCAGACATCCGCCACCAAACGCACCACACGCCCTGGGGCCGAAGGAATAGCAATAATCACCTCATCAATTGGATGGGTATCCAAAACACGCGCCAGGTCGGTTAATGGGCCAATCACCGGCGCCCCCAACAACGTATGACGCTGTTTGGACGGGTCATCATCCAAAAAACCGGCCACTTCCATGTTCATTTGGCGGTTCTTTTGCAACTCTTTGGCCACCAATGCCCCGGCAGACCCCGCACCAATCACCAAAATTTTCTTGCGCTTGCCCTGCCCACGCACCTGCTGAGATTCGGCCAAAATGCGCAACGTGAAACGTGTGCCGCCCACAAAAAGAAGCGAAAGCAGCCAATCAATCGCCAGCGCCGAGCGCGAAAAGCCCGGCCCAAACAGATTGAGCGAAAACAGACCGATGTTTAGCACGGCCACCACCAACGAGGCAGTTGTCACCGCCGCCACCACCAACTTTAGTTCGTTCACACTGGCATAAACCCACAAGCGCCGATACAAGCCAAACAGCGCATAAACCAGTGGTTTAATCACCAGAGCCGAACCTGCCAGCCACAACCCGGCCTGCCAATAAAAGCGGAAAAAATCTGCCGTCAATTCCAAGCGCAAGGCGTAACTGCCAAAGGCCGCCACCAGGATTAACAACAAGTCAGCCAGCAAGACAAAACGGTTTCGGGTTGGCAATCGCATCACAAAACCCACCCAGCCATTAGGATTGACTCATCCACGACACCACGGCTCTTAATCCCTCTTGTAACGACGTTTGAGTGCGGAAACCAAGCAGTTCCGCCGCCTTACGCGGATTGCCCACCGAACGGTAAATATCGCCTACGCGCGGCGCAGCAAATTGTGGCGCAGGCGCATCGGGGAAAAAGCGCATCAGTGTTTCAACCAGGTCTAGCAGTCGAATTTCTTTGCCCGTACAAATATTGAAGACCTGCCCTGGCGCAGCAGGGTGCTGTGCAGCGAGCAAGTTAGCGCGCACAATATCACCGACATACACCAAATCACGCGTTTGACCGCCATCCCCATAAATCGTCACCGGCTTGCCATCCAACAGACGACGGGTAAAAATCGGCACCGCAGCGGCATACATGCTATCCGGGCGTTGGCGCGGCCCATAGACGTTAAAGTAGCGCAAAGCGACTACCTCCAGCCCAAACGAGCGCGTGTACAGTTCCGCGTACAGTTCATCCACCCGTTTTGAGACCGCATACGGAGAAAGCGGCCGCAAAGGGGTTTCTTCCTCCAACGGCAGGGCTTCGGAATCTCCATATACGGCCGCGGAGGAGGCCAGCACCACCCGCTTTACTCCCGCCTTGCGCGCGGCTTCCAAAATGATTTCCGTACCGTGCTGATTGATGTCAAAACAGGGCAGCGGGTCTTCCATAGATTGCGGTACGGAGACAAAAGCCGCTTGATGAAAAATGACATCCATTTGCTCCACAGCCTGGGTCACTGTCTGAAGGTCACGAATATCGCCCTCCCACAGCTCAAAAGCAGGCTTACCCACAAATTGCGCTATGTTTTCGCGCTTGCCGGTTGAAAAATTATCCAGCACGCGCACAAAATCGCCCTGCTCGAGCAGGGCGTGGACGATATGCGAGCCAATAAAGCCGGCCCCGCCGGTGACGAGGTATTTTCTCATTCCTTATCTCCCTTTTCTTCCTAAAACCGTACCCACCGTCCGCAAGATAATGACTAAGTCCATCAAAATCGAACGATGCTTAATGTAGTATAAATCATATTCCAACTTTACCCCGGTATCCTCCACGGTGGCAGCATAGCCATAGTTGATTTGCGCCCAACCGGTCAGCCCGGGCTTCGCCAACAGACGCGCGCGATAGAACGGTATCTGCTTTTGAAATTTGTTGACCATCTCTTCGCGTTCAGCGCGCGGACCGACAATGCTCATCTCACCGCGCAACACGTTCCAGAATTGAGGCAACTCATCCAAACGAGTCATGCGCAAAAAGTTACCCACCCGCGTAACACGCGGGTCATTTTCGGCTGCCATACGTGCTTTTCCATCCGCTTCGGCATTTTTGACCATCGTGCGCAGTTTAACCATGTTAAACGGCACACCACCCTTGCCTAAGCGCGGTTGGGTGTAAAAAATGGGCCAACCATCATCCAGCAAAATAGCCATTCCCAGGAATGGCAGCAAAAACAGAAAAATAGCTAATCCGACCAAGGAACCTACAACATCTATGGCACGCGAGGCAATCAAGTAAAACGTGCTAACACGAGCCTCATCAATGAACGAACGCAGCACCCAATCGGATTCCAGGTGATGAATCGGCACACGCCCGAGCAAATCTTCGTACAGTGTTTGCATGCGAGTCACTTCGATGCCCTTTTCCTGCACATCGAGCAAGGTCTGAAAGGTCTGCCCGCGCATTTCACCGGTAATCGAGACGACCACTTCGGTAATATTCAACTCTTCAATAAACCGCAACAACTGGTCGCTGCTGCCGTAGATGCGAAACCCTTCCACATCTTTCCCAATTTTTTCTGGGTCATCATCAATATACCCCACCAAGTTAAACGGTGGCGGCTTAAGGCCAAGATAAACCTGTGCAAGCGAATGCCCATTCGCACCCGCACCGACAACCAACACCCGGCGGCTCATTCCTTGGGCAGTGTACATGCGGATATACAACCGCCGCCAGAGCAAAGTGAGAACATACACCAGCAACAGAAAAGCGGCAAAGGTGCGGCGGTTAATAAAGCGCGGGTCATCTTGCAGAAAGAAAACCACCAGATACACCACCCCACCGACAATCGCCGCAATCGTCACCCCACGCAGCGTGCGCTGCCAATTCGAGGCACGATGCAGGTCATACAAATCAACCAACAACAGCATCCAGGCCGGCGGCAAGATGTAAAACCAAAAAGGCGCACGGGCGATGAAGAACTCAAAAAAGTTGAAAAAATCTGGGTCTACAATGAACCAGAAATAAATACCTCCCAAGAGCGCAATAGCGCCCATCAGCAAATCGCCAATAATCAAAACGACACGTTGTTCCCCAGGTGTTAAGCGAAAGCGCGGTTTGGTGATTTCAGCCATGCGTTATGCTCGTTTCACTCCGCTGAGAATGCTCCACAAGAACCCGCTGCCCCAGGCCAAATGCATCACCGCAATCGCCAACGGCAACCCCCAAAGCAAGAAAAACTGGCGACGCCCCAGGGCAGAGCGCAAACCGGCCAGCATCAAAACGGTCAGATAGGCACCCAGTTCCAGCGCCAATAGCCAGCCAAACAGCGGCCAGACCCAGGCCAGGAGCGCGTTTCCAAACAGACTCAACACCAACAATGGCGGGAGCGCCTGTCGCCAACGCAGGGTAGATGGGTAACGGCGCAGCATCTGGAATTTCCAAAACCCATAGCGCCAATATTGCCGCGCCAGCGCTCTCAGGGTGGGGCGAGCAAAATAGACCGAGCGAATGGCCGGGTCGAGCCAGATGACGCCACCCGATTGACGAATGCGTGCATTCAATTCGTAATCTTCGTTAGAGAGCAGAGATTCGTCATAGCCGCCAATCTGTTGCAAAAAGGAACGTTGCCAAGCCCCAAAGGGGACCGTATCGACCAGCGCGGCTTGTTTGGCGTGACGATAGAGCGCATCTCCCACCCCTAACGGATGTGCAGCCGCAACGGCAATCGCACGCGCCATCGGCGTCTCGGCGCCTGGGCGAATTTCCCACACGCCGCCCACGTTCTGCCCCTTACCAGATTGCAAGGCTGTCACAACGCGCTCGATATAATCCGGGTATGGGCAAGAATGTCCATCCAGCCGCACCACAATTTCGCCCTGCGAAGCCGCAATAGCCCGATTGACGCCCGCCGGAATGGTGCGGGCGTCATTGTCAATCACGGTCACTTTCAAGTCAGGGTGCTGGTGCTGAAACTGCGCGATAATTTCGCGCGTGCGGTCGGTCGAATGCCCGTCCGCAATGGTGACATCCATGAGATGACGCGGGTACGTTTGCGCAAAA
>QEXW01000070.1 GCA_003130845.1 Anaerolineae bacterium
CCATCCGCTTATCCGCTTCACCATCCGTTGCCTCATCCGCTGCCCCATCCGCTTATCCGCTTCACCATCCGTTGCCTCATCCGTTGCCTCATCCGTTTATCCGCTTCACCATCCGTTGCCACATCCGCTGCCATCGCCGATTTTGACCAGCCCCAACTTCATCGCGCTCAAGACCGCGCTAGCCGCCGTCTGCCCCAGCCCGCACAGACTAGCATCTGTCATCGTCCAACCGACATCCTGCAAACGTTCGAAATCGCCGGGCAGCGATTTCCCTGCCGCCAGCCGCTCCAAAATCTCGACCTGGCGCTGAGTCCCCATCTGACAGGGATAACACTTGCCGCACGACTCATGCGCGAAAAAATGCCCCAACTGCAACAGCACCTGGCGCAAATCGCGCGACCGGTCGAACACCATCACCACCCCCGAACCGAGCGACAACCCCGCCGCGCGCAAATCCTCGAACGTCAAGCGCACATCCAGATGCTCTGCCGTCGCAAACGTCCCTGCCGCGCCGCCAAACAGGATGGCCTGGATATTTGTTATCCAGTTATCCGGTTGTCCAGTTTCAACCGAGTAACCGTCCAACCGCTCAACCGGAGAACCATTTGCTATGTCCAACAACTCCCGCAGCGTCACCCCAAACGGCACTTCATAAACGCCGGGGCGAACAACATCCCCCGAAACGCAAAACAACTTCGGTCCAGTTGATTTCTCCGTCCCGATGTTTCGATACGCCTGCGCCCCCATCCTCAAAATAAGCGGCACATTACACATCGTCTCGACATTGTTAATCACCGTTGGCTTACCAAACAGCCCGTGCGTAGTTGGAAAAGGCGGCTTAATACGCGGAAAGCCGCGCTTACCCTCAATAGACTCAAACAACGCCGTCTCCTCGCCACAAATATAAGCCCCCGCGCCCAAACGGATTTCCACATCGAAGGAAAACCCGGAGTTCAGGATATTCTCGCCCAGCAAGCCGGCCTGGCGCGCCGAAGCCATCACCGCCTCTAACACCGGCAGCATATAAGCATACTCCCCGCGCACATAAAAATAACCGCGCGCTGCACCAATCGCATACCCGGCAATCAACATCCCTTCGAGAATACTGTGCGGGTCATCCATCAACAACACCCGGTCCTTAAACGTACCCGGCTCCGATTCATCCGTATTACAAACCACATACTTAGGTGAACCTTGCGCCTTGGCAGCCGCCTCCCACTTAACACCGGTCGGAAAAGCCGCCCCGCCGCGCCCCACCAACCCCGCAGCCTTAATTTCTGCAATCACCTCCTGCGGTGACATCTTGAGCGCCTTACGCAAAGCCTCATACCCACCATACTCAGCCAGTGTTGTCTGTCGCCCGCGCCCACAACGAGCTGTCAACAAACGCGAGACACCATACACCGGAGCCTGTGGCCGCAAAGCCCCTTCTCCCACCCGCCAACGTCCATTTTCCGTAGTCAAAACCGCCGGAGCCAAATCGCACATCCCCAAGCAAGGAGCAGCCTCAACCGTCAGCGCGCCATCTGGCGTTGTTTCGCCGGGCTGAAGGCCATGTTCGGCACAGCGCTGCGCCAGCAATCCATCCCCCCCCTTCAGCATACAAGCCACATCCGTACATACCCGCACAATTCGTCGCCCAACCGGATGATTATAAAAGAGACTGTAAAACTCAATCACCCCATGCACATCAGCCAATGGCACACCCAAAGTGCGGCCTACCTCAACCGCCACCTCGGATGAAATCCATCCACAAACCCGCTGCGCAGCGTGCAACGCCGGCAACAACCCTGAACGTCCCAAACCAACATACGGTTCAATGGCTTGTCGAACAACCAGCAAGTCAATTTCAGACATAAACACTCCACGTTACGAACAGTATAGCGCATTTTGTCAAGCTTAGTACACACCACTCCAAACAAAAACTGGCCACAAACATTGTACAAATCAACACGCCTTGCTATACTTTTTTCATGCCCGCCGATTTACTGACCCACACCCTCTTCGGACAATACCGGCTCGAAGCCTTTGCAACCCTAACCGCACAGGGTGAAATCTACCGCGCCTGGGACCTACAAAACAGCCGGCACCTCGGCCTGACACTACTCCCCCCACAAATCACCAGCAACCCCGAAACCTTCAAACAACTCGATACCCGCGCCGGCGCACTCAAAAAGCTACGCCACACCAGCCTGCTCTCCTTCTACGGACTGGCGCACGACGAAGCCCGCCTGGCCCTGCTCGAAGCCTGGTGCGACGGCCCCACCCTGCGCGATGTCCTGCTTTCCACCCCGGGTCAGCCGCTTGGCGTGCCAGAAATACTCACCTACGCCAAAGCCCTCGCCGCCGCACTTGATTACATTCACCTGCAGGGCTACGTTCACACCAACCTATGCCCAGAACAAATTCATATAGACCGTGAAGGACGCATCTACCTGGGCGGCCTGGGTCTAAGCAAAAAAAACGGTGAAATAGACTTCCAGCCCATCCTACACCCCTACGCCGCCCCCGAACAAGTCAACCCGGCGCGTCTCTCTGCCGCGACCGACATTTACGCCCTCGCCGCCCTGCTCTTTGAACTCCTCACCGGCCAGCCGCCTGCCGATGAACTCACCAGCCCGCGTAAACTCAACCCATCCATCCCAGACTATCTAGCGCGCCTCATCTTACAGGGTCTTTCCAAACGCCCTCTAGATAGATTCAACAGCGTCGGAGAATTCTTCCTGACCCTGTGCATGGCCGCCGGGCTTCAGGCGGAATCGGTACCCGAACGAGCCAGTCACAAACACGCTCCCGTTACCGAACATCTCCTGCACACCTGGCATTACCTGCCACCCCCTGCCGAAGTCATCAGCGCCCCTATCCCTCTGCGCCCGTTAGAAAAAACCATCACATCGAACAGCGCCACCCCATACGCCAAAACTGATTACACCCGCTTCCTACGCCCGGCGCTGATCCTGCTCCTGCTAACCGGCGTTGGATTCGCCCTATGGCAAATCCAGCCTGCCACACCTTCCATTCCCATTTCCACCCCAAATACCGCCACCGCCACAGCCCCCCTTCCTGGCCTCCTGCAGCCCACCCCTGCCCCCACCTTCACCCCGCTGCCGGCTCCCACCGAACCACACGGTGGCAACATTGTCTTCACCTGCACGCGCGGTGACTTCAACCAGATTTGCATGGTGCGTGCCGATGGCCAAAACCTGCAACTGCTCACCAACACCACCTACGCCCACAACTACTACCCTGCCTTTGCCCCCGGCGGCGCGGAAATTGTATTTGCCTCCAACCGCAATGGCACCTTCGACCTATACCGCCTGGTCTTGCAAAGCGGCGAACTCACCCAACTCACCAACCGCATCGGCAACGTCCTCTCGCCCAGTTACTCCCCGGATGGGCAAAAAATCGTCTTCGTCAACCGCGTGGGCGAAGGTCCCTCAACGATTTGGATTATCAACCGTGACGGCCTCAACCCGCAACAAATATACCCAGCCCCCAACAACGTCGTCGCTACCGCCTGGTCGCCGGATGGAAGCACCATCGCCTACGCCATGTCGCTTGACCAGCCCAACGAGTTCGAAATTTTCCTAATGAACCCCGATGGCACCAATCACCGCCGCATCAGCCGCGGCCTGCTCGGCATCGGCGGCTCACTCGCCTGGTCACCAGATAGCCGCTACCTGCTCATCTTTGCCGGCCCCCCCGGCGACAAAGACATCTACCGCCTAGATACCTCCAATGGTAACTTCCTGCGGCTCACCACCGGCGGCAACAACACCGCCGCCAGTTACTCCCCCGATGGAACGCAAATCGTGTTCAACTCCCTGCGCAACAAAGGCCAGGCTGATTTATACCTAATGAACGCCGACGGCTCCAATTTACGCCAGCTCACCACCCACCCCGAACCCGACTGGCAGCCCAGATGGGAAAAATAATCTGACTTGACCTGACAACAAGAGCAGGGTACAATCATCAACAACAGTTGAGCGATTGCTCAACTGTAACCAATCTACACAAACAAAATGCCCAACTTGACCCTCGACGACCCCACCGCCAACCGCCTGGCCGACCTGTTCTCGGCCCTCAGTGACCCAACCCGTGTGCGCATCGTGGCTGCACTCATGGAGGGCGAAGTCAGCGTGGGCGACCTGGTGCAACAGATTGGCCCCACCAAATCGGCCATCTCCCATCAATTGCGGGGGTTGAAAGACAAACGGCTCATCCGCGCCCGCAAACAGGGGCGGCAGGTGTTCATTGCCATCGCTGACGAACACGTCACAGAACTCTTCCAAAAAGGGCTAGAACACGCCCGACACAGCTAACTTCATGACCACGCACACCCACTCACACTTCGAAAACCTTTCCCAAAAAACATCTTGGCGGCTTGGCCTCTCGCTTGGCCTGACGCTGGCCTTTGTCGTTGTAGAAATCATCGCCGGGCTGCTGGGCAACAGCCTGGCCCTGCTCACCGACGCAGCCCACAACTTTACCGATGTGCTGGCGCTCGGCCTGAGCTGGTACGCCATGCGCAAGGCCCTGCAGCCCGCCAACGCCCGCAAAACCTTCGGCTACCACCGCGCCGGAATCCTGGCCGCCATGGTCAACTCGGCCACCCTGGCGCTCATCTCGCTGGGAATTTTCTACGAAGCCTGGCACCGTTTTATCAACCCGCCCCAAGTCCATTCCGGTATCCTGATTGGGGTGGGATTGGTGGCCTTCGTTATCAACGCCATCACCGCCTGGCTCATCAAAGAAGGCAGCGAACACGACCTCAACCTACGCTCAGCCTTCATCCACCTGATGGGCGATGTACTTTCCACCCTGGGAGCAGTACTTGCGGGGGTTGCCATCTTCTTCACCCGTTGGAACTGGCTCGACCCCCTCGTCAGCGTCCTGATTGGCCTGCTGATTCTGTGGAACGCCTGGGGCATCCTGCGCGAGACCATCCACATCCTGCTCGAAAGCACCCCCGGCGACATAGACATCAAAAAGATGGTCAACGAAATGAACGCCGTGCCGGGCGTCAAGGGGATTCACGACCTGCACGTCTGGAGCATTGACCAACAAAAACGCATCTTATCGGCGCACGTCGTCACCGATGACGTTTCCATCAGTTGCGGAGCCGTTATCCAGGGCGAATTGAACGAGTTGCTCACTCATCGCTACGGCATTGCCCACACCACCCTGCAACTAGAATGCGCCTGTTGCAACGGCGGCGAACTCTTTTGCCAAATCGAAGAACAACACACACACGCCTGAAGAAACCCGCCATCGCCGGCTTGTCAGAACGCTTGACATCCTGATTCAGCGTGACTATAATCCCCCTCCACAAGCGGGTGTAGTTCAGTGGTAGAACGTTTGCTTCCCAAGCAAAATATCGTGGGTTCGAGTCCCATCACCCGCTCTAATCATTCGCAGGACGAGGCCATACCCTCGTCCTGCGCTTTTTGAATCCAATCCATCGTCCAACTTGCCTTCATAATCAAGACTGCACCAATCTTCTCAGTCCCTCTTCATCCAAAGTAGGTATACCAAGCGCCTGCGCCTTCTGCAATTTCGAGCCAGGGGCTTCACCTAACACCAAATAATCGGTCTTTTTACTCACCGAGTCGGTGACCTTACCACCATGCCGTTCGATAAACTCTTTTGCCTGCTCACGCGAAAAAGTCGGCAACGTGCCGGTGATGACAAACGTCAAACCTGCCAGCGGCTGATTGCTGACGTGTGCTGATTCCCTCCCGGCCACCGGCCATACCCCAGCAGATTTCAACTTTTGCAACAAAGCACGATTCGCCGGACGAGAAAACCAATCCACAATCGAGGCAGCGATATTCGGCCCAACCCCCTCAATTTGTTGCAGCTCCTCGGCAGTAGCCCGAGAGAGCGCCTCTAGGTCAGGATAGACCCGACTCAAATCCGCAGCCATCACTTCGCCCACACCACGCATGCCCAACGCCGTAATAAGTCGATTCAACGGCTGGCCTGCCGAGGCGCGAATGGCCGTCAGCAAGTTTTCCGCTTTTTTATCGGCGAACCCCTCCAGACACAGCAGTTGCTCCTTCGTCAGAAAATACAAATCCGCCACATCACGCACCAAACCGGCTGCAATCAACTGCTCGACAATGCGAATGCCCAATCCACGAATGTCCATAGCATTCCGCGAAACAAAATGTTCCACATTCCGCACCAATTGCGCCGGGCAAGCCGCATTGACACAGTACCAGGCCACTTCTCCTTCAAAATGCTCCACCGGCTGACCGCAGGCCGGACAATCTATCGGCGGCGTGTAGGGATGCTCTGTTCCATCACGCGCCTCTACCACCGGGCCAATCACATACGGGATGACTTCCCCAGCGCGTTTAACCAGCACGCGGTCCCCAATACGAATATCTTTTTCAGCAACGTAGTCGAAGTTATGCAACGTGGCATTACGTACCACCACGCCCCCAATCTCCACAGGCTCTAACACAGCCCGAGGTGTGAGAACGCCCGTTCGGCCTACTTCGACTTCGATGTCAAGCAAACGGGTCGTCACCTCTCGCGCTGGAAATTTATAGGCAATCGCGCCGCGCGGGTCTTTGCCCACAAAGCCCAACGCTTCGGCCAAACGCAAGTCATCCAGCTTAATCACAAACCCATCCGCTTCATAGCCCAGGTCATCACGCCGGTTTTCCCAACTCTGCACATAAGCAATCGCTTCATCCAACGTATCAAACCGCCGTGCAACCTCGGTCACCGGAAAACCAAGCGACTTGAGCCATTGCAGAGTCTCCCACTGAGAGGTTGGAATCTCCGTTGCGAGCTGGCTTTGCGCACCTTGTTCGGCATACACCACCTGATATACCAGAATCGTCAAAGGGCGACTGGCAGTCACGGCCGGGTCAAGTTGACGCAGAGAGCCGGCGGCGGTGTTGCGTGGGTTCAGGTACGTTTTTTCTCCGGCTTCCATGAGACGGCGATTGAGGGCCTCAAAATCGCGATGGGTGATGAATACCTCCCCACGCACCACCAGATAATCGGGCAAAGCGGGCATCGCAGCAACCGCAGAAGTATCGAACAAAGATAACTGTCCCTGTTGCGAGCGATGCTCAAACGCAGAAAAAGGCTGCGGTTGAACCGGAATTTGAAGAGGCAAAGCCCTGACCGTGCGCAAGTTCGCCGTAATCTCTTCCCCCACTTCACCATCGCCGCGTGTAGCACCCTGAACAAACACGCCCTGGCGATAATGCAACACCACGCTTAACCCATCAATTTTCGGCTCTACCACAAATTTAGCCGTCTCAACACGTACATCCAGCTTACGAATGCGCTCATACCAGGCACGGGCTTCTTCTGCGCCAAAGGCATTGGCCAAACTCAAAATCGGGCGTGGATGGCGCACCTTCTCAAATTTTTCCGAAACGACTGCCCCAATCCGCTGACTAGGCGAATCGGGCGTCACCCAATCGGGATGTTCAGCCTCGATGGCCTTTAGCTCCTGCATCAAGCGGTCATACTCTGCATCGCTAATCACAGGCGCATCCAGCACATGATAACGATACAAGTGATAATGAAGTTCTTGCTTCAACTGGTTATAACGGTCAAGAGTCGTCATAACAATTATTATATCCGCGAACGTTCTGCACGCACTGAATGCCTGCAAAACGATTTCGTTTATTTTGTAAATTAATCACCTTGCAACCTTGACTTTCCTCTGCCTGTGGTATGATTTGCCCCGCTATTTTGGAAAGGAACGCTTATGACGACCTACAAAACCAAATTGCCCAACCACTTCGACCTGCCGCGACGCATCAACCGGCTAGGCGAACTTTCCTATAACCTATGGTGGACCTGGAACCCGAATGCCCAACACCTGTTCAGCCGCATTGACAATAACCTTTGGGAACGAGTTCGACACAACCCCATTGTCTTTTTGCGCAAAGTAGAACGGCCGGCCCTCAATGCTGCTGCTCAAAACCCCATCTATTTAGAATTGTATGACCAGGTATTCAGCGAATTTGATACCTACATGCAACGGACCGATACCTGGTTTGCCTCCGCCTACCCTGAAAGCAAAGAGCAAATTGCCTACTTCTCGATGGAATTCGGCCTAAATGAAACCCTGCCCATCTACTCTGGCGGCTTAGGCGTATTGGCAGGCGACCATTTGAAAGAATCTTCCGATATTGGCCTGCCGCTGGTAGGGATTGGCTTGCTCTACACAGAGGGTTACTTCTCGCAGCGCATCACCGAAGATGGCTGGCAAGAATCCATCAACAACCCCCTCGATTTTCAAGCACTGCCGCTTTTGCTTGTCAAAAAAGAAGATGGAACTGAGCTGACCATCCAGGTTGAATTTCCTGATGGCCCGGTACAAGCTCGGATTTGGGAAGTGCGCGTTGGACGTACACCCCTTTACCTGCTTGATACCAACATCAGCATCAACCCACCCATGGTGCGACAACTCACCACGCGCCTATACTGGTCAGACATCAATCTGCGCATCATGCAAGAAGTTCTGCTGGGCATCGGCGGAGTACGCGCTTTGCGCGCTTTAGGGTTCGACCCCACCGTCTGGCACATGAACGAAGGCCACGCTTCTTTCATGATTTTGGAGCGCGCACGCGAGCTGGTCAAACAAGGCAAGACCTTCGAAGAAGCGCTGGCGCTCACTCGTCCACACAATGTATTTACAACTCACACCCCTGTCCCGGCCGGCAACGACGAATTTCCACTCTGGCTGATTGATAAATACCTGGCGACCATGTGGAGCGAGCTAGGCATCACCCGCGACCAATTTATTGACCTGGCGCGTCATCACCAATCGTGGGGAGAGACTTTTTCCATGCCCGTGTTGGCACTACGCAACTCGGAAGGTCGCAATGCCGTCTCAGAATTGCATGGTGTAGTCAGCCGACGAATGTGGAAGCACTTGTGGAACACCGAAAATGCCGAGGAAGTGCCGATTACCTACGTCACCAACGGCGTACACACGACCACCTGGATGGCGCGCCGCATTCGCGTTTTGCTCGAAAAATACTTCGGCCCCGATTGGCTCGACCATCTCGACGACTTTGAAATGTGGGAAAAAATAGAGAACATCCCAGCCCATGAGCTGTGGGCCGTGCGCACTCATCTCAAGCGGAAAATGGTGCTGTACTTTGAGGAACGCTCTCGGCAGCGCTGGATGCAGGGTGGTTATCATCCCATACAAGTCATTGCCAGCGGCGTGATGCTCGCCCCGTATGTGCTGACGATTGGCTTTGCCCGTCGTTTTGCAACCTATAAACGCGCCAGCCTAGTTTTGAAAGACTTTGAACGCCTTTTACACATTATCAATCAGCCCAATCGTCCGGTGCAAATCTTGTTTGCCGGCAAGGCACACCCCGCCGATGAACCAGGCAAACAGCTGATTCAAGAAGTCTATCGGCGCGTTAAAAAGGCTGAAAACGGTGGCCGCATCGTCTTCTTGGAAGACTATGACATGAACTTGGCTCGTTACTTGGTGCAAGGCGTGGATGTGTGGATGAACACCCCCCGCCGCCCCAACGAAGCCAGCGGCACTTCCGGCATGAAAGCCGCCCTGAACGGCGCGCTCAACTTCTCAGTGTTAGACGGCTGGTGGCGCGAAGCCTATAACGGCGATAACGGTTGGGCAATCGGCCCCGATGCCGACCTGGACGCCGAAGTACAGGATGAGGCAGATGCAGAAAGCCTATATAACACCTTGGAGAAAGAAATCATCCCTCTCTACTACGGTGACCGCGACGCACAAGACGTGCCTGTGAAGTGGGTGCAACGCATCAAAGAATCCATGCGCACCATCACGCCGCAATTCAGCACCCGCCGGATGCTCAAAGAATACGTCGAAAAGTTATACTTACCGAACCGGTAAACCCAAACAGGCGCAGGTATCTCCTGCGCCTGTTTTATGAAACCGCGCCACAAAGTACAAAACATTTCGAAATTGGAAGGATAACCTTAAAAAATGGGTTGGCTTGAAGTTGTGTTTTCTCCCGCCGCATGGTTAGGGGCTTTGGGCATTTTTGCTCTGCGCGTAGCAGATATGACCTTCGATACGCTGCGGGTCTTGTTCGTCATGCGTGGGCGCAAAGCCATTTCTTGGGGAATGGGCTTTGTGCAATCCGTCATCTTCGTCTTGGCGATTTCTTCGGTGTTAGATAACCTAGATAACCCGCTTAACATCATCGGCTATGCTGCCGGTTTTGCCACCGGCAATGTGATTGGAATGATTATCGAGGAACGTTTAGCCATCGGACATATTCAAGCGCAAATTATCAGTCCACGGCGCGGTGTTTTGCTGGCCAATGCGCTGCGCCAAGCCGGCTTCGGGGTAACAGAAATTCCGGCGCGCGGCAAAGATGGCACCGTGAGCATGTTATCCGTCAGTATCTTGCGCAAGGATATCGGGCGTATCGAACAACTCGTCCACGAAACCGACCCCGAAGCGTTTGTCACCACAGAAGAAGTGCGACCTTTACGGCGTGGCTTTTGGCGCGCTTAAGACTTTAACGCCTGACATACCAATTCGCGCAAGGTTTGTTGCACGACCTGCCATGCCTGGCTGGCATCTACCACCCGCCAGCGGTGTGGCTCCTGCCTGACCAGCTCCAAATACCCTGCGCGTACCCTTTGATGAAACTCAACGGTATACGCTTCCAACCGATTCCATTCCTGCTGTCTGGACTTGCGCTGTAAACCCAATTCCACGTCAATATCCAGCAGAATAGTCAAATCAGGCATCAGGCCACCTGTTGCATAGCGCACCAATTGGCGCACCTGCTCTAGGTCTTGCCCATGCCCATACCCCTGATAAGCAATCGTGGAGTCAAAGTAGCGGTCTGAAATGACCACCTCGCCCCGCGCAAGGCGAGGTTTAATCACCTCCTCAACGATTTGAGCACGTGCAGCCTGGTACAGCAGCGTTTCGGTGCGAGGATGCATTTCTGCATTTTTCAGGTCATGAATTACAGCACGGATTTGTTCGCCAATGGAAGTTCCGCCCGGTTCACGGGTCGGAAAAACAGAGTAGCCCCGCTCGCGCAGAAATTCAACGAGCGGGGGAAGATGAGAAGTCTTGCCAGAACCTTCAGGACCTTCGAGGGTAATAAACATACAGGCTCGGATGTTGCACCGCGGCGAGGTTAATCCCGAAAGATTCGAACGTGTCGGCGCGGTTCTTTGCCGTAAGAATGGCTGACCAAATCGGCAGCACGCGCCATTTCGTGTTGAATGCGCCGAATGGCCGGCCCGGCAGGCGGCATATCCACATACCGCTCACCGTTTAATACGGCAGCAATCGCGGCTTGGGTCTCGGTGCGAATAGCATCAGTTGTCCCAAAGGGCAAGTTAGTTTCACCCGGCAAATTGAACAAATCTGCCAGGAACTGCTCAATCTGACTGACCGAGTTGGCGCGCAAGACATAAATGGGCATACCACGTTGTTCGGCTTCTACAATCGTGGCCTGATGGTCACGATAATAAGAACGCAAGGTAATCAGCGCGTTGGCCTCATCAATGGTGCGGACGACAATCGCTGGGACGCCCAGCCGTTTAGCGCTTTGCATCAGTCGGTTGCGCGCCACCCCATACGGGTAAATTTTGACCGGCTGCAACGGCGCCTGAGAATTACTGAGAGGCAATTCGGGGGTAGGGGTGCGTGCTTCAGGGTTCGGACTTCTGGTTTCGGCGCGGGTTTCGCTTCGGGTCGTGCGCACATCCCCTCGCAATTGGCGGGCTTCAAAGGGAGACCTGCGGATTTCGACCTGTGGCGCCTTTTCAATCCGAATTTTGCCATCGGAATCGCGGGTGCGCAATTCTGCCGGCAAGGGATAACCGCGCAAGAAGGAATCTACAGCCGCCGTTACATCCATGTGAATGGCAAATTGGTCGCGATTTTGAATTTCGACCAAAACATCGAACGTCGGCGGAGCGCGACGCTCCAAAACCGTTTTTTGCGTTCCGCGCCGGCGGGCTTCTTCATCCGAGAGGGTCACCGCTTCAATACCGCCCACCAGGTCCGAGAGGGTAGGATTCTGAAGCAGGTTTTCGAGTGCATTGCCATGCGCCGTACCTATCAGTTGCACGCCGCGCTCGGCAATTGTGCGTGCGGCGAGGGCTTCTAGCTCGCGTCCAATTTCATCAATCACAATCACTTCAGGGTTATGATTCTCAACTGCTTCAATCATCACCTCGTGCTGAAGCATGGGTTCACGCACTTGCATCCGGCGCGCACGTCCAACCGCCGGGTGTGGCACATCGCCATCGCCTCCAATTTCATTGGAAGTATCTACAATCACTACCCGGCGGGTTTCGGCAAGGATACGAGCCGCCTCACGCAAGAGGGTAGTCTTGCCTACCCCTGGGCGGCCTAAAATGAGAATGCTTTTACCGCTCTCGATAATATCTTGGATAATGTCAATCGTGCCGTACACAGCACGTCCTACCCGCAAGGTTAACCCGACAATGCCCCCGCGCCGGTTGCGGATGGCGGAAATACGGTGCAGGGTACGTTCAATGCCCGCGCGGTTATCGGCATCAAACTCACCAACGCGCTGATCCACATAATCTATTTCCTCACGCGTGATTTCGGTATCACGCAGTGTAATCTCCCCATCTACAAAACGGGCCGTTGGTACACGCCCCAGGTCTAGGATAATTTCAAGCAGTTTGTCGTAATTATTGGCTTTGTGAACGGCATCTACAATGCTTTTTGGCAAAACGCCTAGCAAAGCATCGAGGTCATCAGTAATTCGGCGCTGTTGACTCATAGAGAGGTGGTTCCAAAAAAGGTGATAAGGTTCAAAACAAACACTGAGGTCGCAGGGGAAAAGAGAATAAGCGTTGAGATTCCTTTTTCCTGCCCCCTCATAAAGTAGGTTACAGTAGGTGAGTTGCTGTTATCTGACCATGTTCAAATCCCTGCCGATGAGTAGAATCGCATGGCGGCTCCATGCCTCAAGTGCAGTGACGGAAGAGTGCAATCTGTTTATATCACGATTTTATCAGAGAGGGATTAACGGATAGTAATAATTTGTGATTTGAGCATCGTTATCTATCCTTTTTTCTTACGTAACTTAGACAAGAAAAGGCTCATGGATAACATGCTTCCACATCAAGCAGTACTCTTTGTGCAAGAACCCGCCCGTCCGCAGCAAGGTCTTGCATATCATCAAGAATTTTGACACAGGGGTGGGTGAAGTGGTCAGCAAATTTTTGCCAATAAGCGCGTTCCAAGTACAGATACCGAAATCCGGCGCGTTTCATGGCAAAGGGATCGGGGTTTTCTTTCAGCGCATACCATTCAGGAAACGTAGGGGGGCCATAATGAATCCCGGAACGGGTGTGCAAGCCTAGCACAGTTGGTCCACGCTGAGGAGAAGTATCGAAGACCAGCGCCCCGGCTTGGAGCGTTCCCCAATGCTTGTCATACATTTTTGCATCAAGCGGGTCGAGAAATTCAGCGTAGATAGGATTCGGCATGGCCGGGATTTGCAGAGTCAGCAGCCCCAGGCCGCTTAAACAGGCAGCCAATCCCCATCCCAAAAAAGCAACTTGCCACGTGTCGGCTTTTTCTTTGAGCCACACCCACAAAAGCGGCACGGCATAAAATTTCAACACCATCAAAAAATGCGCTGTCATCCGCGAGAGAGCAGTCGGCCCGGCGTTACCGGTATATTCCACGAAAATCGTCAGCAAGCTGGGAATCATGGAAAAAACCCAAGCGGCTTCTAACCAACGCTCTTCACGCAAACATTTCCAGCCGCGCCAAAAGACCCAGGGTAGAACAACGACAACCAAGCCGGTTTCGGCCAGAATGACCAACCAGTGCAAGGGGTTAGACAACGAAAGCGTTCCAACGTGCGCCGAAAGAACAGCCGGCGGTCGGATGGTGAACGAGACTTTATACAGTGCTTCACCAGCCGCAGAGCCGCTCCACCGCCCCAGAAACCCGAGCAACACACCCGTGAAGACCCCACCCTGCAACAAAGCAAGCACTCCACCAGAAAGAATGGCCGGCGCAAACGCCCACAAAGACCTAGGCAAATGTAGCGTGCGCTGGTGAAGCATCCAAAACACAGCCGCAAAAATGATGCCAGCATAAAGAAAGGCAAAGGTCACCTCGTTGGCAAGCGCTAAGGCGGCCAAAAGGACTGCCAAGATGGCCTGTTGCACACCGTACCCCACGCTTGGATGACTTTTTGCCACAGGAGCTGTGGATAACAAAATGATGAGCAAGACCAGCATAAACATGCTCGCCCCATAGCCAGCATGAGCCATGGTGAGCGAGGGGTCTAGGCCAGAGCCATACAGAAAGGGAAAAGGAAAAGGCCCCAATCCTTGAATTTTCCAGTTGTTATAGAGTGCTGCCATCAAATTGGGGCCGGTATCGGCGCCAGAGCCAATCAGCGTTACCGAAGCGGAAATGCTCTGGAGCAAACTGGCCGGCAGCAAAAGCAACATCCAACGCGCACCACCTGCAAAAAACAGAAACGCTGCCGAAAGCGCAGCCGCCACTTGGCTCTTGGTCAAGCGCCATGCCAGGAAAGCGCCATACACCAACGTCAGGGCCAGCGTTAAGCCACGCGCCACATCCATCGCTGTCCAGGGCGGCGCCTCGGCCAGGCGCATCAACTGCGCCGCCACCAGCAAGAGAAAATAGTGATAACTCCATAACAGACGCGGGTCATAGACGAAATGGGGCGGAATATCACCCAGGGCCATGCTGGAGAGCTGCGTGAGATTCTGGTAATCGTCAAAGATGCCCAGTCCGCGCCCGATTAAGGTCAAAAAGAAAGTCAGCAGGGCCAATAAGAGCCAGAGCATTAAGTGAGAGAGGATTGTGCGCACAGCGGAACGTTTGAAGGACCATGCAAACGGCCAGGCCAAGGCCACGCCAATGGCCAATGTCAGCACAGCAGCCAGCCAAAACGCAGCAACTGTTGGGAGCAAGCGAGCCGTTAGGTTCGCCAACAAGGCCGCTAAGGTCAGCCCAACGCCCAAGCCAAGCAAACCACGTTCATGAGCCGGAAGTTCAAAACGCGCCAACATAAACCAACCGCCGGCCGACCACAGAGCAAGCAGCAACAAGAAGGGAAAGAGGGAAATTTCAGAGAGGAGATACATAGACGAAGAAGAACCAGCAACGTATGACAACAAGCGGCACTATGGACAGGAGGCCGGGATAGCACGGCGGGCAAAGACTTCGATACGGCTAAATTCCGGTTCGAAGAGCGCCACCGGTTCATAGTAGCATAGCAGATAAGGAGAAACGCGCGTGTTCCAAACGTTGTTTTCTTCGGCAAAGGGTTCATCTTCTTTGACGAACAAATTCTCTTTGCCGCTAACAATCAGCGCAAAGCGATGGGCACGCAAATCCGCATAAAAGGCTTCGAGCATTTTGCGGTTATTGCTCATCGCCGCTTCCATCAAGGTCACACGTTCATATTCGGGAATCATCGAGACGTTGATGTCTCCAAACGTGACCAAATGCCGCTCGGTAATAAACAAAACCGGGCCGTTGGCCGTTTCAACCAGAGTTTTCAACTGCCGGAGATTTTCGGCAGCCCAGGGTTGATTGTACTTTAGCCGAGGCGAAAGGGAAGGTAGCAGGAAGAGCAGGGGAGTCATACACGCCACCGCCACCACCGGCCAAGCGACAGGCAGGCGCCAAGCAGGCCATTCTTGTTCCCCGGCGACTTTGTTGCCCAGGAAATAAGCGGCCACGATGCCAATTAGCACCGCGTAAGTATCCATGTTATGCAAGTCACCACCCCCGCCAATTTTGACGCTGACCACCAAACTGCCGCCAAACAAAACGGCAATCATCGCCCACAACCCCAACCAGCGAACGAAGTGCAACTGTCTATGCTGGCGCATGGCTGTCAACACAATCAGCAGGCACGGGCCGGTGACAATCAAAATGGCCGGCACAATCCCAAGCGGAAAGAGCGCATTCGGCCACAAACGGTACCAGAGCAAATCGGAGGTGAAGCTAGAAGCGAAAATTTCCGGGTTATCCGCATTACCAGAAAGCGGGATATATGCGGCTTGGGCTATCAGAGCCGAGAGCAAACCACCCACTGTCCACAAAACCGGAAGAGAAAAGTACGCTACAAGAGCAGAGAGAACGCGCTTGGGTCTTGTGATGTTTTCGCGCTCTTGTGGCTCAAACTGGCGAAAAGGCACTTCGAGCAAATATATCGCGGTTGCTACCATAGCAGGCATAGGGAACCAGTTGACACGGCTGACCCCCGCCCACAGCGAAGCGAAAATGATGGCCACCAACGAACGCCAAGGATGACGAGATGAGACGAACCAAAGCGGGACGAAGACCATCACGGCTAAGTGATAATAGACCCCCACCAGCAATAGGTAGAGAAAAAACCAACCGGCAAACAAAGCCGCAGTTCCTGTTTGGGGTGGGGAGATTTGCTGTGTGGAAGCCCGCAAAGTGCGCCAGGCCAGCGAAACGGCAACCACGCCCGTCATCACAACCCATAACAAAAATTGCCAAAATCGGTGTTCGGTCAACCCCCACCAGGGAACCAAATAGGCCAGAGATTGCAAAAAGTAGCGGGTGGGATGCAGGGTCGAAAGTGCAAAACGCTCGCCATATAGCCATTCCGAAAAGTAGAGCGAGGCATAAAAGTACCGACTCGTTTCTGACCAGCCCAGTGAAAATGGATAACCAGAAACAGCCCGAAATTGGAGGAAGATTTCATACGCCACACCAAGGATAACCACGGCAGCGGCAAATCCACCCTGCCAGGTGCTACGCAAGGCAACCTTGAGCGCAACCGAGGCCAACAGCACCAGCCACCAGCACACCCAGTAGAACAGAATGGTCGTCAACACCGGGTCCTGGGTAGATTGCTTGACCACTTCACCAACGCGCAAAGTAAATTTGAGCCAGGGAATGAGAAACAGAATACCAAGGAACAATCCCCCACCCAGTGCACGCCAAACCGGATGGGTAAGACGCTGCAACTCCAGCAAGGCAACCAAGCGCTCAACACGTACATCCTTGCTGCGTATCCAAAACAGCACAAAAACACAGCCGGCTAACACCGCCAGGTAAAGCAGTAATGCAATCCCCCACACCGAACGATACAAAATGACGCCAATTTCGGCCCAGCGCACGACGGACCAGGCCAGGATAACCAAATTCGCCAAAAAGGTAAAAACAAAAGTTGTTTGCCAGAACGTTTTAGGATTGTTCATTTTTGGGCAGTTGTGCCAGAATACCAGGCAGGGTAAACGCTCCCGGTAAACTGGCGAGCATCATCAAAATTCGGTTAAAAATGGCGACCGCAGCGCCAAACGAGGGGGCAATGCCGCCCAAAGCAGCCAACAAGGCGGAACTGGTCAATTCCTGCCAACCATAGCCGTTGATAGAGACCGGCACGAGACCGACAAAATAGGCCAGGCTATAAATGCCAAGAACCCGCCAAACGGCCAACTCGGCGCCTAAAGCGCGCAACAAGACATAGTTGGCGCCAAACAGACAGAACATGTTCGCCAAAGCAAAGAGAAGCGCAAGCAGAAGAGCGCCTGGTTGTCTGAACCATAACACCAGCGATTGGAACATGCGTTGCAAAAAAACACCCGCTTTTTGCCAAATCGAATGCGCTTTTTGTGAGGGTAGAACGGCAGAGAGCACGATGGTGGGGGCCTTCAGCCAGATTTGATACAAACCAAGCGGCGCGGTAAGCGACATGCCTGCCATATTGACCAGCCGGTCCGCCGCCAACGAAGCCAGGCAAACGGCGCGGTCATATCCCATTTGGATGGCCCCGGCCAACCGCACCACATCACCACCGATAGTGGTGGGCAGGAAATTCGAGGCAAACAAACCGGTAAAAGTCAGTGAGACGGTTTGCTGAAAGGAAATTGGCACACCAGCCGAGCGCAACAGGACGTACCAGCGCAAGATGGTAAACAAGCGTGAAACAAACACCAGCAAAAAAGCCATCAATAAGTGAAGTAAGGAAATCTGCTGCAAGGCAGTCTGTACTTCATGCCAGTTATTGGCAAATAACAACACCAATAAAAGCGCTGAAAGGAGTGAGCCGCCGGCGCGAAGGAGCATCTGGCGGTTTTGGTAAAGCGTTTTCCCCACTTACATCTCCAGTACGGCGCCTTGCGCAGGGTAGAATACCCGCTTGAGGCCGCTCTCTTCGAGTTTTGCTTGCAAGGGTAAGGCAGCTTTTTCTTCCCCATGCACGAGGAAGACGCCTTTCTTTTGGGCATGCGCAGCGCGGGCATATTCCATCAACATATCTTGCCCGGCGTGAGCGGAAAGCCCACCAATCGTTGAGATTTCGGCTTGGACTTGGAAGGTTTCTCCCAAAATTTTTACGAACGGCTCACGATCGGCCAAGCGCCGTCCCAAGGTGCCAGGCGCTTGCCAACCAACAATCATGATTGTATTGCGCGGATTTTCGATGTTCCAACGAATGTGAAAGACTATCCGCCCAAACTCGGCCATGCCAGAAGCCGAAATGATTATCATTGGGTCTTCACGTGCATTCAGCGCTTTGGATTCATCCAAACTGGTGATGTATTTCAACAACCGAAACTCTAAGGCAGGGTGACCGCGTTCGATCCATTGCAGAGTTTCGGCGTCATAACAATCGGGATATTTTTTGAAAATATCGGTTACATTGACCGCCAGAGGGCTATCTACATAGACAGGCACTTCCGGCAAATCACCATTTTCGTACATCATGTTGAGGTTATAGACCAGTTCTTGGGTCCGGCCAACAGCAAAGGCTGGGATAATGACCTTGCCGCCACGCTGAATAGTGCGGGTGATGACTTGGCGCATTTCTTCATAGGCCTCTTCCGGGTTACGATGGGGCTTATCGCCATAGGTCGATTCCATCACGAGGGCATCTACCTGGGCCGGCAACTGAGGGTCACGCAGCAAAGGCAGACGGCGTCTGCCGATGTCGCCAGAAAACCAGAGTGTGCGGGTATGTCCCTTCTCGTTGACTTCAAGCGGTACAGAAGCCGAACCGAGAATGTGACCCGCCTCAACAAAACGTGTCAAGACACCCGGTACCGGCTCAAAGAGTTCATCGTAGGGAATGCCCCGCAACAGGGGTTGCACACGAGCGGCATCCTCCTGTGTGTAGAGAGGGTCAACTGGCTCAAGCCCTTTTTGTGCATTCCGCCAGGAGACGGCTTCCGCCTGCCTTTCATGGATGTGACCCGAATCTAACAGCATAATGTGCGTCAGTTCAGCGGTCGCCGAGGTGCAATAAATTGGCCCATCAAAGCCCTGCAAAACCAAGTTGGGCAGATTGCCGCTATGGTCAATGTGGGCGTGCGTAAGCAAAACAGCGTCAATTTTACGTGGGTCAAATGGAAAATGACGGTTACGCTCAAAACTTTCACGGCGCGGCCCCTGGAACAAGCCACAATCGATGAGCAAGGCATGGCCGTTCACCTCCAGCAAGTGCATCGAACCGGTGACGGTTTGAGCCGCGCCGTGAAAATGTAATTTCATTGTTTATTCCTCCCACAGCGCCGGAATTTCTGCCGGGCTGTAAGGTTTCAGACGCACATCACGGATGCCCAGGCGCAACAGGCGGGTCATCTTATCCACATCCATAGCCGCCGTGAGAACAATCGTTTTTGCGGCGAGGCCAGCGGCATGGATTTGTTTGACCAAGGCCTCGAAGTCGGCGGTGTGCAGAAATTGGTCTATGAGCAACAAGTCAGCCTCTGCCGGCTGATTGCTCCGCTTGGCGCTTGAAACTGTCGCAAGGAAGAATTGCGCCCAAGGGTCATCATCATCTAGCAAGAGGATGGAGGGTGTGGAGGAAAGTTCAGCAGGCGTTGGCTGAGCAGCCGGCAAAGTGATGTGAACAGTGGTGCCTTGCCCTGCCTGGCTATGCAGGTGAATTTGCCCCTGCAGCTGGGTGATGACATGTAACGCCGCGGGTAGGCCTAAGCCATGATGGTCTGGTTTTGTGGAATAGAAGGGTGTCCAGGCTTTTTCCAACGCATCGGCTGACATTCCGCAGCCGTTATCGCGAATGCGAATTTCCACCTGACCTTTCGATGCAGGCGCTGCCTGCAGTCGAATGTCGCTCGCCCCGGCTTCAGCTGCGTTCTGCAGCAAGTTGCCCAAAGCACGCGCCAGTTGTGTGCTATCCGCCATGACATAGGCCGCTTCGGGCGCGATATTGACAACCACCTCCTGAAGACCGCGCGCGTCAATCGCTGCTTGTACCACATCCTGCAACAAAACGGGGCGCGGCTTCTGCTCACGTGCTTGGCCAATCAGTTGCTCTTTAACTTGCACAATCATTTCCGAGGCTTCGGCAATCAAGTCCAAATCTTCGCTCAACGATTGCAAATCGGGCTGCCCATTCACTAGGTCTTCTTTCAAGCGGGCGATGGTCATGCTAATCGGTAGGGCTTTATTCCCAATCCAGTGAATGGCTTCCGTTGTTGCAGCGGTCAGGGCTTCATACACTTTATTGCGCAGAATTTCAGCATGGGCCGCTTCGAGCGCCTGAAGCGTATATGCGTTATGGATAGCAACGGCCAAATGGTCGGCCATCGTTTGTAAGCTAGTAATATCGTCTTGGCTGAAGGCGCGTTCTTCCACGCTTTGCACCGTGACCGCGCCCAATACCTTATCGCCAAAGGCCAGGGGCAACGCCATCTCAGAGCGGGTATGCGGTAGATGCGGGTTTTTAAAGTGAACACGCTCCTCGCCGACATCAAGCGCAATGCGGGCTTCGTTGAGATGAATGCAGGTTCCAATCATCGAATTTCCGCCTACCTGCAATTTATGCCCTTCCGCCAACATGGCTTTCCCCGCCTCACCATAACCGGCACGCAGATGCGCCCAGGTACCACTTTCATCCACCAAAAAAATACCCGCATAGTAGAAACCATAGGCTTCGACAATCGTGTCCACCATCTTCGGCAAGAGTTGTTCCAGGTCGAGGACGGAGGTAACTTCTTTGCCAACTTTATTCGCTGCACGCAGCAGACGGGTACGTCGTTCGGCCTGCCGCAACAAATCTTGGTTTTGACGGTGCAGCTTGGCATTGGCAATGGCAACGGCCAATTGGTCAGCCATAGTTTGTAAGGCAGCGATGTCATCATCACTGAACGCGGCTTCTATTTCGCTCTGCACCGTTAAAGCACCAATGACTTCGTCACCGGCAATCAGGGGCAAAGCCATTTCTGAGCGCGTTTTAGGCAAAAATGGGTTGCGGAAGAAAACCGCTTCTTTGCCCACATCGAGCGCAATGCGCCCGCTGCGATTCTGTATGGCTGCGCCTATCATCGAATTGCCGCCGATTTTCAGTTTGTGACGCTCTGCCAACATCGCACGCCCTGCCTCGCCACGTCCGGCTTTCAGAACAGCCCATTCGCCAGTTTCATCAATGAGGAAAATGCCGGCATAGTAAAAGCCAAACTCATCGCAAATGATGTCCACTGTGCGGTTAAACAACAGGTTGAGGTCCAAGATAGAAGCAATGCTGCGTGAAACTCGCGCTGCAGCCTGCAAGAGCGCGGCCTGCCGCTCGGCACCGGTAGAATTGGATGCTTTCATAAGTTCTCCTTCATAATACGAATGTTATGCATGACGCTGTTGATTGCAACTTGTTTTGAAACGCATAGCAGAATGGAATGCACACCAATCTGCCTCATGTCTTCTGACCTAAAATACCTTCAATCAGTTCAACCAAGCCTTGTTCGCGGCCTTTCACAAAGTAAGCGCGCGCGCCCAAATTCATAGCATCTTTGGCTTTGCCGACTTCGTCGTAAGCCGTTAACACAACGGCAGGTAACCCAGGCTTGGCTTCTAACACTTTTTGGAGCAAATCCAAGCCGGCGCCGGGCTTATTCAGGCCGGTAAAATCGGGCATGTTTAAGTCAAACACGGCCAAATCAATCGTTGCAGCATGCTCTTGGAAGGTATCCCAACCGCTGCGACAATCGGCGGCAGTAAGCACATCAAAACCGGCTCGCAGCAAGGTCTTTTCCAGGCTGCGCTGAACGAGCTTTTCATCATCTACAAGCAGGATGGTGGTCATAGCAATCTCCTCACACATGATAGCGTGCGCCAGACGAAGGTCATTCCTCGTGGCCACATAAATAATCCATTCACCCAATGCTCACGGGCAGATGCGAATCACCTACACGTTATTGGGCAACCGGCAACAAGACGAAAAAAGCCGCGCCTTTGCCGGGTTCACTTTCCAACCAAATTTTACCCTCGTTTTGGCGTACCATCTCCATACACGCCGAAAGCCCTAAGCCGGTACCACCCTTCCCGCTTTTGGTGGTAAAGAACGTCATCCAAATTTTGTCTTGAATTTCCGGCGGAATGCCGGGGCCGTTATCACGGACACAAGTCAGCAAGAACGATGGATTCGCATCTCGCTTTAGCGAAATGTGAATATGCGGGTCAGGCTGGCCATCCATCGCTTCCCAGGCATTCTTAACCAAGTTATTGAAAACTTGCTCTATTTGGCGCGGGTCACCGTACACAAGGGGCAAATCGGGGGTAAAGTCGGTTGTCACCACGCCCTTGGGCAAAGCCATGTTTTCAAGCATGTGGGTTAGTTCTTCGCTGAGCGAAAAAGCGCGCGGGTTACGCTGGCGCGCCGGACCAATCAGGTCTTCTTTTATCGAAAGGATGGTCTTGGCACTGTTTTCAATAATTTGCAAATCTTCCAGGATCGATTCTAGGCTGACCAGCGCCATAAGCTGCTTGGGCGTTTTCTGACGCAATTTGCCCGATACAGCAGCAAAATCAATTCCTGCTTGTTCAGCCTCTTCAAAGACATTACGCGCCACCCCATACAGCGGGTTGGACTCTGTAGAGATGCAGGTTTCGGTCAAAACAGAATGAAAGGCTGCCAACAAATTCAGCAAGTCTTCGCGTACGCGTCGCACACTGCCCGGCACCGGAGCCGCCTTGTTGCCCACCCAGTGAATCGCTTCACCCGTGGCGGTAGCAATCGCCTCAAAGGTCTTACTGCGAACCAGCTCTCGATTGGCCAATTCCAGTTTGCGCAAGAGTTGCGCGTTGTGAATGGCATTCGCAATTTGGTCAGCCAGTGACTGGAGTGCAGTAATATCTTCTTCAGCAAAGGCATTTAACTCGGCGCTTTGCACGGTCAATACACCCAGCGCTTGGCCCTTAAAGACCAGGGGCAGGGCCATTTCTGAGCGGGTTTGGGGCAAATACGGGTTTCTAAAACGGCTGGCTTCGCCTTCTACATCAAGAGCAATCTGGGCTTTACGCTCCAAGAAAGCACGGCCAGACATGGAGTTCACATCCACAGGCAATGCAAAGCCATCTTTGAGCATGGCCTCGCCCGGCGCGCCATGCCCGGCGTGCAGTTCGAGCCGTTGACCATCCTCCGAGAGTAGAAAAATGCCAGAGTAATAAAACTCAAATTCGGTGCAAATGATGTCAGCCGTTGAGCGCAGGAGTTCATCCAAATCCAAAATAGAAGTGACGGCATGGCTAACACGCGCACCGGCTTCCAACAACTTTTGGCGGCGGCGCAAGGCTTCAATAATGTGCTGATTTTGTTTTTGCAAATAGGTGTTACGCTGGAGCGAATCGGTCAATTCGCGCACACGCGTTTCAAGCCGTTCCACCACTTCGCTCTGGTAAGCGCGCAGATGCGTTTCGGCATCTTTCAAGACCTCGCGCTTGCCCCCTAAAAAAGCGCGAATTTGTTCCTCAAAACTATCAACCTCAATCGGCTTGTTCAAAAAGCCGGTAAACCCAGCGGCCAACGCACGGGCGCGCGTTTCATCGGTGATGTCAGCGGTCACCCCCACAATCGGTGTTTTCGGTGGCAAAATGCTGCGCAGGCGAATAGCAACATCTACCCCGGTCATATTGGGCAGATTAATGTCTAGCAGGACGATGTCGGGTTGTGTATCGCGCGCCAATTCAATACCGCTGAGCGGGTCGGCGGCTTCCAAAACGACAAATTCCCCGGCCAGCAAACGGCGTACCAGAGCGCGCGAATCGGCGTTATCTTCTACATACAAGACCTGCGGCAGAGATTTAATATCGGTCATTCCATTTCAATTTTATACAGGAATCCTCCGTTTTGGGCTAACGAATTGATAAGAGATTTGTTGAAATATGTTATAGTCATGCGCAGAAAGGAACAAACCATGCGTATTCTCCATTGGGGTTTACTCTCAACCGCCCGTATCAACCGCGCCATCATCCCACCCTTGCGCCTTTCAACACGCAACCGTTTGCTAGCGGTGGCCAGCCGGTCACAAGAAACAGCCCAAGCCTATGCCCATGAGTGGCACATTCCTCGCGCCTATGGTTCGTATGAAGCTCTGCTCGCCGACCCAGAAATTGATGTCATTTACAACCCCTTGCCCAACCACCTGCACAAAGAATGGACGATTCGCGCAATGGCAGCCGGCAAACACGTTCTCTGTGAAAAACCGCTTGCGCTCTCTGCCGAAGACGTAGACGAGATTGCCGCTGCTGCGCAACAACATGGCCGGGTAGTGGCAGAGGCCTTCATGTACCGCCATCATCCACAAACGCTCAAGGTCAAAGAATTAATCAAAGACGGCGCCATTGGCAAACTGCAACTCATTCGAGGTTCATTCACGTTTAGCATGAAAACCGAAGTAAACATCCGTCTGAACCCGGAAATGGGTGGTGGTAGCCTGTGGGATGTGGGCTGTTACCCCATTAGTTATGCCCGCTATCTGGCGGATGCCGAACCGCTAGAAGTCTTTGGCTGGCAAGTGACAGGACAAACCGGCATAGATGATTCCTTTTTTGGACAACTGAAATTCCCCAATCAAGTCTATGCCCAGTTTGATAGCGGCTTTCGCTCCCCCTATCGCACGCATCTGGAAGTCGTCGGTTCTCAGGGGACAATTACTATCCCTGCCCCTTTTAAGCCCAGCCTAAACGAGACAATTACCCTCACCCGCCAAGAGACTGTAGAATCTATCGCCATTGCTGGTCAGGAACTATACCTCGGCGAGGTCGAAGACTTGGCGGATTGCATCTTGGCCGGCAAAACCCCACGCGTCACCCTAGCCGATAGCCGCGGCAACGCGGCCACGATTGCCGCCTTGTTAGAATCGGCGCGCACAGGCAAACCGGTTCACTTGTAACAGAGCAATCATGAAAACAATTCGCTGGCTCATTCTGGGAGATACCCTGACCATTGCCCTGGTCACCCTGATTGGCTTTGCCACACACCAGGAAACGAGTATCTCTTTTCTACCGCGCATGTTGGCCGCCTTCGGGCCGCTGACTCTGGCCTGGTTTCTGGTTGCCCCCTTTCTAGGCTTGTTTCAACCTGCCATCAGCGCTGACCCGCGACAGTTGTGGCGGCCTGTGCTAGGCATGCTATTGGCCGGGCCACTCGCTGCGCTTGGGCGAGCCTTTCTACTCGGCACCGTGGTCATCCCTGTTTTTGCGGTGGTCTTTTCTGGCACACATGCACTAGGCATGGTGATTTGGCGTGCCCTCTGGTGTAAGATACGTGTAAAACATGCCGGATAAATTTCGAGGAAAAACGTCCCAACCGGAACATGACGAACTGCGCTGCACAAGATGTTATAATTTGGGCGCATCTTGTTCGCCCTTTCTCTTGGCGCTTATGGGCATCACAGCCCCAGAAGTGATGTGACGTTCCCGTGACGGACGGGGACGAAAAAACCAGCAAGGTTTTCTTCATCCGCAGGTTCCCTAATCAGGCAAAGGCCACCTTGAAGCGCAGGTAGGTCTTTGTCATCTCGTGCTTAACGAGGTGAAACCTTCGGCACGAGACAAACCGCGCTGAAACACCATCTTTTCTGCACAGGAGAACTGCATGTCCCCCATCAAAACCATCATCATGGGAGCCGCCGGACGCGACTTCCACAATTTCAACACCTTCTTTCGCGGAAACAAGGATTACGAAGTGGTGGCATTTACCGCCACCCAAATTCCCGATATTGAAGGCCGCCAGTATCCCAAAGAACTGGCCGGGGAATTGTATCCGGCAGGCATCCCGATTTATGCCGAAGAAGACCTACCAGAACTGATAAAAAAACACAACGTCGAACAGGTTGTCTTCGCATATAGCGATGTACCACACGAATACGTTATGCACAAAGCCTCGTTGGTGACTGCTCTCGGAGCCGATTTCCGCCTGATGGGCACACGTTATACCCAACTCAAATCGAACAAACCCGTTGTTTCAGTATGTGCCGTGCGCACCGGCTCTGGCAAAAGCCAGACCACCCGCCGTGTCTCCCTCATCCTGCGCAACATGGGTTACAAAGTGGCCGCCATTCGTCACCCGATGCCATACGGAAACCTGGTGCGCCAGGAAGTGCAACGCTTTGCCGATTATGATGACCTGGACGAACAAGAGTGTACCATCGAGGAACGTGAAGAATACGAACCGCATCTCGACAATGGCGTCATTGTGTACGCAGGCGTAGACTACGAAAAAATCCTACGCCGGGCCGAACAAGAAGTGGACATCATTCTGTGGGATGGCGGCAACAACGACTTCCCCTTCTATAAGCCCGATTTGCAAATCGTTGTGGCTGACCCACACCGCCCTGGCCACGAAAGCACCTATCACCCCGGCGAGACCAATGTCCGCTCGGCAGACGTGTTCGTCATCAACAAAGTAGATACCGCTGACCCTGAAAACGTCATCAAAGTCCGCGAAAACTTGCGCGCGATGAACCCCAACGCAATTCTGATTGAAGCGGCTTCTCCCTTGTTTGTTCAAAACCCAGAGGCCATTCGGGGCAAGCGTGTGTTGGTCATCGAAGATGGCCCAACCCTGACCCACGGCGAAATGGCGTATGGTGCGGGCTACGTGGCTGCACGACGCTTTGGCGCCAAAGAAATTGTGGACCCACGCCCCTTTGCTGTTAAATCTATCGCAGCCACCTACGAGAAATATCCCAAAACCGGGCCGATTCTGCCCGCTATGGGCTACGGCGAAGCACAGATGAAAGACCTAGAAGCCACCATCGCTGCCGCCGATGTGGATATGGTCATCATTGGCACGCCAATTGACCTGACCCGCATCATCAAAATCGAAAAACCATATCAGCGCGTGCGCTACGAACTGCAAGAAATTGGGCAACCGACACTAGAAGACATCCTCAAAAACAAGTTCGGAAAATAACCCGTTCACCGGCACACAGCAATTGCGATAGCGTGGAAGAAGAATTTATCCCCCCTCTTCTTCCACGCAACTTTTTGAGCGCCAATTTGTTTTTTCAATTAAAAACACAAACCCAATCCATCAATCCTCCAATCCTATGACTCCTCTTGTCCCCACCCTCACCACCCGTTTATTACCTACCGTTGACCAAAAACTGCGCGATTTGCTCTTGGTCCTTGGTGGCGCATTGCTGGTCGCATTATTCGCCCAGGTGCGCATCCCCCTACCGTTTACCCCCGTGCCGATTACCGGACAAACCTTTGCCGTCTTGCTCGTAGGCGCAACGCTGGGTGCTTGGCGCGGGTTCGCTTCTCTGGGATTGTATACCCTATCGGGCGTCGTCGGCCTGCCTGTGTTTGCAGGCGGCGCGGCAGGCGCAACACATCTCTTCGGCCCAACCGGGGGCTATCTCATCGGCTTTGTGGTTGCAGCCTACGTGATTGGCATGCTAGCCGAGCGCGGCTTAGAGCGCAAGATTCACACATCGCTGCTCCCTTTTGCGATTGGAACCCTCATCATCTACGCGCTGGGCGCCGGCTGGCTGGCATTCTACCTCGGCCCCCAAGCGGCTTTTACCAAAGGCGTTTTGCCCTTCTTACCTGGTGATTTACTCAAACTGGTATTGGCTGCACTGGTTCTGCCCGCCGCCTGGAAATTGATAAAATAACCCACACTCTCTCATCGCATGAGAAAACAGACCTAGAAAGCTGTTTGCCTTTCTGGGTCTGTTTTTTGTTGTACAATCCAGGTCTAATTATTGGTATACCCACCAAGTCTGAGGTGCCTATGCTCCGATTGCCTCAAGAATGGCCTGGCTTGCCAGAAATTTTGCAAGCCGAAGATATTGCCGGTTTTCTCCAATTTTCACTTCTATTCGTCATAGGGTTAAGCCTGCTGGGCTTGGCTGGGACCTTTTTTAGCCAAGAACCTGGCTGGGACACTGTGTTTTGGAACTCGGTGGCCTTGGTCATGGCTTCAGGTATAGCCATCTGGTTGTTAAAACAAAAAAAAGTGTTACCCGCGGTATATTTGGCCGTGATTGGCAATGGCATCTGGTTAGCATGGGCTTCCTGGGTTGGAGCAGGAGTCAAAGGCATTACATACGCGGCCTTAATTTTGCCAATCTTGACTGCGGCGCTCTTCTTGGGGCAGCGCGCTGGCTACCTAGCCGCATTCGGTTCGGCTGTATATGGTCTATGCTTACTGTTGGCTGGTCGGATGGGTTGGTTGGTGAACGCCGACCGCCCGATTTCAGATATATTCGCCTGGTTCAGCAACATCACTTTGTTTTTCCTGGCTGCGCAAGTCATCAGCATTTCCTTATGGCAAGTAGAACGGGCTCTCAAAAAAGCACACGCCGAAATCCAAGAACGTACGCAAGCCGAAGCCCAAATCCGCCAATTGAATGCCGAATTGGAAAAACGGATTGCCGAACGCACGGCACAACTGGCCGAAAGCGAAGAGCGTTACCGTCTCATTTCCACCGTCAGTGCCGACTACGTTTTCTTCACACGCGTGCATCCAGATGGCAACCTGACGCTGGAATGGGTAGCAGGCGCCTTTGAAAAAATGACCGGCTATACATTGGAAGAATACACCGCGCATGGCGGCTGGCGTGCTTGCTTGCACCCTGAGGACATCCAGAAAGATGAAAAAAATTTAGCATTACTGCACCAAAATCGCCCCACAATTAGCGAAATACGGACCTTCACCAAATCCGGCCAACTGTGTTGGGTGCGGGTTTCGGCCCACCCCCGTTGGGATGAACAAAAAAATTGCCTAATTGGCATCTACGGCGCAGTACAAGACATTACCGAACAGAAACAAGCGGAAGATGCCCTACGTGCCAGCGAACACCGTTTTCGCATGTTGGTGGAGCAACTACCGGTTGTAACTTATATGGATGATGCCGTGAACTATGGCAAAACCATCTACATGAGCCCGCAATTTGAGGCCATCACCGGCTACAGCCTGCAAGAAGGCGTCGGCAGTGAAGTAGATTTTTGGTTAGAACGCATACACCCTGAAGACCGCCTTAGCGCGCAGGCCGCTTACCAGCGCTGCTTTTACCAAGGCGAACCACTCAACCGCGAATACCGTTTTAGGACACGGGATGGCCATTACATCTGGGTTCAAGACCGTGCCATTCGCATCTATGACCAACAAAGAAAGCCTGAATATATTCTGGGAATATTTCACGACATTAGCGAACGAAAACTCGCCGAAGAACGGCTTCACCAACAAGCCATGCAGTTAAGTGTCCTTTATCAGTTAGGACAGCACATCTCCACCGCCCGAAACCCGGAAGAGATTTATCAGGCGGCGCATCAAGCAGCCGAAAAATTATTCCCGACAGACGCCTTCTTTATCGCCTTAACCGATGAACGCCGGCAGACCGTTGAGTACGTTTACCTGATTGATAAAGGCAAACGCTACCCTAACGACAGCATACCGTTTAACGAGCGCTCACTCACAAAATATGTTATCCAGACCGGTGAAATGCTGATGGCCGCAACCCAAGAGGATTGGGACACCCTCGACGCTGGCTCCGGTCTGTATGGCACAGGGGAGGACACTCGCTCGCTCATGATTGCCCCTCTCAAACCGGCCGGCAAGGTCATTGGCGCAATTTCTATTCAACATTATCAATTTGGCATATACACGGAAGAACATCGGCAAATTTTTATGACCCTGGCCAACCAAGTCGCAACAGCCATCGAGAACTCGCTACTGGTACAATCGCTGCGCTTACAGGCCATTGCGCTCGATGCCGCCGCAAATGCAATTATGATTAGTGACAAAGATGGCATCATTCAATGGGTCAACCCCGCTTTCACGGAAATGACAGGCTACAGCAGTTATGAAGCAATC
>QEXW01000071.1 GCA_003130845.1 Anaerolineae bacterium
GGCACGTAACAACGTGCGGTTGGCGGCTTCTTCACCAATTTCATCCGAAAGCCAGGCTTCGGTTGCGCCGCTTGTAAATGTGTAACCAAACCCCCAGGTGCCCGAGGCCAGTACAATGGCCGGAAAAAACGGGAACAACCCTTCGATGAGAAAGCCTATCCCCATGATGAGATAGCCAAGCACCAACGAGAGTTTGCGCGAATAGGCATCTGCTACGACGCCGGTGGGAACTTCAAAAAGCAAAATCACCCCTTCGAGCGTTGTGCCAACCAGGACCAGTTGCAACCCCGTCAGTCCGGCAACGGTCGCTTCGTAAAACGAAGTCACCACGAAAATTAGGCTGAAGAAGAACGAGGTCAGGAAAGAGAGAGCCAGGTAGAGCGGGATGGGGAGAAGTTTGGGCATGTTGTTCGTGGTGGCGCAATCCCTTATTTCACCTGGTCCCACAGCACCAGCGGAGAACCCTTACGCAGGTAAAAAGGCAGGCCGTCAATCGTCACCGATTCGTATTCGACCAGGTAGGGTTCGGCGCTTTTGTAGTCTTCTTCCCACAATTGCACAATCACATCCGGCTGTAATCTTCCCAAAGAATAGGCGTAATCCCACTTCATGTGACCGGGACGCACATCGGCAATTCCAGCCAAACTAACGGGGGATTTTACAGGCTGGCGCGCAATCAATTTATCGGTTTTGCCCAGCAGGTCTATGAAATAGCGGTCAGGGAGATAATACGGCACAGTGCCGGCGGCAGTAACGGCAATTTTGGCCCCCGGTTGGGTAATTTTTTCCAAAATCAACGCGGTGCGGATGTATTTTTCGTGTGATTCGATGTAAAACGGTTTGCGCTGTAACAACCAGCGTTCGATGGAGCGGTAATCGGCCAGCAGGAAGTTGGCATTCCACAGGCTGAAACCGACCAGGACCAATGCAACGACATGCGAGAGGGTGATTTTCCAGCCGTTTAGCCGTAAACTGGTCTCGACAGCGTTTCGTATATTAGCGAGGGTTACGCCAAAGAGCGTAACCCACAGTGGAAGGGCAATCGAAATGAACCGATTTGCCCCGCCACGGTGTTCCCAGGCATCTCCTCCAACATAGGTGCTGTAGGCAGCCTGTCCGGCAAAGAGCAGCGCCAGAAGCCAGATGTTTTTATCGCGCCGGAGGAGAAAGCCCGCCAGCGGGAGCAGGAAAACGACCCAGTTCATCTGCCAGGCTAGTTCAAAGAGTACCCAAAGACCTCGCGCAATTCGGATGACAGGGGAAAGCCCAATCATTTTCAATGCGTAGGTATTGGGCAGCCATTCGCCATAATACCAATAACGAAGCAGGGATTGTCCGCCCAGGAAAAGCAGGAGTACGCTCATGCCCCAGACAAGATGGCTTTTCCAGTTTGGCCGGTCGGTGAAAGCCAGGAAACCAAGTATCAAGACTGCCGGAACAGCCATGTCGATGCGGATAAGCGTGGAAAAACCGAGCAGCAGGTAGAGCCAATGCTTGTGACGGGCGTGGTCAAGCGTCAGTGTCATCCAGGCCGAAAGGCTGAGCAGGAGCGTCAGCAGGCTCACTTCCATCCCCAGTAAGCCCCAAACGGCCAAGGGACCATAAAAAGCAGTCATCACGAGCGCCGCGCTAAGGGCCAGCAGGTCATCCGTCAGGTGTTGGACTATTTTATAGAGAATGATGAGATTCAAGGCCAGGAAGACCCCGCCGGAAACCTGCATCGCCAGGCTGATTTGCGGCCCGTTGAGCGGCAGCAAATGCCAAAAAGCCATAAAAAAGACCCAAAACGGGTTGGTGAACCCCTCGACGCGCTCACCGACGTTCCAAACCAAGCCGTTGCCGTGCGCCAGGTTCCAGGCATAACGCATCGAGACCATGGCGTCATCGAATAGGTTGTAATAGCGCGTGCCTTCAATGACAAAACTGGTTGCCTGGATGTATCGATAGGCGTAAACCCCAAATCCAAGCAAGACGATGGTAAGCACAATCAGGGGAGAGTAATTGCGCAAGGCCTTCATCCTACTCGCGCCCGTTCTTATCTTCGAGCATGCGCTGGTCGCGCAAGGCTTCATCTACCAACTGGTTGTTACCGCTGTTCCACTGTTTTAATTGCCGCAATCCCGACCAGGCCAGCAAGGGAACGCCGACCAGTGTCCCGGCCACCGGGTAGGGGACGCCCGCCACAATGCCCATCACCAATTCCTTTGCCAGTGACGCGCCCCACTCATCTTTCGCAATGAAACGCTGAACCAGCGCAATTGTTGCCAGAGTGGCCAGGGCGTGGATGGCCGGGGCAGGGACGATGTGTTCAGGCTTTTGTCGTTCCATCAGAGAATTACTCCTTTCTTGGGTGTTCAACTCTCGCTTTACTTGGACATAATTTTCGAAGTAGGTCAGAACCAGCGGCTCCTACCAATTTATACAACTTCAAGAGTTCATCCAATGATAAATATGTGTCATTGCTAACCTGTGAACCCGATGCAAATTGTAGAACAACCTAGGAGCACGATGCTTTTGAAGAATAGATTCCTCTTCTTTGACATATGACATTGCATGCCCTTCTGACGTAGTTTTCGAAGTTTCATGAATGCGAAATGATGCTAATGGTTGATGTATAATCAATGGAGGCCCAAATTCTTGCCAAAGACGTATCCAATAGTCATAATCCATCACATAACGCAAAGTTGGATTGAAATCTCCAACGCGTTCCCAAGCAGAACGTTTCCAGAATGTAGCAGGTTGAGAAATATAATTTGTGATGTATAAAGCCTTAATGTAAGGCAAATACCGAAGAAAAAAATTTTTGTATTGTTCAATCAAAAAGCGAATTCTACGACCGTGCGTATTTATAATTTGGCACTGCCCAGTAAGCCACATTGCTTGTTGGTTTTTTTCAAAAGCAAGAGCAATTCGACTTAAGCTTCCTGGCAATAGACAATCATCTGCATTCAGATACGCAAGAATTTCCCCTTTAGACCATTTCAGCCCTTTGTTGATTGCTTCAGATTGTCCAGAGTCCCTTTCACTTACCCACTTAATGTAATTTTGCCATTTTCGCAATATGGATATTGTTGTATCGGTAGACATTCCATCACAGACAATAATTTCAAGATTGGGATAATTCTGATCTAACAACGACCGAATTGTATATTCTATAAAAGCACCTTGGTTCAGTGAGGGAATAATGACAGAAATTGGTGGTAAAGAAAAAGAAACTGAAGTTTTATTAACCATTGTTATACCTGTATATAACGAGGAAAGTGCTCTACCTATTCTTATACCTGCGCTTTTGCAAGCGTGTAAAGACCATCATTGGGAAGTA
>QEXW01000072.1 GCA_003130845.1 Anaerolineae bacterium
AACCTTTGCCCTGGGAAACCCCTGCTGAGCCGTTGGCGGCAACTCCCTCCGAGCCATTGCCCTGGGAAAGCGTTGAACAACCTACGGCTGAACCTTTGCCCTGGGAAACCCCTGCTGAGCCGTTGGCGGCAACTCCCTCCGAGCCATTGCCCTGGGAAAGCGTTGAACAACCTGCGCCTGAACCTTTGCCCTGGGAAACCCCTGCTGAGCCGTTGGCGACAACTCCCTCCGAGCCATTGCCCTGGGAAAGTGTTGAACAACCTGCGGCTGAACCTTTGCCCTGGGAAACCCCTGCTGAGCCGGCAACTGAAGTGCCACCCGGACCAGTAGTAGATGCTCCGGTTTCTGCTGTGGAAACGGCAGATGTTTCTGCCTGGTTGGAGAGCCTTGAAGAAGAAGGTACAACTTCTTCTGTAGTACCCGTTACTGCGGCGACCGAAGAATTGCCGGCATGGCTCAAAGACATGTCAGCAGACGAGGAAATGCCCTCACCTGCCCATATTTCTGGCTGGATACCGGCCGAAGAAGAACCCGCGCGTGCTGAACAATTCGTTGAAACTGTGTCGTCAACCCCACCTCCGGTTTCGCCCCAGCCTACTGCTCAGTCAGCACTGCGGTTGCGTTCTACTTCATCCTTACAGGATAGAGATGTGGCCTTTATCAACAAAGCCCGTGAAATGCTCGATCAGGGCCATCTTGATGAGGCGATGAACAACTACGCTAAGCTTATCAAGAAAGGTAAATTGTTAGAAGAAGTGATTGAGGACTTAAACGAAATCGTCTATCGCTATCCGGTGGATGTGATTGTTTGGCAAACGATGGGCGATGCCTACATGCGCTTGAATCGGTTACAAGAGGCCTTAGATGCTTACACCAAGGCGGAAGAACTGTTGCGGTAAACAATAGGGCGGGATGGCAAATCCCGCCCTGTTTTTTCTGGTACAATCGGGCGCGGTCAATCAAAAATTTACTCGACTGGAGGAAATGTGGAACGTTCTCTTGTATTGGTCAAGCCTGATGGTGTGCAACGCGGCCTGATAGGTGAGGTCATTTCTCGTCTTGAACGGCGTGGATTGCGCCTGGTGGCTGCGAAATTTATGCAGGTGAGCAAATCCCTGGCAGAAGAGCATTACGCTATTCATAAGGGCAAACCATTTTATGATGGACTGATTGCCTATATTACCTCTGCGCCAGTGATGGCAATGGTCTGGGAAGGACCGAATGCTGTCGCTGCGATTCGCCAGACGATGGGTGCGACCCGTCCTTGGGAAGCCGCTCCTGGCACGATCCGGCACGATTTTGCCTTGGAAGTTGGGCGCAATCTAACCCACGCTTCTGATAGTCCTGAAAACGGTGAAAAAGAAACAGCCCTTTGGTTCCAGAGCGAAGAGCTCGTCAATTGGAGCCGCGACGTGGATCGCTGGATTTTTGAGAAGTAGTTGTTGTGTATTTGATAAAAAGTGACAGGCATTTGCAGGTGCCTGTCACTTTTTTACCATCCTTCTACGTAGGGGAGCCATTCTTCATTGTCTGGCAGGTGCGGTCCAAAAATGTATTGTGCGCTGGCGGGTGGCTCACGGGGCGTGTTAATCAGCGTCATGTGAGCCTCTTCTAACCGCCGGCCTCCCTTTTGATGGTTACAAGCTGGGCAGGCGGCCACCACATTTGTCCAAGTGTGTGTCCCTCCGAGGTGGCGCGGTAAGACATGGTCAATCGTCAAGTTTGCGACCTTTCGCCCACAATACTGACAGGTATAATTATCTCGCCGAAAGACCTCGCGCCGGGTGAGTTTGACGCGTGGCCGAGGACGGTGTACCATATGTTCGAGCCGAATCACCGATGGTCTTGGAAAGGAAGCCGAGACAGTTTTGATTTCTCCTCGGCCATTCGCAATCAGCGTGGCTTTTCCGGCAAGCATGAGGCCAATGGCTCGCCGCATGTTGCACACATTGATCGGCTCAAAATTGGCGTTTAAAACCAGGACTTCCATACCGTCTCCTAAACCTGGCAAATTATACTCCAATGCGTTGCTATGAGGATTGTATGAATGTTCTAATTGCTGGTGGTACGGGTTTTCTTGGCTCAGCACTGGCAGGCTCTTTGCTTTCTGATGGCCACCATGTCTGGATTCTGACGCGTAACCCGCTGCGTGCACGATTGCCTGCTGGGGCGCAGGCGGTCGCTTGGGATGGCCGCACCGTTGGCGCGTGGGTGGATGTGTTTTCTACGATGGACGCTGTAGTTAATTTGGTCGGTGAAAATGTAGGTCAGTGGCCCTGGACGGCGGAACGCAAGCGACGCATTCTTCTTAGCCGGGTAGAGGCCGGCTTTGCGCTTGCGGAAGCCTTCCAGAAATCTGCCCGGCGGCCAGCTGTTTTGCTTCAGGCGTCTGGGATTGGTTATTATGGTCCACGTGGAAGTGAGCCGGTAGATGAAAACAGCCAGCCAGGCACCGATTTTTTCTCTTCGGTGGCCATAGATTGGGAAGCCTCTACGCGCGTTGTGGATACGCTGGGTGTGCGACGCGTGATTATTCGCACTGCGCTGGTGTTGGATGCACGCGGTGGAATTTTGCCGCTCATGGCTTTACCCGTGAAATTGTTCGCTGGTGGTCCTTTAGGGAATGGGCGGCAGGGTGTTTCGTGGATTCACTTAGAAGACCACATTCGTGCAATGCGTTTTCTACTGGAGAATGCAAAGGCTTTTGGTGCTTTTAATTTGACTGCTCCCAATCCGCTTTCCAACGCTGAATTTATCTCTGCTCTGGCCAAGTCATTAAAGCGACCCTGTTGGCTACCTGCCCCAGCCTTTGCTTTGCGGGCGGTTTTGGGCGAAATGAGCACGTTATTGTTAGATGGCCAGTTTGTTCTTCCACGTCGCTTAGTGGATATGGGGTTTGTGTTTAAGTATCAGACTGCCGTCGAAGCGTTGCAGGCGATTTTTGGCGCTTAAAGCGGATGGTAGGAATGACCTATACATCCAAATGCAAGAATAAACTACAATACAAATGTAGAATATCGTCAAAAGATTGCCGTTTCTTTAAGCGACTTTTTCAGGTGGATATCTGTTTTTATCTAATTTGAGAGAGATTTCGATGCAAGTTGGAACAGTTCAGAAACTGATTAATATTTTCAACCAATCGTTCCGTGAACTAGGGGTTGTGGTTTCACTGGAAAAATTGGAAGACTTATCTGTGACGGTTCATCGCGCCATGACTGCCCAGGCGCGCCAGTTTCACACCCTCGAGCACGTCTTTACGTTTGTAGATGTGAATGATCCGATTCGTAATCTAGCCGCTCTGTATCACGATATTGTCTATTTTCAGGTAGATATGGGTTTTTCCCCCGCTGTTTGGGAGATGATTTCTCCTTACGTTCACCAAGACAATGCTACTTTTGTGGTGGCAGAACATCTGTCTCCTGATGACCGCCAAGTAGCGCTTATCATGGATGTTTTCAACCTTTTGCCTGGGCACCGATTGTCTTCGCTGGCTGCGTTGAACGAATTCCTGAGCGCATTGGTGATGTGTAAACAAATTGGTGGTTTGGTGCATGATAAAGATTTATTGCGCATGGCACTTTGTATCGAGGCCACGATTCCTTTTCGCCCGTTTACTGCCGATGGAAAATCACATTTTGACGTGATGGAAGAGCGCTTGCCTGCCATTTGCGAACGGTTTGGGATTGAATTATCGAAAGAAGAACAAATTGCCTCGATTAAAACGGCTGTCTTGTTTGCAAACAAGGATATTGAAAATTTTGGCGAAAGTGACCCCTCGCGCTTTTTGGATAATACTTGGAATTTACTCCCTGAAACCAATGCGGCGCTGCGTATGCCGGATGTGTACTCCATCAGCACATATCGGCAGGCACTTTCGAAGATGGATGCTTTCTTTGAAAGCCTTGATCCCAAAACAGTATTTAATCAGTACCGTGGATTGCCGCCAGATGATGAATATCAGCAATTGACGCGCTACGCATATAACAACATTCGGATTGCGCGTGAATTTTTGCGTATTAAGATTCTTGGTACTACTATTCTTGAGGCGCTTGCCAAGGCCACCGGCGGTGATGCGCCCCTCTCGCTATTTTTGGGTGATTTGCCGCGCGAAGGCACAAGTATCAAGCGTTTGGAATATTTCTTGCCCGAAGTGGATTATGCCCCCTGGGTGGATCAGCATTCGGTTATCTATCGTCTGCTCGAAACCGGACGTACCACGAACGTAGATTTTGACATGAAGAATTCCCCGCTCTCGCTCTTTATTTACCGAACCATGGCGCCTGAAAAAATTGAACAGGCGATGGAACGTGCCAAAGAATTTTATGCGGGTAGACTTTCTGCTCACGATTTTTTGATGACAATTGACCCGTTTGTGGTTCAATCTATCGCACGCGCCAGTTCAATTATGGTGTACACACGCCGCCAGGCTTTACTGAAATATGCGGGAGAGGGGGCGTAACTTTGGCTATGCCTGAATCTCAAACCTATAGGCCTGAGCTACTTTCGCGTCGCGGCGAGTGGAATGCTTGGTTGTTTGCGTTGTCTGCTACGGTGGGCCTATTTATGATTCGCGCCTGGGCAATTGTTCCTTCTTGGGTGTGGTTTTTTGTGGGGTTTTTATACTTTTCTGCTCTTTCCATCTCTTTCGGAAACTGGATGGACCGCCAGACTCGGTTGATGGTGTTTGCTGATGGGGTGGCTTATGAAAATGGTTTGCGCCGCGTACGTTTGCGGTGGGAACAAATTCAGCAAGTCCGACTCCTTTCTGCCCGCTGGGGAAAAACTGTCCAGGTACTTGGAGACACCGCTCATTTTTCATTCAATACGCTGGGTGAAGTTAAATTTCGCGGCCAGGTACGTGGGCGTACGGGCTTTGTACATGGACAAGCCATTCTTGAGCACATCATTCGTTCTGCTGGACTTTTGGCGGTCACACAAAATGAATCGTGCACCATCTACTCGCGCGAACTTTCTTGATGTATAATATCGCCATGCAAGTCCGTTCGATTTCTTATTACTTCTCTCTGGATTAGCCCTGCTGTGGACAGTTCAACGCGCCTGCTCCGCAGCAGGCGCGTTTTTGTTGTAAAACTTTTTTGGAGGCTGCCATGAATATCAACGAACAGGTCGAAATTTTGATGCAAGGTACAGAATATGGCGACGATGGTTTGCGCAAGACGATGGAGGCTGAACTTCGCGAACGATTGCTTCAGGCTGAGGCAGAGGGCCGTAAACTCAAAGCCTATTGTGGTTACGATCCCCGGACTTCCGATTTGCACATTGGACACACAGTGACCATGCGCAAGTTGCGACAGTTTCAGGATTTGGGGCATGAAGTGGTCTTTCTGATAGGAACTTATACTTCCTTAATTGGTGACCCTTCGGACAAGGACAAATTGCGCCCGCTTCTGACCCAAGAGCAGGTGATGGAAAATGCTCGCACATACGCAGAGCAGGCGTTTCGTGTTTTAGACCGCTCCAAAACTATCATTCGCTACAACCACGAATGGCTCTCCGGGTTGACATTTGCAGATTTAATTCAGCTTGGCTCGCATTTTACAATTCAGCAATTTCTCACACGCGAAGCGTTTCGTAAACGTTGGGATGGTGAGGATGCTATCTACTTGCATGAGTTCTTTTATGCAATTATGCAAGGATATGATGCCTTTGCGCTCAAGACCGATGTGCAGGTGGGCGGCACCGACCAGTTGTTCAATATCATTACCGCTGGTCGCAAGATTATGACCGCTTTGGGCGAAAAGCCGAATATCGGTATCATCATGTCTATCTTGCCTGGTACAGATGGCGTGGTGAAGATGAGTAAGTCGTTAGGGAATCACATTCCGCTTAACTCTACGCCCGCAGATATGTATGGAAAGGTCATGTCAATTCCTGATGCAGCGATGGTGCAGTATGCCCGCTTGGTAACACGCTGGCTGCCAGATCAAGTGGCTGCTTTTGAGGCAGATTTGCAATCGGGCAGGTTGCATCCGCGCGATGCAAAGATGAAGTTAGCCTGGGAGATAACGGCCACATATTACAGTGAAGCACAGGCCGACCAGGCACAGGAATCGTTTGTCCGCCTGTTTCAGCAAGGACAGGTTCCTGAGGATATGCCGGAGTACAGCCTTCAAGCGGGGCAAACCGTGCTGGATGTTTTGCTGGCTACGGGTATGGTGGCGAGCAAGTCGGAAGGACGGCGTATGATTGAACAGCATGGTGTGCGATTAGACGGAGATGTCCTGAATAAATTTGATGCCTTGTTTCCGCACCCAGGCGTTTTGCAGGTAGGTAAACGACGTTTTGTGCGCATTAAGCAATAAGTAAAACGAGGGGCGGCTCCTTTTTTTAGTAGGAGCCGCCCCTCGTTATTCCGGGTACACGTTCAACCCGCACCAGTAGCGATGAATGAGACCGATTGCGCTCGAAAACTGGTCATAATCAATCGCTTTGAGAATGTAAGAATTTGCCCCTAGCGCATACGCTTGCTGGATGTCAGTGGTTTCGTTTGACGAAGTCAGCACCACCACAGGCAGAAGCTTGTAGCGGGAGTGGGTTTTCAGTTTCTTAAGTACTTCTAGACCGTTGATTTTGGGCAGCTTCAAATCGAGCAAGATGACAATTGGTGTAGGCGTGCCTTTATCCCATTTCTCAAGATACAATAGGGCTTCTTCTCCATCGGAAGCCAGTTCTACCTGGATGCCGGTTTCCATTTTTTGCAACGCCCGCTTAATCAAATCGGCATCCAGGAGATTGTCTTCAATAAGTAAGATGCGGCATGTGCTAATGCTCATACGATAACCCGCGCGGAAGGTGAATTCCAAAAATTCCTAGAATGGATTATAGCACGACCTTGACACAATTGACCCTGCGCGTTAGCCTCCGGAGGATGATGGCCTACATTTTTCTGTTTGATGCAGCGGCTTGTACGGGGTGTAAATCCTGTCAGATGGCTTGCAAGGATAAGCACAATTTGCCGGTGGGGGTTCTGTGGCGGCGAGTGTTTGAAGTTTCCGGTGGCTCATGGTTACCCCACGGCGAAGCCTGGACAAATGATGTTTTTGCTTATTATTTGTCTTTGGGTTGTAATCACTGTGTTCACCCCAAATGTGCCGGCGTTTGCCCGGCGGATGCCTATGTTCAAACCGCAGATGGCATTGTTTATATTGATGAAACGCGCTGCATGGGCTGTGGTTATTGTGCGTGGGCTTGTCCGTATGGCGTACCGCAGTATAACCCGATGCTTGGACGGATGACGAAGTGTAATTTTTGCATAGATGAACTGGCGCAAGGTAAGCCCCCGGCGTGCGTGGCGGCTTGTCCGATGCGCGTTCTCAACTATGCATTCATTGGTAACGAGAGTTCTGCTAGCAATTCAGAATATCTATATTTGTGGGAACATGCAGCGCAAGACCACCCGTTTCCTTTACCTGCTTTTTCGCGCACTCAGCCTCATTTGGCAATTCGACCACACCCGGCAATGGGGAATGGACAGGAAAAGAGGGTCGCTAATCGGGAGGAGGTGAGACCGCCTTGGCAGGTGTTGCACCGTGTGCCAGAGGGGCAAGTCTCTCCCTTTGCAAGCTCCCGCTCGACAGGCTTGGCTTTTTTTGATAAGTTGCATTCCATTCCGGCCAGAGATGAATTGCCGCTGATTGCCTTTACATTGCTTACGCAGATGGCAGTCGGCATGACCTTTTTCTCTTTTTTCTTTCCTCTTTCGCTGTTGCACATATTCTTAATAGGCTTTTTGCTTGGGGCGGGCGGATTGGTTTCTTTTTTGCATTTAGGGACAAAGCGGAATGCTTGGCGCGCGGTGTTGCACTTGCGCAAATCCTGGCTGAGCCGTGAGATTTTAGCGCTTGGTATGTTGGTGAGCGTTTGGTTGTATTGGTTTTTTGAGCGCGCAGTTCTTAAGACGGGATATGGCGCTTTATTCACCACGCTGGTTGGTCTTTTCTTCGTTTACAGCATGTCTCAGGTTTATCGCTTGCGGGCGGTGCCGGCCTGGAATTCGTGGCGCACCGCGGCAGCCTTTTTTCTGAGCGCCGGTATTTTAGGTGTGGTGGGGGCATCTTGGGGTAGAGCTCTGGTTTCGGTCTGGATGGTGCTATGGGTTTTGCTGGCTCTGCAAGTGGGCCTGATAGTTTCGGCCGTCAGACCTGTTTATCCAACGGAGGAACGACTACGGGGAATGGTCACTGTCTTGATGATGCTGGGAGTGAGCCTATTGCCCCTGCTCCCGCCTTGGGCGCAAGAGACCTTAAGCCTGCCCATTGTTTTGTTGATTTTGGTTGAGCAGGTTTGGGGGCGCTGGTTGTTCTATCGAATGCGTGTCCCGGCGTTGTAAAAAATTGCTTGTTACCCGGTTTGCCCAAGCAGGTAATTGGACAGGCCCATTTGTTCAATCTGGTCGAGTTGGGCTTCTAGCCAATCAATGTGCTCTTCTTCATCTTCTAGGTTGTCTTCTAGCAGTTCACGTGAGCCATGATCGCCCAATTCTATGCACAGGCGAATGCCTTTGTTATAGGCTTCGACGGCCTCCATTTCGGATTGCAAGTCGTTCTTGAGTTGGGTCTCTACTTTGGCGCCGATGTGCATCCCTTTGATATTGTTGACGATAGGCGTTCCTTCTAGATACAAGATGCGGGCGATGAGTGCTTCGGCGTGTTTCATTTCTTGAATGGCACGTTTTTCGGTGGCGTCGTGCAGTTTCTGGTAGCCCCAATTCGCGCACATTTCGGAATGGACGATGTATTGATTGATGGCAGTGAGTTCATCTGCCAAGTAGTCATTCAATGCGGCAATGATTTGTTCGTGGCCTTTCATAAAAACCTCCGTCGAGAAGGAACAAGGAATGTCTGTTTGATTGTAATCTAATTTGGTATTTAATCTTGTAACTTTTTGTATGATTGCGCATCAAGAGAGTTTGGAATATCTTTCTTTTCAGGAGAGTGTGGCGTATGCCGATGTATGAATATTTTTGTACGGAATGTGGCGCAGAATTTGAGAAGTTGTTGCGCTTCGCTGAGGCCGATACCTTACCGCCCTGTCCCGTTTGCCAAGGAGCGCAAACGCGCAAGAAGCTTTCTGCAGTGGCTTCATTCGCTTTGGGCGAGAGCGGCTCGTTAAGTTCAGGTGCAGGCTGTTCACCGCGAGGCAGATTTCGGTGAGAAGGTTAAAATGAGCAACCGTGTGTTGCGCATGTGATGCAAAACGTGGTGCATATCAGACAAGATTTGCACCACGTTATTTTTCAAGGGGATATTGCGGAGATTATATGCTGTAAGTCAAGACGGCGTATTGCTCGCCCGTGCGTCGAAAACCGATTTTTTCATACAGCGCTAGCGAAGCGGTGTTATCGCTCTGCGTATTGACGGTTAGCCGAGCAAGTCCCTGGGCTCGTGTGTTTTGCAATAGATGTTGTACCATAAGATATCCGAAACCTCGGCCCTGATGCTGGGGATGAACGGCCAGCCGTGCTAAATGGGCGCCAAATGGATTACGCGTGCTCATTTGGTATGCTACAATTTCATCGTTAAGTATGCCAACAGTTGAGATTTCGGATAGCGGAAAAGCGTATTTCAGCGAGGCGAGCGAATTTTGCCAAAGGGGACTAAAAGCAGCTGCGTCAAGGGCGGCGACAGAGGGCAGGTCTTCTTGAGTCATCTCACGGATGTATAAATCGTGCGAATTGGGCTGCCAAGGGAAAGGTGTATTGTTTTGTGCCAAAACGACAACTTTTTGAAATTCCCTAAAACCTGTCTCTAGCAGCAATTCCTCCATCCAGCGTTGCATAACGATGGCTGCTACGGTGAGATTGCGCCCTTGCAATATGCTGCGGGCCGTATCCCACAAAATGTTCCATGCCTGAAGCAAGGACACGGAAGATGAAACGGCAAATAGCCGAATCCAGGCTGCGGTTTCTGGGTCAGGTGGGCAGGCAAAGGCGGCGTAAAGATTTCCCTGTTCTTCCAGCACCCAATATTCGGGTGCGCCCAGCCAATCCAGCGGTGTGCGCCAATCAAGATGGCGATGAACGCGATTTTCAAAGTACATTAAATTCGCTATCTGCGATTGGTCGGTGGGGAGTGCCTGACGAATGGCTGGCCGAAGGGCGGTTACCATGCGCGCAACCTTAACATGCTAAGTAGAATTTTTTGTTTTAGGGTGGGATGTTTAACCCCTGCCAGTCCCATTTGCATGTGAAATAAAGCCTCCATCACTTTGCCTTGCTTGAGCTTGATGCCCGCCATGGCTTGATAAACATCGTTGCGCATTTTGTCTTCCCCTGCGCGTTGAAAGGCTTCGGCGGCTAAGCGGTATTTTTCGAAGGCCTCGTTCGCACGACCAAGGGCTTGCAAGGCGGCGGCTTCGTTACTCCAGGCAATTCCTTCACGGCGAAAGTCGCTTGCTTGGGCAAAGAGTTGCGCCGTATCCCGTGCCGCTTCGTAGGCTGCTTTGGGGTTACCGGCTTGTAGCCAGGCTACGCTCTGGTTGTTTTTCATCTCGGCGGCTTCAAGTTTTTCGGTTAGACGAGACGCGGCTTCGCCAAACAGGCGCGCCGCGTTTTCGAAGTCACCTTCCTGGTATGCTGTGCGTGCAGATTCGGAGAGCGACTTGGCAGTGATTTCGTTCATATACCCTCTTTCACAAGGTAATATCGAGCAATCCTTCAGCCACGGCGCGTAATTTTTCGGTGGAAAGTTGGCTCAGTTTGCGCGCTAGTTCTAGGTAGGGTTGGTTGACCGGCATGCATACAAAGGCGCGCATCTCTGGTGGCAATTTCATAAACGCGTTGATGGTCTCTTGCTCGTTCATCCACTGACCAATCGTGCCTTTTTGGTCAAAGAATGCTTCGATCCGCCCACCCAGCACGGAGAGAATGGCTTCTAGTTCGGGCAAGGGAATTGGACGTTCTCCTAATTCGTAGGCCGTCAGGCGTGAGACGGGCAGTCCTGTTTCGGCCGAGAGTCCTTTGAGAGAGAGATTGGCTTGCATTCGCTTTTGGCGCAGCAAAGTGCCGATAATGCGGTGGCGCAAAGCGGCCAGGCGAGGTAGGTCAAGCGGTTCGGTGCGGGGAGCGTCATCTGAGAGCGCTTGGTTACTCCAGAAGTGCTGTATTGGTAAGTTCAGATAATAGGCTAGCACTTCTATCTCTGGCAGCGAGGGTGCTTTTTGACCTTCTTCGTAAGCACGCAAGAGGGGCGCGGTGATGCCGATGGCTTTGGCTGTTTCGGTGACGCTGCGACGAGCCGCCAAGCGCGCATCGCGAATCAGGACGCCGAGTTTGCGGGTGCGGATGGCAATTTGGGCCTGAACACTCATGGGTATATCCATTCTGTGATGATACCGGATTATACTCGATGCTCGTCTTCTAGCGTCTTCGGAGCATATCGGCTACGTTGGCTCCGAAGACTTCCGGCGGCAGCTTGAACCCGGCAGATTCTAGGCGTGGGGTGAAGAGCGGGCGGATGCCCGTCGGTTTCAGTTGTCCGATGATTTTTCCGTCCGGTGTTTGGCCTGTCTGTTCGAAGCGGAAGATGTCGGTTAAGACAATGGTATCGCCTTCCATGCCGGCCACTTCGCTGATGGCGGTGACTTTGCGTGAGCCGTCTTTTAGGCGCGTTTGTTGCACAATTAGGTCAATGGCCGCAGAGATTTGTTGACGGATGACTTTGACAGGTAAATCCATGCCTGCCATGAGCACCATCGTTTCTAGGCGGGAGAGGGCATCACGTGGGGTGTTGGCGTGCAGGGTGGTGAGCGAGCCATCGTGACCTGTGTTCATGGCTTGCAGCATGTCCAGGGTTTCGCCGCCTCGACATTCGCCTACTACAATCCGGTCTGGTCGCATGCGTAGGGCGTTGCGTACGAGGTCACGAATCGTCACCTGGCCTTTGCCCTCTAAATTCGCCGGTTTGGTTTCCAGGCGCACCACGTGGTCTTGCTGTAATTGCAGTTCGGCAGCATCTTCGATGGTTACAATGCGTTCATCTTCGGGGATGAGACCGGATAGCACGTTAAGTAGCGTGGTTTTGCCAGACCCCGTGCCGCCAGAGATGACGATGTTTAGGCGGCTGATGACGCATGCTTTGAGAAATTCAGCCATTTGCGGGGTAATAGAGCCGAATTCAATCAGCTGTTGCATCGTGAGTTTGTCGCGCCGAAATTTGCGGATGGTGATGGTGGGACCATCCAGAGCCACCGGAGGGATAATGGCGTTGACGCGCGAACCATCGGGTAGGCGTGCATCTACTGTGGGCGAATCGGCGTCAATACGGCGGCCAAGCGGCAAGACGATGCGTTCAATGACCCGGATGACGTGCGCATCGTTTTCAAAGGTCACGCCGCTCTTGAGGAGTTTCCCCTTTTTTTCAATGTACACTTTTTTGGGACCATTGACCATTACTTCGCTCACGTCGGGGTCATCCAGCAGAGGTTGAATGGGCCCATATCCGAGTACATCGTCCATCACCTCGCGCGTGATTTGTTGGCGAATCGACTCTGGCACGTTCACCTTAAGCCGTGCAAAGACGTCGGCTAACTTTTGGCGAACATAGGATTCGCGTTGATTGTAAGGCGGGTTTTCGCTCTCTAGTTCACGCGTCAGGTTTTCGATGACGAAGTGTTTCAGCTTGAGCAAATCGGCAGCAGAAAGCCCCTGAGCAGGCGAGGAAGAAAGTAAGGTCATGGCTTGCCTCCTTCCCCGTAGGCTGTGTCATCACTGGGGATAACCCAGATGATTTGGGCGCGTGCGACGGTCATAAAATCGGTTTCGTAAAGCAAATTGCCGTTCACATCGTACACTTTGGCACCCGTCACGGCCAGAAAGAGCTGATTTTGGTCTAGTTCATCTTTGACGCGTCCATCCAAGCGCACATGAATAGCCCCTTCGATGCGGTGCAGTGTGGTTTGGATGATGGCTGGTACGGCAACTTTGGAAATGATGTCGGTGAAGTATTTGCCTTTTTCGTTGAATTCGAGGCTCATTGTTGTGACTCCTTTTGGCGCTTTAGGCACGGTTTCGATAGGTGGTTTCCAGGATTTGCCGCGAGACTTGGTCAATCATCATAGCGGCAGTGTCGGTGGGAATTTTTCGCAAAATGGGTAGGTGTTGATTGTTTGCTAGGCTCAAGTTGGCACCCATGTAAGGGATAGTTGCTTGAATAGGCAAACCGATAATTTGTTCCGCATCGCTTTTGCTGACGCCTTCCAAACCAACTGCTCGATTGATGAGCGCATATACCTGATTGGGCGAAATGCCTTTGCCTTGGAGATATTGCCAAACAATTTTTGTGAGAGAGACGGTTGCCATATCCGAAGCGGTGACCATGACGATTAAGTCGGATTGCTGAATAATCGGCAGGCTGATGCGAGAGAGCGAGCGCCCTAAGTCTACAAAAACGACATCGAACGTGTTGCGATATGTTTGGATAATGGTTGGAATGCGACTGGCATCCAGGGCGTTAGATTGTTCGGGGTCCGAAATACCTGCTAGTAAGCGAAAGCCCCATGGATCGAGCGGGGGAACTGCTCTGCGCAGGAAGTCGGGGGTGAGTTCCTCGGCAGATTTTTTGGCGGCTTCGAGCAGGTTGAATTCTCCTTGGTAACCCACAATCTGCCCAATCGAGCCGATGGGAAGTACCAAGTCTATCACGGCCATTTCTCGTTCGGAATGGGTGATACTCAGTGCATGGGCTATATTGGCGCATAGCGAGGATGTGCCTGTGCCACCCTTGGCGCTCAGGAACACAATTAATGCGCCGCCAAGCGTTTTCTTTTTGGTTGCCCCAATGGGGCGGGTTTCGTTCATTTGACCGGTGCTTTCGGTCAAGATTTCGAAGATGCGTTGTATGGCTTCTTGGGATTTAACCAGGTATTCGTTGCAGCCTGCCGCCATGAGGGTTCCTAGTTCATCCACATTGGATGTGCCGGTCAGAGCAATGAGGAGGGCGTTGCTTGTGCGTTTGTCACTGCGTAGGCGGCGCACCAGTTCCAGACCGGGCATATCAGCCAGCGCTGGGTCAAAGATGATTACATCTGGTCGGTCGCGCAAGGCGAGGATGTATCCCTCTTTGGCCGAGGTAGTGCTTTGGACGGTATAGCCTCGTTTGGCGAACAGGTTTGCCAGGAATTGGCAACTGCGTGGGTCGGGGTCTGTGATGAGAACGGAAAGCGCAGTGAGCGGTTCTTGCACGACAGCCTCCGGATTCAATTTTCAATGGGTGGCATGAGGTATCCTAGCCCCGAGCGGGTGACGATGTGTTTGGGATTGTGGGGGTCTTCTTCCAATTTTTGGCGCAAGCGGGCAATGCTCACCCAAAGAATTTCTTTGTCATTGCGATATTCTGGTCCCCATACTGCCGAGAGCAGGTCTTCTGCGCTTAAGACGGTGCCGACGTTGTGAGCGAACTGGAGCAGCAAGCGGTATTCGGTGGCTGAAAGGAAGATGGGTTGATTGCCGCGCCAGACCTCGGCACGGGCAAAGTCAATCCGCAGGTTGCCGTGCTCAAAAAAGCGGCTTTGTCCAATATCTTTGGAGGCTTGTGAACGGCGCAACACGGCCCGCACACGCGCCAACAGCTCCGTCGCCGAAAATGGCTTGACCAGGTAGTCATCTGCTCCTAAATCAAGTCCGCGCACCCGGTCTTGTTCTTCGCCTTTGGCGGTAAGCATGATGATGGGGACGTTGGAAAATTCGCGGATGCGTTGACAGGCCGCAAAGCCATCGAGTTTGGGCATCATCACATCCATCAGGATCAGGTCAACCGGCATGGTGGAGAAGGTTTCAATCGCTTGTAAGCCATCCATCGCGGTTAATACTTCGTAGCCCTCTGTGCGCAAGTTGGCTTCCAGCAAGCGCAGGTAGCGTGGTTCGTCATCTACAATTAAAATTTTTTGCATATTAGCCTCCTAATTTTGGACCGGTGATGGGGAGATCAATGACGAACGCTGTGCCCTTCCCCAGCGTGGATTCCACTGCAATTTTGCCGCCATGTGCTTCGATGATTTGCTTGCAAATAAACAACCCTAATCCTGAGCCGGCGCCGGCCTGGCCAGGAACGCGGTAGAAGCGCTGGAATAGGTTGGGCAAGTATTCGGACGGAATGCCTGGCCCGGCATCTACAAAGCGAATGCGGTAAAAGTCTTTGATTTGCATCAGGTAAACGGTCACCGGGGCGCCTGGTGCGTACTTATTGGCGTTGCTAAATAAATTTTCTAATACTTGCGAAAGGCGCACACTATCGGCAGTGATGGTGGGCGCAACCGAGAAATCGAGCCGGACCTGCAGGTCCTTGTAGCGCGCCTGACTGCGTATCATCGTATCACGAATCAGTGCATCTAGGCGGACGGGTTGGAAGTGCATTGGTAGGGTATTGCTCTGTAAACGCGCCGATTCCAGCACATTTTCAATCAGTTCATTCAGGTGGTCGGCCTCTTCATCAATGATTTGCAGGAATTCACGGCGGGTTTCTTCGTCCCATTTGGTGTCTTTGCGCAGCAAAGTGGTTGTATACCCCTTAATAAATCCCAGCGGCGTCCGCAACTCATGTGAAATGGTGGCGATAAAATCTTCCTGCATTTCTAGCAGGCGGCGTGCGTTTTGCAGGGCGGTTATTTCCTCGGTGAGTTTTTTGCGCACAAACAAGGCGGAAAATTGGGTTGCAATGTATTGGGCGCGTTGGATTTGGGCAGGAGTGTATTCTGGGCCGCCAAAGCGGACGAAGACAACTGCCCCTATCAGCCCTTCGTAGGTTCTCAAAGGCAGTCCAAGCAGGAAGGGTTTGGTTAAGCGGTCGTCATTTGGCGATGAATCGGCAGGGATTTGCACCACCATTTCTTTTTGCGCAATGACACGGTTGGCAATTTCTGCGCCCCAGGCGACATCGGCGCCGGCGCTTTGTCCCCGCCCAACGGCACGCGCATAGGCGATTTCGGTCAACTCGCTTGAACCACTCTCAAGAATGTAGAGCGCCAGGTTATCAAATAGGAAGACCGAGCGCACGACGGCCATGACCGAGTCGAGCGCTTGTTTCCAATCGGGTTTTTGGGTTACAGCCTCTGCCAATGCCAGAATTTCTGGAATGTGTTCTTCTGTCATGTGGTTTCATCCCCTTTAGCAGCTAAGAGTGAAAACGAAACGCGCGTTCCCTGATTTACTTCCGATTGTACATTAATCTGTGCGCTATGTGCTTCCACAATTTCGCGTACCAGGGCCAGGCCTAGTCCCGTGCCGCCATAGCGGCGGGTAGGTGACCCATCCAGTTGATGAAACGGTTCGAAAATTTCTTGAATGCGTTCTGGGGGAATGCCGATGCCGGTGTCGGCTACGAGGATGTTTACGATGCTGTCACTGGCTGGGTCTTTTGAAACATCTAGCCACACCTGTCCACCTGCCGGCGTGAATTTGATGGCGTTGTCGAGCAGATGGGTGAGAACCCAACGGATTTTCTCTTGGTCGGCTTTGACAAAGGTGACTTGGGGCGCAATCTTTTCTTGAAATGTGATTTGACGGTTTTCTGCCTTGGCGCGGACATGCGGGGCAATACCTTCAAGTATCTGGCGCAAATTTACGGTTTTTAGGGTGAGGGTCATTTCGCCACGCGCGGCTAAGGAGAAAAGAATCAAGTCTTCAATCAAATTTTGTAGGCGTGAGGCTGCCTGAAGCGAGACTTCAATTGCTTTGGCCTGGTCGGTGGTGAGTGGACCCAGCGTTTGGGTTTGCATCAGTTCTAGGTATCCGCGAATGTGTGTAAGGGGGGTGCGTAGTTCGTGCGAGACATTGGCAACGAAGTTGGCTTTGAGCTGGTTTAGTTCTGAGAGTTTGCGCAGCGCTTCTTCCAGTTCTGCTGTGCGCTGTTGCACGCGTTTTTCCAGGTGACGGTTGGCATCCTCCAGCGCAGCGCGCAGGCGCAGGATTTGTTCGGTGACGGCACGGTCGAGGGTGGGGCGGTCTAGAAACCCAAGTTCTACAATTGCGTTGCCAAGTAAAATCGGCTTGCCCTGCGCTGTGCATTGTTTTTGATAGGCGAGTGCTTGTTTTAATTGCTCTGGCGTCAGCAAGCCTGCTTCGACCAGTTGTTCTCCTAACCTGGGTACCAACACTTCGGGACTGATTAATACTTGATTGCTCATCGTATATCCTCTTTAGGGTTGCCAGGCCCAGGCTCCAGAAATCATTGTTGCCGAAGGGCGCAGGGTATACAGTTCTTCTGCGGGACAAACGAAAGGGTCTTGTTCCAATACAATCAAATCGGCATCGAAGCCGGGAGTGAGTTTTCCACGGCGCGTTTCTAGGCCGGCAGCGTAGGCTGCACCTATGGTGTAGGCTTCTAATGCCTGGTGCAGTGTCAGTCGTTCTTCAGGATACCAGCCTTGCGGGCCGGGGGCACCATCGCTGCGGCGGCGTGTGACAGCGGCGTGCAATCCGAGAAAGGGATTGGGACTTTCCACAGGGGCATCGGAGCCAAAGGCCAATATGGCACCGGCTAGCAGTTGTGTTTTCCAGGCGTAGGCTAATCGTGCGCGTTCTCCCCAGTAGTAATCGGCAGCGAACATATCGGAGGTGGCATGAATGGGTTGCATCGAAGCAATGACTTTCAATTGCGCCAGACGGTTTGTATCGTTTGGGTGGATTATTTGGACATGCTCGATGCGATGACGCAGGGCGGGCAGGTGGTTGGCATGTTCATAATGACGTAAGTGTTCTAATCCGTTTAGCACTTCATGCACAGCGCGGTCTCCGATGGCGTGAACGGTCAGGCCTAGTCCAACTTCAGCGGCTTTGCGGCCATGTTCAAAGAGTTCTTCTCCATCCATATTCAGGATACCCCGATTTTCTGGTTCGTTCAAGTAGGGGGCGAACATGGCTGCGGTACGTGGTCCGAGCGCACCATCCATGAAGATTTTGACCATGCCAATGCGTAAATGGTCACTGCCAAAGCCGGCGCGTAATCCTAACCCATGCGCGTAGTCAAGAAGGGCGAGCGGGATGTTTTTGAGAACGCGTAATTTTAGCCGCCCTTCTGCATCGAGTTGTTGTAGTGCCATGAAGCAGGGGCGGTAATCAAAATCGTGCACGCCGGTTATGCCCATTGCCAAGAGGGTGGCTTGTGCAGAGTCGATCGCATCGGCCACCTGACTGGTCGTAGGTTGCGGTAGTTTTGTTTCGATCAGTGTCATGGCGCTTTCTAACAAAATTCCGGTGGGCTGGCCATGTTCATCGCGGAGAATTTTGCCGTTTGCTGGGTCTGGCGTGTTGGGGCCGATGCCGGCTTGCTGCAAGGCGGCAGAGTTGGCCCAGCCGGCGTGTAGCGATTTGGCGGTGAGATAGACTGGTTTATCTGCAACGACGGCATCTAAGTCAGTGGCGGTGGGGAAATCGCCCCCCCAATCGTTTTGTTGCCATCCATGTCCCAAAATCCACTCCCCAGCCAAGGTTTTGTTGGCGCGTTCGGCCACTCGGCGGATGGCCTCGGCTTTGGTGGATGTTTCTACATCTACTTTTTGCAGATTCAGGGCGTAATGCATCAAATGAATGTGCGCATCGGTCAGTCCGGGCAAAATCACCCGTTTCCCCATATCTTGTCGTTGGGCAAAGGGGAAGGTTTCACGCAGTTCTTCGCCGCCGGCGGCGATGATGCGCCCTTGCGCGTCTATCGCGAGTGCCGAAACAACAGGTTGGTGACGATCCAGGGTGTAGATGCGCGCGTTGTGTAGAAGGGTACAGAGAAGAGACATGGTTTATGCTATTTTGGTGTGGAGAATCTGTTCAGGTATTTATTCGTCGAGCAGGCGGTTGAGTATGGCGTCTAGTTCCTCATTTGAAAAGTAATGCAGGGAAAGTACACCGCCACCTTTGCGGTTGGTTTTGAGGGTAACGCGTGTCCCTAAACTGGCTTCTAGCCGCTCTTGTAATTCTTTGACATCGGGCGCAGGGGCAGGCTTAGGGGGTGGAGAAGGTTTTTCACCTTTGAGCTTGTTAACTAGTTCTTCGGTTTGTCGCACCGTCAGGTCATGCGCGCGGATTTGTTTTAGGGCGGCTTCTTGTGCTTGCGGGCTGTTTAGGCTGAGCAGGGCGCGGGCGTGTCCTTCAGAGATTCCGCCTTCGACCAGCGCTTGCTGCACCGAGGGCGGTAGTTTGAGCAGGCGCAAGGTGTTGGTGATGGCTACGCGGCTTTTGCCTACGCGGGTGGCAATTTCTTCGTGTGAAAGGTGAAATTCTTCGTTGAGTTGCCGATAGGCATTCGCTTCTTCTAGTGGGTTTAGGTCAGCACGTTGGACGTTTTCGATGAGTGCCAGTTCCAGGCGTTCCAAGTCGGTGGTTTGGCGCACAATCACCGGCACTTCGCTGAGGCCGGCCAGTTTGGCCGCTTGCCAGCGACGTTCTCCGGCAATGAGGGTATAGCGGTTGGCGGTGTCATCTTGGCTGACCAGCAGGGGTTGAATCACACCATGTTCGCGAATGGAGGCTGCGAGTTCTTGCAGCGCGGTTGGTTCAAAGTGCGAACGGGGTTGGCGCGGGTTGGGGATGATACTTTGAATTGGTACGGTGCGCACGCCAGGGGTTGATGCTTCGAAGGTTGCAGGTTGTTCTGGCGTGTTCCCACCGGGGATCAGGGCGTCTAACCCTTTACCGAGGCCGCTATGTTTAGGCATGCGCAGCCTCCTGTAGGATGACACCATCTTGGGTTAGCACTTCGCGTGCTAGCGCTTCATATGCCTGTGCTCCGGTGGAATGAGGGGCGTATGCTGAAATGGGCAAGCCATACGAGGGGGCTTCGGCCAGGCGCACCGAGCGTGGCACAACCGCATGAAATACTTGGCCGGGGAAGTGTTTTCGCACTTCTTCTACTACGTCAAACGAGAGTCGTGCGCGCGCATCGTACATCGTCAGAACTACACCGCGCACAGCCAGTTCTGGAAAAAGCGCCGAGCGGATGCGTTGCAGGGTGCTCATTAATTGCCCTAGCCCTTCTAGTGCCAAATATTCGCATTGCACAGGGATGATGACACCCTCTCGCGCTGCCATGAGCCCGTTAACGGTCAGCAGGCTGAGCGAGGGGGGACAATCTATCAACACGTAGTCGAAGCGCTCGTTGAGCGGTTCCAACGCTTTGCGCAGGCGTGATTCGCGCGCTTCGGCCTCCACCAGTTCTACTTCTGCACCGGCCAGAGCGGGTGAAGAAGGCAATAGGGAAAGATTCAGGTCAGGATTGGTCAGTAAACTGCTGCTGGCCGAGGCCAGGCCGAGCAGGGCTTCATAGGTTCCTTGTTTGACAGTTCGTTTGTCTACTCCCAAGCAAGAAGTTGCGTTTGATTGTGGGTCCAAATCTACAATTAGAACGCGTTGCCCGAATTTTGCTAAATAGGCACCTAAGTTAATGGCGGTGGTGGTTTTGCCCACGCCACCTTTTTGATTAACCAATGTATAGAACCGTGCCATGCTTGCTCCCGGTGAAGTTGTTGAATGGTATGCAGTAATTGTACATGAGAAATGCTTACTCTTCATTGCTTTTGAGAATCGAACCGAAAGAAAACGTCCCGAAGGTGATTCTCCGGGACGTTGGGATACATCTACAATTTACTTATGCGGCTACCGTTGGAACGCTTAAATAGGCAAGGACTCCATAGATGAACATTCCAATGCTCAGGATTGCAAAGAGCAAGCGCATGTTGCTTTCTTCTTTGAGCAGAGAAGCCCAGGCTGCGAAGGCTAGCCCAACGGCTGTGATTAGCATGACAAGTTGTAACGCGTCACCGCGTTTATTCCACGCTTCGGCTTTTTCAAAAAAGGCGTTGGCTTCGGCGAACAAAGAATTGGCCTCGGTGTACATGGCTTCGTAGTAGACCTCATCGAAGATGTCTTGGGCGTTGGCAGCAATGCGCGCCTGAAGTTCTTCTGAGAAGTTTTCCAGATAGTAGTTGGCTTTCTCCTCGTTGTCATTGGTGTACCAGCCATCGTAGAGTTGATAGTCGTAGACAATCAGCTGATTGGCGGTCAGGTACTCGGCGTTCGCATCGGTCAGCCGTTGTTGTCCAAGCACGTTGTTGGCTGTTTGTTCGGAATCGGCCATGGAGCCTTGATAGCTGGCGACTGCTGTGAAGACGCTTAGAATAGCAATTAGGCTACCCAGGGTAATTTCCGAGGCGAGAAAGCGCAATTTTTGCAGGACGGTGTTCATTATGGTCATTCCTCTAGCGTGCTTAAGTCGCCTTCGGGTAAGCCCTGTGCGCGGGCTTTAAGGACGCGCCGCATAATTTTCCCGGAGCGGGTTTTGGGGAGTTTGTCTATAAAGCGCACCTCTTCAGGCCGGGCGATGGGGCCCATGTGGCGTGCTACGTGTTGGCGTAGTTCCTCGCCCAATTCCTCGCTGGGGGCAAAGCCTGGTTTGAGTTGGACAAAGCAGTAAATGGCCTGTCCTTTGACTTCATGCGGTAGCCCGATGGCCGCCGATTCGGCTACTGCCGGGTGCGTGATGAGCGCCGATTCGATTTCTGCGGTGCCGAGCCGGTGACCGGAGACTTTGATGACGTCATCTACCCGTCCGATAATCCAGAAGTAACCGTCTTTGTCGCGCCGTGCGCTATCGCCGGTCATATATTTGCCGGGATATTTGCTCCAATATTGGCTGACATACCGCTCGGGGTCTTTATAGATGGTGCGGAGCATAGAAGGCCAGGGACGGGTTAGCACGAGGTAGCCTTCGGAGCCATCTGGTACGGGGTTGCCCTGCTCGTCCACAATTTCGGCTACCTGACCAAAGAAGGGGCGTGTGCCAGAGCCAGGCTTAAGTGGCACAACCGGTGTGGGGGTAATCATAAACGCGCCGGTTTCAGTCTGCCACCAAGTGTCCATGATAGGACAGCGTTCTTTGCCAATGACGCGGTAAAACCACTTCCAGGCCTCTGGGTTGATGGGTTCGCCGACGGTGCCGAGCAAGCGCAGCGAGGACAAATCGTGCTTATTGGGCCAGGCTTCGCCGAAGCGCATCAGCCCGCGAATGGCGGTCGGCGCCGTGTAAAAGATGGTAATGCCGAAACGTTCGATGAGTTGCCACCAACGGTTGGGGTAAGGGTAAGCCGGGCCGCCCTCAAACATGAACACGGTTGCGCCGTTAAGAAACGGGCCATAGACCAGGTAGGAGTGACCGGTAATCCAGCCGGGGTCGGCGGTGCACCAAAACCGGTCTTCATCGTTGATGTCAAATACATACTTAAGTGTGGCATATGTGCCGACCATGTAGCCACCATGGGTATGGAGAATAGCTTTGGGCTTGCCGGTTGAACCGCTGGTATAGAGGATAAACAGTGGGTCCTCGGCATCCATTTCCTCGGTGGGGCATTTGCCATTGGCGATTGGCAGGGCGCACATATCATGATACCAATGGTCGCGCATCGATTCCATTGGCACATCGTGGCCAGTGCGCTTGACGACAATCACATTTTCGACGGTTGGGCAGTGCTTAAGCGCTTCATCTACAATCCGTTTCAGCTCGACCAATTTGCCGTTTTGATATGCCCCATCACAGGTGATGACAAGTTTGGATTCAGAATCGGCAATTCGACCCTGCAACGCGTCTACACTGAAGCCGCCAAACACGACCGAATGAATTGCGCCGATTTTGGCACAGGCCAGCATGGCAAAGACAATTTCTGGAATGCGTCCCATGTAAATGGTGACACGGTCACCCTTGCCAACCCCCATTGACTTAATGATGTTGGCCATGCGGTTCACTTCACGGTTGAGTGCATAATACGAGAATGTGCGCTCGCTTTTGCCGTCCTCCGCCTCCCAGATGAGCGCTAGCTTGTTCTTGCGAAAGGTCAACAAGTGCCGGTCTACCGCATTGTAGGCGATGTTTACTTTGCCGCCTACGAACCATTTGTAGAACGGGGCTTGCGATGCGTCTAGCACTTTCTCCCATTTTTGGAACCAGACGAGTTCTTCGGCTTCTTTGGCCCAGAACCCTTCTAGGTCGCGTTGGGCAAATTCGGCCAGAGCATCCCAATCTTTGAGAACAGCTTGTTGAATCACTTCTTGGGGCGGATAGTAAACTTCCCCTTCCAGTTCGACTTGCCTGGCAGACATAAATACGGCTCCTCCTGTGAGTTTGGGGTTGCGGAGATGCTCCGCTATACATTACACTACTATACAGCGGTTTTTGATTTGATTCAAGAATTATTACCCAAAATGTCATAAAAACTAGCCTGCGTTTTGCTGTATTTCTGAGCGTTTTTTGTGACAACACGTTTATTATGGTGTAACTTTTGGCATATCATTGCATCTAACCTGTGGAATATACACCGAACAGTAGAGGTAATGTGCTATGCCTGATTCCAAACCCCAACCTCGTGTTATCATTTTCACCACGCCCACTTGTACCTATTGCAATATGGCAAAAAAATATTTTCGCGAGAAAGGGATTAAGTTTAAGGACGTAGATGTCTCGCGTGATGAAGCGGCAGCGCGTGACATGGTGCGCCGCTCTGGGCAGCAAGGTGTGCCGGTGATTGATATCGGCGGTAAAATCGTGGTCGGTTTCGACCGTCCCAAAATTGATAAATATCTTGGACTCTAAAACCTAGGAGGTATCTCGTATGAGCAACATCAAAATTCAACCGATGGGCGCGCGGGTGCTCATCAAGCCGCTCGAACAGGAGAGCAAAACTTCAACGGGTTTGTACTTGCCTGATACGGCCAAAGAGAAGCCCCAAACTGGGATTGTTGTCGCCGTGGGCGATGACGAGGACATCAAGCTAAAGGTGAATGACCGGGTTTTGTTTGCCAAGTACACCGGCACTGAGTTTAAACTTGATGGTCAGGAATATCTGCTCATGGAATGCAGTGACGTTTTGGCAAAGTTGTTAGACTAAAGGCAACTTAATCAAGCAATCGGGGATGTTTGCTGGCATCCCCGATTGCTTTTTTGTGTGGGAAGGTATGCTTGGCTAAGCGAAAAGTTTAGTTTTGGTTTTTGAAGAAACCGACAATCACCAAAATTCCCGATAGAATAAGCGCTGCTGGCCAAACGTAATCTATCAGCCTGGCAGTAGCCTGTGAACTGAGCAACCCGCCCATAAGCAGCAGTGCTATTGCTGGAATATATGCCCAGCGCATTGTTCCCTGCGGATTGGGCAAAAGAGCAACCAATAAGAAGGTGAAGCCTAGCCCGAAAAAGAAGAAACTGGCGGTGTTGTAACCGCTTCCGGTCGCAAATTCGGTCAAAGTGGCGACTCCGGCGAGGGTAAGCAAGATGCCGCCAGGGAGAATAGCCCACCAGCGTGTGCGGTTTAGGAAGTACACCAAGAAAAACCCAAAGCCGAGCGTGCCGAGAAATAAGCCGCTAGTCCACTTGCTGAAAGATTCGGGCAACAAGATTGCCCCGGCCATACCGAGCAGGGCGGTTGCAGGAAAAGCTGCCCACCAGCGCTGGCGCGGGTCTTGTATGAGAACGATTGCAAAATAGGCTGCTGCGGCCAGAAATACCAGCCCTGCAAAAAAGCCCGATGCGTTCCGCAGGACGTTTATTTTCTCCAGCAACATCAATCCACCCAGCAGAATGAGCCCAAGGCCGAAAAGAGTGCTCAAGCCGAATCGTTTCATGATGCTCTCCTTGGTATTAACGAATGGTAATGCTGTTTGCGCCGCCTTCTAGGCTGATTTCTGCACGATGTGGTGCGGCTTCAAAATCGGGGGATTGGTACAGGTCTTGTTCTATCTGGGGAAAGCGCGTTGTGTCAATTTGCTGGGCGGAAGCACCTTGCTTTAGGAAAATACGCGCTGCGACGCTTGAGGGGATGGTGATGTCAATGGATGCTGCGCCGGATTCTATTGCGACGAGCGTTCGCCCCGCTTGGGCTGGGAGTTTTACTCTTAACGAAGAAGCTCCCATGTCCACGCCCAGGAATTCTAGGTTGGTGTTGGTGAAATCGAAGTCCAGTGAAGCGACACCTGCGTTTATCTTTACAGCAACTGGCACTTCATTAGTTAGGTGAAACGGCCACGTGCCGTCTTCTGGGCTGAGAAAGGGGAGAAACGAGGGACCGGCCTCAATCTCTACCGTGAGGGTATCGCCGCTCTGATATTTTTTGACATTCATTGCGGTACTCTTAACGCCACGCAAGGCAATTCCTGGCGGAGCGTCTCCGGTTAGGTGGAGCGCACCGGCGCCATGATTGATTTCTACCGATAAGCGGGCTGCATTGTTTAGGTCAATCGAAAACTCCGGTTTGGTATCGGTTTGTGAAGCGCTGAATTGATGAACCAGAATGGCTGTGCCGAGCAACATCAGGAATAGCGGCCAAAACCAGCCAAAAACATCCTCTATGATGTTGGCTGCTTGTAGTGCAAATAAGCTGCCGAGCAACAGGAGAACTCCACCCCAAAAGAGATTGCCACGTTGCATCTTAGTTTTCCTTTCTTCGTCCGCGCCACAGGCCGCTTACAATCAGCCACAGGCCGAGCAACATCAGTAAAATAGCCGGGCCAAAAGAGCCTAAAATGGTTAGTTTGCCAAAAATAGACGCAAATATGACGAAGAGTACCAAACTGACAATGATAGTCTTGAAGCCGGAAATGATTTCCTTGCGCCCGTTGCCTAGCAACCCAGATAAAATCTGACCAACCCCGATGAAGCCGATGATGAGCGTCCACATATAGGACCAAGAAGCCTGGTCTTCAAATCTCTCTTGGTAATATAGAATGCCGCCGATGCCTGCTACAATCGAGGCGGGGATGGCCATGCCCGGTGCGCCGAACAGCAACCCAAGCAACAGAATTAGCCCGCCAATGGCAACGATGTTGAGGGGCCACTCCATATACATAGCAATCCATTCGCGAATGGTAGGCACTTGCTGTTGTGCAATCAGCCCGACGCCGAACAAAATTAACAGAATTCCTAACGTCAATTGGCTGCGATTTTTCATGCTACACTCCTTTTTTAATTATTGATTTTATTATATCTATAGTTTATTTTAAGTCAATAATACTTAAATAATATTCAATGTGTTTTTTTATTTTTGTAACCAGAAGAAGCGAGGCCGTTCTATGCCTCGCTTAATCATACGCTGTTGGAAGATGAAAGTTTCGCATATTCTCACAGCAGTTCAGCCAGCACCATCCACTCGCCGGTTTGATTTTCTAGCCGTATTCCGGCTACAATCTGTTGGGTGTTTAGCAAACGCAACAGACTGCGCTGGGTTACTTCGTGGCCCCAGCCGAAGAGTTTTTCGACCTCGCGCACTTGTGCTGCGCCCACCGACCGAAAATACATGTTGAGCAGAGTTTCACGCGCTTGGGCTTCACTAATCGTGCGCGCTTTTTCGGGTAAATCGGGGTAATGATAGGCGGTGATGGTGTATACGAAGGCATACTTCCATGCTCCTGCTTGGGCTATCCCTATCGGCAGGATTTTGAAATCCGCTTGCAGTGTTTCCAAGGCGCGGTTGAATTCCGCCTCGCTGTTGGGGCTGGTCAGATGTGCTTTTCGGCGTAGTTCGATGGTATCGAGCGGGCCGTTCAGCAAGGCCTCGTAGACTTGTTTGGCCGCCAAAGTCATACGTCCTTCACGATAGGCAATCCAATGGTCTTCGTGCGGCGCGCCGTAGTTTTCGGAGAGTGCGTAAAAATATGGCGCAATTTCTAGGGAGATAAGCGTTGCTTTGCGGCGCAACACTTTGGCGTAATACCAAATCCGTTTGTCGAGTGCCTCGTCTTTCCATCTCCAAGTGATATGGCCTGGGTCATCGTGTTCATCGGCTACGGGACGGTCACCCGCCACCGCTACCCACAAACTGGGAAACGTGATTCCCTTAATTGGCCAGAAGAACACAAAGCCTCGTTGGTTGACCCATTCCAGCGCTTGCTGTGGGGTGGTGATGCGCTCGCGCAGCCGAAATGTTTTGGCGCGAAAGACCTTCAAACGTTCCGCAGGTAGTTCCATAGGATTGGACGTTACCCCTCGCGCGCCAGATTTTCTGGCATTTGCACAGCCACGACCTCGCCGCGCGCGGTGACGACCTCGCCGGCATAAAGCAGTGTTTCAACGACTACTTTGCGTCCCTTAATTTCTTTCACCCGTCCGCGTGCCACCAGCTCCATGCCCAGCGGCGTTGGTTTGAGATAGTCCACATGCAAGGAAGCCGTTACGAACCGAAAGGCCGGCTCTGTATCCATCTCTCGCCCTTCGGCGCGGTACATCGCAGCCGCGGCAGTGCCGGTGGAGTGGCAATCAATAAGGGAAGCAATTAGTCCACCGTACACATAACCAGGAATAGCAGTATGGTAGGGTTGGGGTGTAAAGCGTGTTACACTTTCTTCACCTTCCCATACCGTCTTAAATTGATGGCCATGTTCATTCAATCGTCCGCAGCCGTAGCAATGTGCGACATTTTCGGGGTAGTAATCTTGAAAAGCGTTTGAGGACATGCGTTCTCCTTAAGAAATGGGCAGATGGATGTGCTGCTGAATAGTATACTCCTTTTGGTTGCTTTGCTCCTGTAACCCCGTTTTGTGTTAAGAAACAGACTGCACTTCTTATGTTTACTTCGATCGAATTGCTTTTGCTTTCTATCAGCGTGTTACTCTTGTTGGCGATTCTGGTCAGCAAGGCTTCGGGCCGGGTGGGCGTACCGGCATTGGCGGCCTTTTTGGGGTTGGGCATGTTGGCCGGGTCAGATGGGATTGGTGGAATTTATTTTGATAATCCCTGGTTGACCCAATTGGTTGGCACAATAGCGCTCTCGTACATCTTGTTTGCTGGCGGGTTAGAAACGCGTTGGCGCGTGGTTCGGCCGGTGTTTGCGCCTGCCCTTGTGCTTTCCACGCTGGGAGTAGCCTTAACAACCTTGCTGGTGGGCGCTTTTGCCATCTTGGCCATGAAATTTTCACTGTTAGAGGGTTTTTTGCTGGGGGCGATTGTTTCTTCCACCGACGCGGCAGCGGTCTTTTCGATTTTACGGTCGCGCGATACCCGCCTGCGCGGTCATCTCGAACCACTCTTAGAGACCGAGTCCGGGAGCAATGACCCGATGGCGGTTTTTCTGACGATTGGTCTGGTTCGCCTGATGAGCGACCCGGCCTTGAGCGCTTTCAGCTTGTTGCCATTTTTTCTCATCCAATTTGGGGTTGGCGGCCTCGCAGGTGTTCTGCTCGGAAAAGCCGGCATCTGGTTGGTGAATGCGCTCAAACTGCGCGAAGATGGCTTGTATCCGGTGTTGACGACGACCTTGGTTGTTTTTATCTATGGCATTGCCGCATCGGTTGGCGGCAATGGATTTTTGGCGGTGTACCTGGCAGGCATTGTGATGGGTAATGGGGTTTTCGTTCACCGGCGCAGTCTGATCCGTTATCACGATGGTTTGGCCTGGTTGATGCAGATTGCCATGTTCCTCGTGCTTGGGTTACAAGTTTTCCCCTCACGGTTGCCTAACGTCGCCTTGGGCGGATTGTTGATAGCCCTGTTTCTTATTCTGTTCGCGCGTCCTGTGAGTGTCTTCGTCACGTTACACCCGTTTGCGTTCCATCTGCGTGAAAAACTGCTGATTTCTTGGGTAGGCTTGCGCGGGGCTGCACCCATTGTTCTGGCTACCTTTCCTCTCTTGGCCGGTTTGGAACAGTCTTCCACACTCTTTCACATCGTTTTCTTTGTTGTATTGCTTTCCGTGTTGGTGCAAGGGAGCAGTATCCCCTTGGTAGCACGCTTGCTGAAGGTGTGCGACCCAGAACCCGCCCCTGAACCTGGGAACTTGTCAGAGATGCTTTTGGATAAATACCAAGGCGACCTGGTCGAGATGAAAGTGATGCCCGATAGCCCGGCTTGCAACCGACGCATCCTAGAAATTGGCTTGCCAGATAGCGCCCTGCTTGTTCTCATTCAACGTGGCGAGGACTTATTCCTGCCGCGCGGCGACATCATTTTGTTGGCGGGTGACCGCGTATTAGTGGCCTCTGATAAAGAGGGCATTGCTCTCGTGCGCACCTTGTTTGAACGATAAACCATTCCATGCCGCATATTTCGGGGTATACTGGCACAAATTTAACCCTGGAGGCACGATGAAACGCGCTGTTAGTATCAGCATTGGTTCCTCAAAGCGAAACAAAGCCGTAGAAATCACTCTGCTAGGGCAAAGAGTGAGCATTGAGCGCATCGGCACCGATGGAGATATGGAAGCCGCCGCCTTGAAATTTAAAGAATTGGATGGAATAGTAGATGCTTTTGGGGTAGGGGGAGCTGATTTGGGCGTGATGGTGGAAGACAAGTGGTATCCCCTCTACTCCGTTCAGCCGATGATACGCTACGTTAAAAAAACTCCTGTAGTAGATGGAACCGGGCTAAAAACAACACTTGAGCGACAATCTGCCGCGCTGCTTGATGAACACATTGGTGACTACCTAGCCCAAAAAGGGCGTAGAGCGCTCATTATGACCGGGGTAGACCGCTGGGGGTTGACCCGCTGTTTTTTAGATGCCGGTTATGATTGTGTCTTTGGTGATTTTTTGTTCTCGCTCGGCATTCCTATTCCACTGCGCAGCGAGCAACAACTCAAAACGTTGGCCGCCTTGCTCATGCCGATTGCCGGGCGCTTACCGTTTGAATGGATTTACCCGACCGGCGCCAAGCAGGAAGAGCGGCGACCAAAACATGCCGACCTCTTCCATTGGGCAACGGTCGTTGCGGGCGATTGTCACTACATCAAACGCTATATGCCCGACGATATGCACGGCAAAGTGATTGTCACCAACACCACCACTCCCGAAGATGTTGAATTTTTCCGCCGCTCTGGCGTAAAATATTTGCTGACTACAACGCCCGTTTTGGAAGGAAGGTCGTTTGGCACAAACATGATGGAGGCTGCCCTCATCGCCGTCTCCGGCAAAGGGCGCGTGTTGACACGCCAAGAATACGCTGAATTATTGTCAAAAATTGGGTTTGTTCCCCAATTGCAGCCACTGACTTGATTTGAATTTGGGAGATTGCGCATGAACGCCATCGTCATTGCGGGGGGCATTCCGCTCCCTGAAGACCCGCTTTATACCTACACCGAAGGCCGCTCCAAAGCCATGCTTGACATTGCCGGAAAACCCATGATTCAATGGGTGCTGGATGCACTTTCAGAGGCACACAAGGTTGATAAAGTTATCCTGATTGGCTTAAGCGAAAAGATTGGCCTGCGCTGTGCTAAACCTATCTTTTATGTTTCTAACCAGGGACGCATGCTGGAAAACATTGTGGCCGGCGTGGAAAAATCACTGGAACTCAATCCGCAAAACGAGTACGTGCTGATTGTTTCCTCTGATATTCCTGCCTTGCGCGGCGAGATGGTGGATTGGCTGGTGGAACAAGTCCAGCAAACCCCGGCGGATGTTTATTACGGCGTGGTGCCACGCGATGTCATGGAACAGCGTTACCCGAACTCAAAACGTACCTGGACTCGTCTCAAAGAAATGGAAGTATGCGGTGCGGATATTAATGCTTGTCACGTTCGCATGGCAACCGAACATCTCGATTTGTGGGAAGACCTAATTGGCAACCGCAAGTCGCCCATCAAGCAAATCATGAAGTTAGGCCTGGATACCGTTTTGCTTTTGCTCTTACGCCGGCTGACGATTGACGAAGTGGTGCAACGCGCCTCGCAGCGATTAGGAATTCATGGCAAGGCGATTGTTTGGCCTTGGGCCGAAGCCGGTATGGATGTGGATAAACCGCATCAGTTGGAACTCATGCGCGAAGATTTGGAGCGTACTCTTGCTAAAACGTCTGCTTGAACTTGACCGTGACTGGTCTTATGCTTTACGGGTGGCCGAAAAACCGGGACTGGTGCGTAATCTAGCCCGTTTTTTTGCCCATTCGGGTGATTCCTGGTTTTGGGGCATGGGAATGCTGGCTTTGTGGGGCTTGGCGGATGTTTTCTGGAAGCGCTGGGCCGTCTATGAATTGTGGTGGATTTCCGTCTTGGCCGCTTTGGTCATGGCTCTCAAGTTCATCATCAAACGCCGCCGACCCGAAGGCGAGTGGGGGGCGATTTACAGGAACACCGACCCCCACTCCTTTCCCTCAGGACATGCCGCGCGGGCCTTTTTGATAGCCGTCTTAGCCACCTTCCTCGGCCCGGGCTGGCTGGCTGCTCTGTTGTGGATTTGGGCCCCGCTGGTTGCCATTGCGCGTGTAGCCATGGGCGTTCACTACCTATCTGACATCATCGCCGGTGCAGCAGTTGGGATTGCCGTGGCGCTGGCAGGGTACCCCATCTCGCTGGCAATTTTTGGCTGGATTAGCCAGGTGATGATGCCATTTTGGGGGTTCGGCTTATGGTAAAACAAAATAGTCACCGACCTCGGTGACTATTTTTTCATCTTTAGAATGTAAAACTCTCACCGGGGCGAATGGCATGAACTTTGGCACCGGTTTGCGTTTCCACTTGGGCAGCCCAGCCGATGGCATCTTGGTCAATCAACCCCCAAGTTCCGTAATGGATGGGGATAACATGTTTCGGCGTAAGCAATTTGACGGCTCGCAGCGCATCGTCTGGCCCCATGGTGAAATTATCGCCAATCGGTAAGACGGCCACTTCCAACCCTTCTTCGCCGATGAGTTTCATATCGCCAAATAGGCCGGTGTCGCCGGCAAGATAGATTTTTTTCCCATCGGCGGTGGTCAGCAAAAAACCGGCCGGATTGCCGCCGTATGAACCATCTGGCAAGGCTGACCCGTGCAACGCCAAGGTCAGTTTTAGGTACCCAAACGGATATTTGAACCCACCGCCTAAATGCTGGGGGTGAGTTTTTTCCACGCCCTGCGCCGCCAGCCAGTTACAGATTTCAAAATTGGAGATGACGGTCGCCCCGGTGCGCTTTGCAATGCTCACGGCATCGCCGACGTGGTCGCCGTGCCCATGTGTAATTAAAATAAAGTCTGCCGCGATAGATTCCGGTTTGACCGGTGAGGCCGGATTACCGCTGAAGAAAGGGTCAATGACTAAGCGGTGTCCACCGGTTTCCAACCCCAGGGTGGCGTGTCCGTACCAAGTGAGTTTGTGTGACATCGAATCCTCCTGACGGTGAATGGTTTGCTTATTTTCGATTTTTAGTATAGGGAAATTTATCTCCCAGGTCAATCACAAACAAAAAAACGTCTATAATCAAGTCATCTTCTCCAATCAGGGAGATTGTGCCTTGGCGTATGTCTCACAAACCCTCTTTCTCTGAAAAAATTCGCTATTGGTTCGATAATTACATGTCCAGCGGTACCTTGGCACTGATTGGTGGCTTGGGGGTTATCTCGTTAGCCGTTATTCTGCTGGCAGCCACCATCATTAGTTTGGGTGGAACCTTCCTGGCGCCAGAAGGCTCAGCCGGCATGGATTTTATCGAAGCAGCTTGGGAGAGCCTGATGCGCACCCTCGACCCCGGCACAATGGGTGGCGATGTAGGCTGGGGATTCCGCTGGGTGATGTTGTTCGTCACACTGGGTGGAATCTTTATCATCAGTACTCTGATTGGCGTGCTGACGACCGGTTTAGAGAGCAAAATCGAAGAACTGCGCAAAGGCCGCTCGCGCGTTTTGGAGACAAACCATATTGTGATTCTGGGATGGTCGCACCAAGTGTTCCCCATCATCTCAGAATTGGTGATTGCCAATCAGAACCAAAAGCGCAGTGTCATTGCTATTTTGGCAGATAAAGACAAATTAGAGATGGAAGAAGAAATTCGCACCCACGTGGGTGAAAGTGGTCGAACTCGTATCATCTGTCGTTCCGGTTCACCCAGCGATCCGGCTGACTTGGAAATTGTCAACCCACATGCTGCCCGCACAATTATTATTTTGCCTCCTGAGACTGGTGATGCAGATGCCGCCGTTATCAAAGCGGCCCTGGCGTTGACCAATAGTCCAAACCGTCACCCTGAGCCATACAACATTGTGACACAATTGCGTAATGCACATAGCTTGGCTATCCTGCGTATGATTGGAAAAAACGACCGGCTCAGCGCCATCTTAACACCCGAAGTGATTGCACGCGTTACAGCACAAACTGCGCGGCAATCTGGCCTTTCGGTGGTTTACACCGAATTGCTCAACTTTGGTGGCGATGAAATTTACTTCAAAGAAGAGCCTACCCTGTCTGGAAAAATGTATGGAGACGCACTGCTCTCTTATGAAGATTCAGCCTTGCTAGGCATTCGACGTGCCGATGGCACAGTTCTGCTCAACCCGCCCTCTGAAACACGCTTTGCACCTGGCGACCAACTGATAATCATTTCTGCCGATGATGATACCATCCGGCTTTCTGGCCTAAGCAACCCGCCGGTGCAGACCAGCCTGATTCGTAGTGCATTCAAACGCGCCGTTTCGCCACCTGAAAAGGCTCTTATCTTGGGTTGGAATGCTGCCGGCCCGGTTATTCTGCGAGAACTCGATAATTATGTTGCTCCTCATTCAAGCGTAACCGTCGTTGCCGCGCCGCAATTCCAGGCCCAAGTTCAGTCGTGTTGTGCGCTCCAGAACCAGACTCTCACCTTTCGTTCGGGCGATACAACCGATCGCGACTTGTTGGATGCTCTCCAAATTCACAATTACAATCATGTCATCGCTCTCGCCGATACGAATCTCGATGTGCAATCGGCAGATGCACGCACACTGATTACTCTTTTGCACCTACGCAATATCGCCGGCCTGGATGAGACACCCTTCTCCATCGTGAGTGAAATGCTCGACCTGCGCAATCGTGAACTCGCCGCTGTAACCAATGTGGATGACTTTATCGTGAGTGACCATCTCATCAGTCTGATGACCGCCCAACTGGCCGAAAATGCCGAGTTATTCGGTGTGTTGAGTGATTTGTTTGACCCACAGGGTTGTGAAATTTACTTGAAGCCGGTGGCAGATTATGTAGAATTAGGCCAAGCAGTGAATTTCTACACGGTGGTTGAAGCTGCCCGCCGTAGGCACGAAACGGCCATTGGGTATCGGCTGAATGCACAAGCCCGAAACCCTGCCCAGCAGTTTGGGGTTTACATCAACCCGAAAAAGTCAACGGAAATCCGTTTTGTGGAAGGCGATAAAATCATCGTCTTGGCTGAAGATTAACCACTGAATGACAGGGATAAAATGACCGTTAAACTTGTTTTACGTGGCAAAGAATACGAAGTCAAACCTGGCATGACCTTGCTCGATTCCCTCAAGAAAATTGATGTTTTGCCCGAATCGGTCATTGCCGTACGTGATGGAGAGATGATTCTCGAAGATGAAATCCTGAAAGACGGTGATGTGGTCAAATTGGTGGCCGTCATTTCAGGGGGCGCACAATGAAGTGCAGAACGTGTGGCGCAAAAGCCGCTGTCAACATGCGTCAACACAAATTGGCGCTGTGCAAACAACACTTTTTGGATTGGGTTCCCATCCAAACAGCGCGTTTCATCAAGAAATATCGTATGTTTGGGCCAGAGGAGAGGGTGCTGGTTGCTGTTTCGGGCGGCAAGGACTCTCTTTCGTTGTGGGACATCCTGCATCGCTTGGGGTATCAGGCAGATGGTTTGTATCTTGGTTTAGGAATTGATGAGGGCCTGGGCTATTCCGATGAATCGCGCCGTCTGACCGAACAATTTGCTCGTCAGCATGGCCTGAAACTTCACATTGTAGATGTGCAAGCCACCTACGGTTACGATATTCCGACTCTTTCGGCACTCACTCATCGAGGGCAAAATCGCCCGTGTGCCGTGTGTGGTGTGGTGAAACGACACGAAATGAATCGCATTGCCCGCGATTTAGGTTACGATGTGTTGGCCACCGGTCATAACCTGGATGACGAAGCCTCCGTTCTATTTGGCAATACGCTCTCTTGGCAGGCTGAATTCCTTCTGCGTCAAGGGCCGGTATTGCCAGCGCATGATGGCTTGGCCCGCAAAGTCAAACCGTTGTGCCGCTTTTACGAGAAAGAAATGACCGCGTATGCGCTGTTACGGGGCATTGAATACATTTACGAGGAATGTCCATTTTCGGCCGGCTCAACCACCATTTACTATAAAGAACTGCTCAACCGCCTGGAAAACGACCGCCCCGGCGCCAAATTGGCCTTTTACCTGAAATTTTTAGAAGCGCGTGAAAACGGACTTTTTCGTTCCTCTCTTGATTCTTCCCAACCGATGTATAATTGCCCGTCCTGTGGTCAGCCGACCCAATACGAAGGAAAGTGCTCATTTTGCAGAATGATAGAGAAAGTGCAACCCGCCTGATGAAACCCACTGTAGACCCTGTGTTGGATTACAAACGCTTGGTGGCTGAAGGTTATAACTTTTGTGCGGAAATTTATGAACCGTCTTCCCGCCAGCCTCTTCTTTCCGCTATTAAATGGCTAAAAAATAAACTCCCCAATCGGGCGCGTGTACTGGATATTGGCTGCGGTAACGGTCTACCACTCACGCGTGAACTGGCAAAACGTTTTGCAGTCACCGGTGTGGATATTTCTTTCGAACAAATTCGCCGTGCGCGTGACCATATTCGCCATGCGGAATTTTTTCACAGCGACATCATGGGCCTCGATTTTCCGGTGGCAAGCTTTGAAGCGGTGGTCGCCTTCCAGGTTATCGTACATATTCCGCGCGGTGAGCATGAACGCTTATTCCGAGCCATTTCCCGTTGGTTGACGCCGGGTGGGTACCTGCTTGTGACTTTGGCCCGCGAATCACAAGAAGGATACTTGCAATCAGATTTTTTTGGAACGCCCATGTTCTGGAGTCACTATAGCCTGCCAGAATACCGCGCCTTGCTGACCGAAACCGGCTTTGATATTGTGGATATTCAATACGAGCAGACAGACTTTCCGCTTGCGCTTTGCAAGACGACCGTTTAACTTCCTCATCCGCCTATAAAACCATAAATCATATCTTCACAGGACCGAGTAGTCTATGCAATCCAACAAGACCTATCACTACTTTGACTTTATCATGGCCGCTTTTGTGACCGTTTTGGTGGTCTCGAATATCGCTTCTTCGGCCAAAATTATTGACCTAGGCTTTCAACTCTTTGGCGTGCCGATGGCTTTCGATGCCGGCACCATTCTCTTCCCCGTTTCGTACATTTTTGGTGATATTCTGACAGAAGTGTATGGCTATCAGCGCTCGCGGCGCGTAATCTGGGCCGGTTTTGCGGCCTTGGCGCTCTCTGCGCTGGTCTTTTGGCTGATTCAGCACCTACCTGGCGAGGCGGCTTGGCAGCAATACGCCGGTGATGCCGCATACGCAGCCATTTTGGGCGGCATGTCTAGCGGGGGCATTTTGCTTGGCTCGCTGGCTGGTTACTGGAGCGGTGAATTTTCCAACTCGTTTGTGCTGGCAAAACTAAAAATACACACGGCTGGTCGGCATCTGTGGCTGCGCACCATCAGCAGCACCTTGGTTGGGCAGGGCGTGGATACCCTGGCGTTTGTCTTGGTGGCTACGCTGTTGGGTGTTTTCCCGTGGAGCTTATTCGTAACCCTGACCGTGACCAATTATCTGTTCAAATGTGCAGTGGAAGCCCTGATGACGCCGGTTACCTATGCGCTGGTCAACCTGCTAAAGCGCGCCGAAAACGAGGATTTCTACGACCGCGAGACGAATTTTAATCCGTTTGCGGCTTAAAACCGAAACATCCCTGCTCAGGTTGGGGCAGGGATGTGATTTATGAACCTGGGGAGTTGTTTTAGGCTGCTTCCACGCGAACTTCGGGGAAGAATTGCTTAATCGTTCCTTCCACCCAGCCATGCAAAGTAGAAGGCGAAAGCGGGCATCCTAAACAGGCGCCCCCCAGTCGCACCTTCAGGGTAACATCATCAAAAGAGATAAATTCCACCGACCCGCCGTGAAATTGTTCAATATACGCGCTCAGGTTTTCTACCAACGCCCGCAATTGTGCTTCCTTAGGGCTGACGCTTGATTCTGTTGTCATATGATAACCTCCGTTCCCGATTGGCGAGACATTTTCCTTTACGCCTTTGCGAATCATGGATTTGACTTGTTGTTGCGCATCCACCCAGCGTGAAGAAACTGCTTGTGCCAGCCGGTCCAAGATAATTTGGCCAGTTTGCGGGTGAAAATCTTGCAGTGTACGCAGGTTATCGCCACGTACAACTAGCACTTCACAGGGGGTACTGCAAACAACAGACGAACTATATGCGGGATTTCCCAACACGGCTGACCAGCCAAATACCCCCCCGGCGCGAATCCGGTTCAAGTTGATGGGTTCGCCATCGTACGGTTTGTAGCGAATCACCACCTCACCCTGGGTTAGCAAATATAACCACTCTGCCTTTTCTCCCTGCTCGATGACAATCGCCCCTTCGGGATACTTGCGGGCATGAAAAAGCGGCGCAATGATTTTCAAATCAGCGCTGCTCAAATCACGAAATAACGGAAAGCGAATCAATTCAGCCAGCATTGTCTAGATAATAAATCTGTAAGGCTCACCTTACATAGTGGCAAATTTCCTGAATTGGTTGACATTTATCCCGTTCTTTGTGACATTCTGGCGGATAAGACGCGCCATTAATCAGGGTCATCAGGTATACTACAAAAACATCTGTCACTTTTTCAAGGACAAGCGCATCCAAATGATAAACGAAGCAGACCCCCCTCTCTCTCTTGATGCTTTGCGGTCAGGCGACCGTGCCGAATTCGCTCGTTTGGTCGAAATCTACTACACACCCATTTATCGGCTAGCGCTCAAAATGCTTGCGCGTGAACAAGATGCGGAGGACGTGCTTCAAAACACGTTTCTGAAAGCGCTCCAGCACATCGGTGAATTTGAAGGCCGCTCCACCCTCTCCACTTGGTTATATCGAATTGCGGCCAACGAAGCCCTTATGTTTCTGCGTCGCAAGCGCCCAGAAGTCTCAATAAACGACGAGGCAGAAGAAGCCGACGATAGCCTGCCCATGCCTGAGCAATTTACCGATTGGTGCTGCCTGCCCGAACAAGAATTTGCCACCGCCGAGGCCAAACGGCAACTCGACCAAGCCATTCTAAAATTGCCTGAAAAACTGCGCGTTGTTTTCTTGTTGCGCGATATAGAAGGCCTTTCCATCAAAGAAACCAGCGAAGTACTGAACCTGACTGAAACTGCTGTCAAAACGCGACTTTTACGAGCCCGCCTCGCTCTGAGAGAATATCTTGCCGCATATTTTTCGGAACGTCTCCTTTCGGAGAATGAGAAATGACACTTCACTCGCACACTCACGATATGTCTTGCCAACAACTGCTTGCTTCGATTGGTGATTATGTCGAAGGCGATTTGGCTCCTGAACTGTGCCAGGAAATCGAGCGGCACCTGGCTGCTTGTGACCACTGCCGCGTGGTGGTAGATACGCTCAACAAAACCATCACCCTCTATCATGCCTCAGCGCACGAAACCGAAGTCCCATCCGAGGTGCGTGGCCGGCTCTTTCAAGTGCTTAAACTCGATAATTTGCGTGAAAAGAAGTCCTGAGAAGTTGTCACTTTTAATGTGTATTTGCATCCAAAAAACGAACCAGTTTTTACTGGTATCTTTCCTGAGGAGAATTTTTTATGGAAAAACTACTTCCGGCTGAAATCGTCCGCCAAATTCGCGAGGTCTTCCAGCAACTCAAGCACCCGGTGCAAATCCTTTTCTTTGGCACACAGAAACATTGTGAATATTGCACAGAAATTCGTCAGCTGCTGGAGGAGGTCTCTGAACTTTCCGATTTGATTGGCCTATCTGTTTATGATGTCGAGCAAGATGCCGACCTAGCAAAATTGTATCGTGTCGAAGGCAAAGCTCCGGCTACCATCATTGCTGCGCGTGAAGGTGAGCAAATCACCGATTTTGGCATCCGTTATCTTGGCATCCCCTCGGGTCACGAGTTTACCACCCTTATTCAGGCCATTTTGCTGGTCTCGGCACGTGATTCCGGCCTAACGCCACAATCTCGTGAATATATTCAGTCCCTCACCAAACCGCTTCACCTAGAAGTCTTCGTCACTCCGACTTGCCCTTACTGCCCGCGTGCAGTTGTACTCGCTTACCAATTGGCCATGGAAAATCCCAAAATGGTCTTAGCCGAAGGGATTGAAGCGATGGAATTTGATGAACTCTCCAATCGCTACATGATTAGCGGCGTGCCTGATACAGTCATCAATGCGGATGCCGGACGCGTGGTAGGCGCTGTTCCCGAAAGCCACATGTTGGCTGAGCTGATGCGCGTTTTGGGGTAACTGTTCATGTCTGCTCGTCAACGCGCTCTTAACCGCCAACGCAGTCAGCGAAACAGCATCATCTTGCTGGTGATTGGCGCCAGCCTGGTTCTGCTGGCTTTGGCAGCGTTTTTGAGTTTGCCTCGCGCGCAGGCAGAACTCCAACAAAACGAGTTTTCCGCCATTCCTGTTGCGGTCAATTTTCCGGCGCCCAATGTGCAGTTGACCGACCTGAACGGTCAGGCAGTGTCGCTTTCAGATTTTCAAGGGAACGTGATTCTCTACAATGCATGGGCCACCTGGTGTCCGCCTTGTAAGCAGGAAATGCCCACCTTGCAAGCCTACTATGATGCCCATAAAGACCAAGGCTTTGTAATTGTCGCGATTGCAGATGGCCAACCGCTCGAAGAAGTTCAACCCTTTGTACAAGATTACCGCTTGACGTTTCCGGTTTGGCCCGACCCGCAATACCGCGCCACAAAAACCTTTCGTATCAACAGCTTGCCCACCTCCTTTGTGATTGACCGTGAAGGCACTGTGCGGCTGACCTGGACGGGTGCTATCAGCCGTGCCATGCTCGAAGAATACATCACCCCTTTACTTGGGGAGTGATAGCGCCTGTCACCTTCCACTGTGCAGTAAAATTCAGACTGCCTGCCGCCGGCCTTGGGGGTAGGCAGTCGTGTACATCAGCAACGTTTATATACCCAAAAGGAGCCAAATCGCATGAACGCCAAAGTGACCTGGAAGCAAGGAATGAGCTTTACCGGCAGCGCCGATACTGGGTTTCAAGTACCCTTGGGTGCTGACCCCAGCGTAGGCGGCGCCAATGATGGCTTTCGCCCATTGGAACTGATGGCTGTTTCTTTGGCTGGTTGTACCGCCATGGATGTTATTTCTATTCTGCGCAAAAAACAACAAGACGTGACAGCCTTCGAGGTGCAAGTGCAGGCCGAACAACAGCACGACCATCCACACATTTTTACCAAAGCCGTCATCACCTACCAAGTCACCGGGCGTGGTGTGACCGAGGCTGCCCTGGTGCGAGCCATTGAACTTTCTGCTACCAAATATTGCCCGGCACAGGCCATGTTGGCCAAAACAGTGCCAATGGATTTGTTGTACGAGATTTACGAAGAAAAAGGCCAGGGAAAGGAATTGGTCTTGCGGGGCCAGTGGCAGCCACAGAGTTGATCTTTTTCTCCGCCTAGCCAATTTTTTCCACAACCCAAAGGTGAGACAAGCCAAACCAGCGCAATGGCGTGCGTTCTAGGAATTGCAACATCGCACGCACAACGCGGCCAAACAATCCAAATCGGGCAATCAGGTTGTCGTAGGCCCCAAAAATAATGGTGCGTTCGATGAACCGGACGGGCAGACCATCAAATAGGGCTGCCAGGTCACCAAAAGCATATATGCGCACATGGGGAGCCAGGCGGTTGCGCAACAGACGCGGCAGATAGTTGACCAGCGGGATATTCCCAAAGCGATAGCGTCCGCGCCAGTATATGCCGTGCGTTTCAAACGGGTAGCCAATGTTTGGGACGAAAATCACTGCCCGTCCACCCACTTTTAACACACGTATCATCTCCTGCACCGCACAGCGGTCATCGGCCACATGTTCCAGCACTTCATGGCTGAGAATTAGATCGAACACACCCGTCGGATACGGCAGCGCCTCGCCGGCGGCGTTGATAATGTGCGGATTGCGTTGACCCGCTTCAAACGCGCGCTCGAAATCATATTCCAGCCCAAACACCGTGCCACCGAACTTAGCCAGCTTTTCCACATACATTCCGACCCCACAGCCGTTTTCTAAAATCTGGCCTCGCAGCCGTTCTCCGGCGGCGCGGCGAATCATTTCTAGGCGGCGTGCCTGCCCGGCGCGCCAAACATAAGAAGGTTCACCGCGTAAAGCGGCTTTTTGCAAGTTGCGTTGTTCATTCATAGGCGGTATTATAACGATAAGATGATGTAAAATAAGATATTCATACGCAATTTTACGCAGGAGAGGACGCCGATGAAAGTCACCGTACTTCAAGAGAACCTAGCGCGCGGATTGAGCATCGTTTCTCGTGCCGTGTCACCCCGCAGCACCTTGCCTGTGCTGGCCAATGTCTTGATTGCAACCGATGAAGGCCGCCTGCGCCTTTCGGCCACCAACTTGGAAATGGGCATTACCTGTTGGATCGGAGCGCGAATCGAGGAAGATGGCTCAACCACCGTACCGGCCCGCACCTTTGCTGATTTAGTAAGCACCCTGCCCGACCAGCAAGTGAACTTGAGACTTGACCCGCGCACACAGACCCTAACGGTGCGTTCTGGTTCTTCAACCAATGACATCAAAGGCATAGATGCCCAAGAATTTCCCCCTCTGCCTGTGCCGGATTTCGAGCAGGCCGTTCATATCAACGTGGCTGACTTCAAAGAGATGGTACACCAAGTGGCCTTTGCGGCTTCTATTGACGAAGCCCGCCCGGTGCTGATGGGCGTGCTGGTAAAAGTAGAAGGTGATAGAATCACCATGGCCGCTGCCGATGGTTTCCGGCTTTCGGTACGGACTGCGACGCTTTCATCTCCTACAGCCCAACCTGTTAATGCCATTATTCCGGCGCGCGCCTTGTCTGAATTGGCACGCATCGCCAGCGATGGCGAGCAAGTGATTCAGATGGTGTTGCCCAAAGGCCGGGGCCAAGTTGTTTTCCGCGTCAAAGATATAGAACTGGTCTCGCAATTGATTGACGGCACATTTCCGGACTACCAACAAATCATCCCACGTTCGTACAAATCGCGTACACTGGTCTCAACCGCTTCTCTGCTCAAAGCCTGCAAACAAGCCGAAATCTTCGCGCGCGAAGGTTCCAACGTGGTGCGTATGAACATTCGCACGAGCGGCGAGTTGCAGCCAGGCGAGGTGGAAATTTCTGCTCACAGCGAAGAAACCGGTTCGAACGAGACCATTGTTGAAGCAACGGTGGATGGCATCCCTCTGCTGATTGCGTTCAACGTCAAGTTCTTGCGTGAAGTCTTGGAAGTCATCAAAACCCCCAATGTGGCCATTGAAACCACAGCCCCCAACGCTCCTGGTGTAGTCAAGCCGGTGGGCGAAGATAACTTCCTGCACGTCATTATGCCAATGCATTTGGGATAGGCCACCTCACTATCCTAAGACCGTCTTGGCTCACAAGCGCCTGGTTCTCCAACCGGCGCTTTTTGATAGATTCATATAGACCATCTATCACGAGCTTAACAGCCTACTGCCACAGAGTCGCTTTCGCAGGCTAGGCTTTTTGTTATAGAATAAATAAACCTAACCGTCTCTCTGCTTTTTAACCAAGCCTCGGTAACAAACAATGACTCTTCCCAGCCCATCGAATGACCGCATTCTCAATATCTACCTGACCTTGACTCAGTACCCGATTTTGGCCTCGCGCATTCGTGCCAGAATGCGTGACATGTTGTTAGCCCGCGGCATTATTCACATGGAAGAGTTTGAGGCTGAAGTGCGCAAAAAGGCCATTGAATCGCAAATTCGAGAGGGCCTGCACGACCCCTATAGCGAAGAACCATTTGACCTGTGGGAGTTGCGCCTGGAACGGGTGCGCGATGCGCTCACGGATTTCTACTTTGCCTATAACCTGCTTTACGAAGATTTCGAATCTCTAGTTCGACAGACGGTGGGAGAGCGTGGTGAAGTTCCTAACATGATTTACTTCAACCCGGAACTTGCCCCACAGGATATGCTCTTTGAACAAGCCGAATTGATTGAGCGATTGCCGCCGGATAAGCGCAAAATGCTCGACGCACGTTTGCAAGAAATCAAAGTCGTTCTCATCCGCACGATGATTAGCGACCAGCTGGCCTATATCAAAATCGCCCGAAAATGGTTCACCATTGACGATTTGAACGAAATCCGCAAACGTAAAATTGGCTATGGAAAAATTGGGGGGAAATCAGCCGGGATGTTGCTGGCCTACCGTATTTTGCGTGAGACTGCTTCCCCTGCCCTACGCACTTCTTTGCGTATTCCGGTTTCGTATTATCTCGCTTCCGATGTGTTCTATTCATTCATGGCGACCAATGGCTTGGTGCATTGGTCAGACCAGAAATACAAACCTGAAGCGCAAATGCGGGCTGAATATCCCATCATTCAACAAGAATTTCGCCAAGGACGTTTTCCGGAAGATATTGCCGAGCGATTGCGCGCCATTTTGCGCGAGGCGGATGGCCGCCCTCTGATTGTCCGCTCATCGAGTCTACTGGAAGATAACTTCGGCACCTCGTTTGCCGGCAAATATGATAGTTTCTTTTGCCCTAACCAGGGAACCGAAAAAGAAAACCTGCGTGACCTGACACGCGCCATTACGCAAATTTACGCCAGTGGCCTCAACCCCAACGCGCTCCTTTACCGGCATCACAAAGGCTTGGTGGATTACGATGAGCGCTTAGCGGTCCTAATTCAGTTTGTAGAAGGCGAACGGGCCGGTAAATATTTCCTACCCCAGGGGGCAGGCGTAGGTTTTAGCCGGAACTTATACCGTTGGTCGCCCCAGATTCGGCGGGAAGATGGATTTCTGCGCTTGGTATGGGGCCTTGGCACGCGCGCAGTCGAAGCCGTTGCCAACGACCATCCACGCCTGGTAGCGCTTAGCCATCCCTTGTTACACCCGGCCTCTTCGGTTGAGATAATCAGTCGCTATTCGCAAAAATACGTAGACTTGATTGACCTGGAAGAAAACAAGCTCAAGACTCTTCCCGTCGAACAAGCGTTTGACCCGCGCTACCCTGCCTTGCGCTATATTGCTCAAATTGATGAAGGCGGCTACTTGACTCCCATTCGTACCAGCACCGCAGATACCCGCTACATGGTCATCACGTTCGATGAAATGCTGCGTCGTACCCCTCTCGCTGCGTTGATGCGCGAAATGCTCAAACTATTGGAAGAGCACTATCAAGCCCCGGTAGATACCGAATTCACCGTGCGTGTGCCAGACCCGTATAGCGTCCAACCGGGCATAGAGATTACTCTGCTACAATGCCGTCCACAAAGCCACATTGACGCCGGTGAACAAGTCCGCATTCCAGAAGAATTACCCCAAGCGGACATTGTCTTTTCCACGCCTCGCATGGTTCCGCATGGCATTATCGAACGCATCCGCTATGTGCTATTTGTTACTCCTGAAGGATATTTCCATCTCCCTTCTGTTGCAGACCGCGTTCGCCTAGAACGGACCATTGGACAACTAAATCTGGCACTTAAGGGCCAAAATTTTATATGTGTTGGCCCAGGCCGTTGGGGAACCTCCACCCCTGACCTAGGAGTGCATGTTGGCTATGGGGATATTTATAACACCCGGGCGCTCGTGGAACTTTCTGGTCGTGAAATTGGCACTTCGCCGGAACCGTCCTTTGGGACCCACTTTTTCCAAGATTTGATGGAAGCGCACATCTATCCGCTTGCAATCTACACAGATGACCCAGATGTCATCTTCAACCGTGATTTTTTCTACTCCACCCCGAACCGGCTGGATGAATGGATTCCAAACCCGGACGACACCCTTAAAAAAACACTCCGACTGATAGATGTTCAGGATTATCGCCCAGGTGCGGTGTTGGAACTCATCATGGATGATGAAGAAGGCCGCGCGGTTGCTTACCTAAAACGGAAGTAATTTTTATATTCATGTTATTTCAAAGAACACAAAATAATGATATGATGAATACAAAGCAAGACGCCCCAGGCTGAAACAAACGATATGCTGACTCCATACGAGGAAAATTGAATAATGTGGCAATTGGTGGTGACATCGCCCGATAAAGAGCCGAAACTGGTCGAATTGAAACCAGGAAAGTGGAGTATTGGTCGCGCTTCGACGAACGATATTCTCATTGAAGACGTTTCTGCTTCCCGCAACCATGCCGAGATATTTCTGGATGCGCTCACCAATGTCCTGACTCTCACCGACTTAGATAGCACAAACGGTACCTATGTCAACCGGCAGCGACTGACCGGCTCTTGTCAATTGCACCCCGATGACCTGATTCGTATCGGCATGGTGGTGATTCACGTTGTTCATCAGACCGGTAACATCCAACGACTGTCCAATATCAGTGGGACCCATCGCTTCACGCGTGAATTGGTGTTGGAATCGGTCGAAGAGCACTCACTCCTCATTGCTGAAGTGGCACAAAAACTGAACACGGTGCTGGATGTCAGAACTGCCATTCAGGAAGTGACGCAAATGCTAAAGCGCGCTATGGCCATTGATTTCTGTGAAATTATCCTTAAGCAGGAATTAGGCGTGCTTGAAACTTCTGATTTGACAGACCCCCTTGCCAAGCAAGCGCTGCGCAACAAAACCGCTGAAGTATCTCCTGTTTCGATGTTTGTTCCCATCCTGGTTCAAGACCAGGTGATTGGGTTGATTGCCATGCGTAAATCACGGCCAGGGACATTGCCCTTCGACCGGCGTGATTTACAACTGGCGGTTGCCATTAGCCACCAGACGGCACTCACCATTCAACGCATGGACTTGCTCGAAAAGGTGCGCCAAGAAGAACATGTGCGACGCTTGCTCTTGCGGTTTGTTTCCCCGGCCGAGGCCGAATACATGCTCAAATCCTATCTTACAACGGGGCATTTACCGCCCCTGACCGAGCAAAAAGTAACCGTCTTGTTTGCCGATATTGCCGATTCAACCCGTTTGGCCGAAATGCTGGGCGCCAGGCAGTTTGCTAATATTCTCAACAATTTTTATCAGGCGGCATCCGAAATTGTTTTTCGGCATGGCGGCATGATTAAGTATCTGGGGGATGGCATCTTAGGGATTTTTACCGAGCGAACAGGAGAACCCTCTTCCGAAGAAAAAGCGGTCCAGGCTGGGCGTGAATTGTTACAATCTCTCAATCGCACTGGCTCGCTCGACCACCGCACTCGCTTAGTATTTGGTGTATCAATTAACACCGGCAAAGCGATGGTCGGCTATGTAGGCACCAAAGAGCGGGTGGAGTTCAATGCGCTGGGCGACGTGGTGAATGTGGCGTATCGCATGCAGGAATATGCTCGACCTTTTAAGATTATTGCTGGGCCGGCCACCGTCGCTGCCATTTCGAACAAATATCAGTTTAGCCGGGTGGGCGGCGTGTCATTGCGCGGGCGCGAAGGTGCTATCCAAGTGTATGAAGTGATGCCCTAAGAACAAATCCTTTCAATGTGACAAATTAACCCCGATTCACAGAAAAATGTCATTTGACATTCGCGCACAAGGAAAGTATAAGAACATCAGCGTTTATCATCACTCAAGGAGAAAACCTATGGCAATGAAAATTCAAGATGACTGCATTGCGTGCGGCGCTTGCCTGCCGGAATGCCCTACCAATTCCATCAGCGAAGGTGACATCTACGTCATTGACGCCGCAACCTGCGTGGAGTGCGTTGGTCATTACGATGCTCCTCAATGCGTTGCCGTTTGCCCGGTGGATTGCATTGTTAAGGCATAGCCATACTGCATTCTAGCGCGCTCTATTCGTTTATTGGAAATATCGTTATAATCTAGACAACTAAATATCATATTATCCTTCGGGGCAGGGTGACGCCTGCGTACACAAAGCGCAAGCGAATTCCCGATCGGTGGTAAAGCCCACGAGCACCAAAATGCATGATTCGGTGACGCTATCCAGCGCAACTGGTGGCGAATTCCGAAGCCGACGGTATAGTCCGGATAGAAGAAGGGCAACCCTTTGAGATGGGTTTGCTTTGCCGTACATGCCCCGAAAACGCTTGCGTTTTCGGGGTGTTTGTTTGGGCAAGGTCTCTTTGCGCCCCGTTGGTTCTTCTAGCGGGGCGTTTTGCTTCCTGCTAAGAAAGAGAGCATAAAATGGATTTACACCTAACGCAAAAAATTGCAATACTCCCTGTGCCGCGCCCAACCAGGCTGCCATCGCTTGTACCTTTATTGGTGTTATTTTTGGCCATTGCAGGTTGGGAGTTGTTCGCACGTTTCGCAGGTTTGCCTGCATTTATCTTACCCTCGCCCACGCAAGTGGCGGAACGCTTTGGACGTGCTTTGATGAGCGGTAATCTGCTGTATCACACCGCCATTACACTTTTACAAATTCTATTGGGGTTGCTCTCAGGTGTTCTGGCGGCACTTATGCTTGGATATGCAATTGCCAAGAGCCGCCTGTTTGAGCAAGTGGTTTCTCCCTTTTTGGTCGCCAGCCAAGCCATCCCGATTGTGGCCATTGCCCCGCTTTTGGTCATCTGGTTTGGGCCGGGGATGTTCTCAAAAGTTTTGATTTGCGCCTTGATTGTGTTTTTCCCGGTCTTGGTCAATACCGTCGTTGGGTTGCGTGCGGTGCCTCGCTCGCTGTATGAATTGATGCGGTCATTGCGTGCTAGTCGCTGGCAAATGCTGCGTTTGCTTGAAATCCCGGCTGCTTTGCCGGTCTTTTTGGGAGGGTTACGGATTGGTGCTACTCTGTCGGTAATTGGTGCGGTTGTGGGCGAATTGGTTGGCGCCGACCGAGGCTTGGGATTTCTCATCAATGTTGGACGAGGCCAATATGACACAGCGCTGGTGTTCGTGGCTGTCATCACCTTGATTGTGTTAGCACTTGGGCTGTATGGCTTGGTTATCTTGCTTGAAAACCGCCTGCTGGCGTGGCAGAAACAGTAATCTCATCCCAAAAACTGATAAAAGGAGCGTTATGTTCAAACGAAGCCTGTTTTTCGTCATTCTTTTTGCGCTGGCGTTAACTGCCTGTTCTACTGGGGCCGATTCGGGGGCGAACCAAGCGGCCCCTGTCCAGATTAAACTTCCAATGGGGTATATTCCGAATGTGCAGTATGCGCCTTTCTATGTTGCCGTCGAAAAGGGCTATTTTGCTGCTGAAGGTATTCAGTTGGAATTCGATTATTCTTTTGAAACCGATGGCGTAGCGCTGGTTGGCGCGAATAAGCTGCCTTTTGCTCTGGTTTCGGGCGAACAGGTTTTGTTGGCGCGCGCCCAGGGATTGCCCGTTGTGTATGTGCTTGGGTGGTACCAGAAATACCCGATTTCTGTGGTAGCGCACCAAAGCGAAAATATCCGAACCCCCGCCGATTTGCGCGGTAAGAAAATCGGCCTTCCAGGGTTGTTTGGGGCCAATTATGTTGGTTTGCGCGCTCTGCTTTATACGGCTGGCTTGAAGGAAAGCGATGTGACGCTCGATTCCATCGGCTTTAACCAAGTGGAAGCGCTTGCAACCCGACAAGAGCAGGCGGTGGTAGGATATACAGCGAATGAACCAATTATTTTGCGCGCCCAGGGTGTTTTGATTGACGAAATTCGCGTAGCGGATTATGTGCAACTGGCATCCAACGGCATTTTGACAAATGAAACCGTCCTTAAGGAGCAGCCAGATTTAGTACGCGCTTTCAACCGTGCCTTCTTGCGCGGCTTGCAGGATACCCTGGCGAACCCCCAAGAAGCCTACGAAATTTGCAAGAAGTTTGTGGAAAACTTGGCGCAAGCCGATGAAACGGTTCAGAAGCAAGTGCTAGCAGCCTCAATCGAAATGTGGAAAGCGCCCCGCTTGGGGTACTCTGACCCGGCCGCCTGGCAAACGATGCAAACCGTTTTGTTGGAGATGGGCATGTACCCCGCTCCCATAGATGTTTCTCAAGCCTTCAGTAATGACTATTTACCCTAACTCATGACCCGCAAACCTGCCTCGCCGGTTGTTTCGGTTCAAAATTTGAGCGTGTTATTTGCAGATGGAAGTAACGATGCTTCCTCTCCAGGAGGCTTCCATGCCCTCGGGCCGGTGACGTTTTCGGTCTGTCCGCGCGAGTTTGTTTGTGTGCTAGGGCCTTCGGGCAGCGGAAAAAGCACGTTGCTGCGTGCTTTGGCCGGTCTTGTGCCGCCAACTTCAGGCGAAATCACGTTTTCAGGTGGCGAGCGCCCCCGCATCGGTTTTGTCTTTCAGCAGGCTAACTTGATGCCCTGGCGTTCGGTGTTAGAGAATATCACTCTACCCCTGGAGATTGAAAACCAGCCCGTTCATATCGCTCGTCAACATGCCCTGGAGTTGGTCGAGCTGGTCGGTTTGCAAGGCTTCGAACATAGTCTGCCGCGTGATCTTTCGGGTGGTATGGCGCAGCGCGTGGCTCTGGCGCGTGCTTTGGTGCATGACCCCGATATTTTGCTGCTGGATGAACCGTTTGGTTCACTCGATGCTCTTACGCGTGAACGAATGTGGACTGAGCTTTCCCGCATTTGGCAGGTGCGTCAGAAAACGGTGATTATGGTTACGCATTCTATCAGCGAGGCGCTTTTTCTGGCTGACCGGGTGTTGGTGCTGACTGCGCGCCCTGGACGGGTGAAAATGGACTTGAAAGTGGATTTACCCCGCCCGCGCGAGGATGAAATGCGCTACACGTTGCATTTTGGCCGCTTGGCGCGTCGCTTAAAGGAAGCAATTGAGTAGGCGGTAATTTGGTACAATCGCGCTATGTCGCGAACATCGTTTTCTCGCAATGATTTTGCCGTCCTGGTCTTGGGGTTTGCGCTCCTGGCTGGGACGGCTGCGCGTTTTTTTCCAACTCTGATGGCAGGCTTTCCTATTAACGATGGCGGGATGTTTGCTGTGATGGTGGATGACCTGCGCGTCAGTGCTTATGCCCTGCCGGTTTTCACATCCTACAACCTAGACAACCTGCCTTATGCTTACCCGCCGTTTGGATTTTACCTGGGGCGGATTGTGGCCGACCTGACGGGCTGGACTTCTGTGGAAGTGGCGCGCTGGCTGCCGGCATTCTTTGCTTCGCTGGCGGTGGGAGCGTTTTACCTGCTGGCGGTTCGCCTGTTGCCCTCGCGCTTGCATGCTGCGCTGGCGACTCTCTTCTTTGCGCTTACGCCACGCGCGTTTTCGTGGTTTGTTGAAGGCGGCGGAATTACCCGCAGCCCGGCGCAGTTCTTCATGCTCTTGACCTTTGCCAACGTGGTGGAACTTTACCGGCGCGGCAGGTGGCGCGATGTGTTTTGGAGCGGACTGTGGGGGGCATTGGCGGTGCTTTCTCATCCAGAAGCCGCTGTCCATGCGGCGTTTTCTTGTTTCCTGCTGTGGGTTATGTTGGGGCGCACCCGGCAGTCGTTTTTGCATTCGGCAGTTGTGGCTGGGCTGGTGGCCTTACTCTCTGCGCCCTGGTGGGTGATGGTCTTGGTACGGCACGGGCTAGAGACCATTCTGGCCGCTGCCAGCACCGGACAGAAATGGCTGGCGCTGTTGCATCTGGTCTTTTTCTCCTTCACCGAAGAGCCGTATGCCACGTTGACCGCCGTCTTGGGGCTGATTGGCTTGGCGTGGCAGGTTAGCCGCCGCGCGTGGCTCTTACCGCTCTGGTTAATTTTGCCTTTCATCGTAGAAGGCCGCAGCGCACACCTGCCGGCGGTCATTCCGCTTTCCATGCTGGCTGCGGTTGCGGTGTTGGATGTCGTTTTCGCTGCCCTGCGCTCTTTAGTCTCTACCGACACGGTGACGCCCCTGGAGCGGGGGATATTCTTCTACCTGTTCCTGTATCTCCTGTTTTCTGCGCTTGTTTTTGGGGTGGAAATTTCCAGCGCGCGTGTGTACCCTGGCGACCAGGCTGCCCTTGCTTGGGTTCGCACGAATACGCCTGCCGAGGCGCGTTTCTTGGTTCTCACCGGCTCGCGTTCGGTTTCGTATGACCCGCTGCCGGAGTGGTTTCCGGCCTTAGCCAAACGTCAGAGCGTTTACACCGTTCAGGGGTTAGAATGGGTTCCAGGAGCGCGGTTTTTTCTGACGCTACAAAGAGCAGCTCGCGCGCAAGCGTGTCTGGTTACGAGTGCGGCTTGTGTTTGGGAAGCGTTCCCAGATGTGGATGTAGATTACATCTACTTGTCGCGCTTTTTGCGCACCGAACACTTTGCCCCCCTCGACCCGCCGCGTACTTTTCGTTATGTGGAAGAAGGTCTGCGGCAGGATGCTCGGCTGAATCTAGTGTATGAAAGTGAGGATGTGCTGGTGTTTCGGGTTTTGCGTGTGCCAATTAGCGCACAAAAATGACGGCAGTTTCGTCTCGATACACTTCGCTCCATCCTTGGGTTGGAAGCAGGCGCACAACCGGCCAGGTTGGTTCAAGCAGGATGACCTTAATTTGGCGTTTTTCCAGGGCTGTTAGGCCGTGTGGTGTGCCACCAACAATAGCGTGCCATTCGCGCAACATGGCTTCTCCATACAGGTCGGCGCGACCGTCTATATATACGGGCATTTCTGGCAATGACCAGGTTAGGTAGCCGCCCCAGTTGTAAGAATTGAATAAGGGGCCTGAGAAAGATTGTGTTTTGAGCCATGCGACGGCCTTGGCAGGGTAGTCCTTTTCAACCAACGCAGGTGTTGAGAGTAGATGTAGCCGAAAGAGAGCCAATCCAAGCAAAACCAGCACGAGCAATGCGTTGAAAATTGTGTTGACTGGCCTACGCACGGGTTGCGCGGTCAAAAAATATAAGCCCAAGGTTTGGAAGGCGGAATGGGTGGTGCGCGCTAGCACAGGGGCCGTAACAATTGCGAAAGGTGCAATGTTGCGTTGTGCTACAAACGTGAGATAAACGAAACCGATGATTTTGAAAAGTTCAGCCCATTGTAGGCGCTCTTTACCAAAGTTGAGCGAACCCAGAAGTAGAAAGAGCATCCATAACATGGGATGAAAATCTACCCGATGGAAATCTGGCGAAAGCCATTCCTGAATTTGCATGGAAACGTTGACAGTGTGGAAGGGCAACCGCCAAAGCCATAACCCGTTTGGATTCAGCCCAACCGCAAGCCCGGCTGTTAAGAGAATGGCGGATTGCTGAAGAAGCCTAAAGATGGTACTGCGTGAGATAGATTGCGTTTGCAGACTCTCAAAGAGATGTCCGGCGAGGTGTGCTATCAAAAGCAGGATGCCCCAAATCCAGCCGCCGTGCAGGTTAGCCCAAAGTGCGAATAACAAACCAATCATTATCACTCGGCGCAGTAAGTGATGATTAGGGTGCGCCAGCAGCAAATCGAGAATGGTAAGCAGCAGGAAAGAGAACAGTTGCGGGCGAGGCCCCCAGACGGGAGCCGCTGTAATTGCTGCTAACAGGGTAATCAGCGCTCCGCTCCAGGGGGCTTGTTGTCGAACGCGAAAATAAAGTACTCCGAAGGTCAATGCTGCCATGCAAGCGACGAATAGGCTTAGCCCTAAAAAGCCGCCTAACTGGTAGATGCCGTATAGTAGAATTTCCGCCAGCCAAAAAGCGTTGACCCATGGGTTGCCAGCCTGAGTATAACTGAACGTGTCGGTGAGCAAGATTTGCTGGTTTTCCCACATTTCCTTTCCCGCGCGCAAGTGCCACCACATATCGGCGTCGGCCGGGGTGCGCGAAAGTAGAAAAAAGACCAAAACAGGGATGAGCCAGTCAAGCAGGGAAAGAGTGGGGAAGGGTGTCGTTTTTGGCATACTAAAGAAAGAGGGCAGTGATTGATGTTTCACAGAACAAAGCGCTTGTTGGCATCCTTGATTGATGCAAAGGCCACACCGCCGGCTTGGATGGCAGCCATGGGCGCCGTGCTTGGCTTGTCGCTTGCCAGTTTTTTCTTGCCGGGGGGTGATGATTTATACCGGTATTATATTCCGTTTGCGCAAGGATGCCTTGATTGTGGTTTTGTCCCCTACTACGCGCGTTGGATTTTATTTCCCTTGATGTTGTTGCCTGCCTATCCGTTGGCCTGGCCCTTGTGGGTGATTTTCAGTTTGTTGGGGTTTGTGTTGGTTGTATACAAGATGAAAATCAACCCGTTCTTGTTCTTCCTTTCGTTTCCGTTGCTGGGGCAGGTTTGGCTTGGGCAAATTGACGTTATCGTTTGTGCCGGAATTGCCATATTGGTTTTATCAAAAAATCCTTATTGGCGAGGGGGGGGTATCGTTTTGGCTTTAACCAAGCCCCAATTAAGTTTTCTTGCAATCGCGGTGGCAGTTTTTGATGAAGACAGGCAAAACATATGGAAAATTTCTGTCGCGCCATTGTTTGTGTTGGCCGCGAGTTGTTTGTTTTTTGGCTTGGATTGGCCGGTGCGCTGGTTGGGAAATGCTATGCAATCTCTGCCGGTTCATGCCTGGCGTTTGGCTGGCTTGGATACCTGGCGCTGGGGCCTCTTTCTGTTGCCGCTCCCTTTTTTTGTTCGCGGACGTGAAACCCGGCTCTTAACCGCTATTTTGGTCTCTGTCCTGTCCACTCCCTTTTTTGGTGTGTATTCTTACCTTCTCTTCTTGATGTTGGGGGTGCAATGGTGGCAGGTTGTACTCTCGTATGCTTGGTTGGCTGCCTATCCTTGGCAAAATGAGAACGCTATGCGCTTGGCGTGGATTTTACCGGTCGTCCTTTTGCTGCAGGTTTTGTGGCAGGCGTGGCGTAAACGAAATTAATCTCGCCACCCGGCACTTTTTTGGACGCGGATTCGCACGGAAAACGCGGAACTTTTCTGGGCTTTCTTCGCAAAACACGCTTTTTGTCTGCGTTCCTGCGCGTTTGTCTGGTGTAATTTTAAGTCTGTATGGTCGCCAGAAATTAATTTGCTATGGAATGGTCCACTGATAGATTGCCATGTTTCCTAAAACAGTTTCTGCCGAGAAGTTTCCCTTGCTCTGGTACACCATTGGTTTGTTGTTTGGCAGAGTTTGATACCATCCTGGAAAGACAATCAAATAATCCACGTTTTGGGTTGAAAGATAGTCGGCCAAGCGTTGCTCGTTTCTCATGAAGGGAATGATTTCGGGGGAAATCAAGCCGGCTAGGTCAATGATGGTTCGCTCGGTGAAGTACCCTAAGGCGCCAATATCGTGGGCGGCAATTCGAGCAGAAGCGGGTAAATTTTCGTTGACCCAGCGGGCAGTATCAACCATTTCGCTTTCTATAAAGGCCACATCTTGGCCATAGGTGAACGCGCCAAATAGGAGAAACGAAAGACTCAAAGCAGTCAACAGCGCCACGCTTAATCGTTGAAAAAATTCTTGTCTGTGCTTGGGCAAGGCTGAGATAAAACGCAGCGTTCCAATTAGGCCTAATGGCAGGAAGATGCCTAAGGTGGGCATTAGGTATCGGCCATGTTGGTACGGGGGCAAACGCAAAGCGTACAAAGCGATATAACCCGTTATCCACAAGACGATAAGGCTTGTCTCCCAGCGCCGTTGACGAATTTCGGTCAGTGTTTGATACACCACTCCCCACACAAGCAGCAGGCTTGGACCCGCTAAAAAGACCGTAATGCTAGACCATAATCGCTGCACCAGCGGCAGAGATTGCCAGGCAGCATATTCTTGTTGTTTTGCGTAAAACGTGCTTGGCCAGAGCGAATTGGACAGCGTTAAGTTGAACCAAGCGTAGGGAAGACTAAAAACTACAACCCCTAGCGTGAGAATGAGTAAGCCTCGGAGCCGCAACAGGTTGGCGTTTTCTGAAATAAGGACATACAGCACGGCCGGACCGATTAAAGTCATCCCGTCAGGTCGTACCCAGGCGCTAATTCCTATCAGGCTGCCGAGCAAAGCATAGTGGCGGTTGCCTTTCAGCAGTAAACCAAAAAAGAAGGTGATGAGTAGGTTGTGCAAGAGGGTCTCCATACCAGAGAAGGCCAGCCAAGAGAGCCTCCATTCGAGCATGCAGAAGATACCTGCCCAGGGTAAAGAGGGAGCGTAGCCCGGAACATGGGTGCGAACAATCGTTTCGACGAGCCATCCTGTGCTAATTAGCAGCACTGTTCCTAGAAAAAACGTCCAAAAATAAGGCGGGTAAGGCAGAAAAAACCCTGCCCAGAGAAGCATGGTCCACAACGGCGAGGTTGAGCCAGCCGATGGTTGGCCTGGCACGAAGGACCATTCTCCGTAAGTTGCCAGATTACGAGCGTATGTCTGGTGTATCCAGGCATCATCGAGTGGAAAGCCAATTCGATAGGTGATGGCAGAGGAAGCCAAATGGGTGATGAGAAGGATAACGGCGCTTAGTGCAAGGGCGAAAAATTGGCGACGCGTATACATGAAATTGTTTTGGGATGAAATATCAACTGTGTTTTATCTCTAACCCAAAATCCCGGCCAAACGGACCGGGATTTTGGGAAGGCAAATTCTTGGATGATTTACCCGCATTATTCGCCCAAATAGTCGCGCAATTTGCGGCGGACGGAGGGGTGGCGCAGGCGGCTGAGCGCCTGCGCTTCGATTTGACGCACGCGCTCGCGGGTGACGCCCATCTTGCGGCCTACTTCCTCGAGGGTGTAAGCCTGCCCATCCAGCAGGCCGTAGCGCAATTGCAGGATGCGCACTTCGCGCGGCGGCAGGGTGTTCAGCACTTCGCCCAGGTGTTCGCGCAATAGGTTATAGGTGGCGGTGTCATCGGGCGGGGCAGCTTCGTCATCTTCGATGAAATCGCCTAGCACCGAGTCTTCTTCGTCGTCGGTAGGCGTTTCCAGCGAGAGCGGACGGCGCGCTACCTGAATCATGTTCTCGACCTTTTTAGGCGGCACTTCCAGCGCGTCGGCGAGTTCTTCCACGGAGGGGTCACGTCCGAGGCGCTGTGTCAGTTGGTGCTGAACGCGCAATAATTTGTTAATCTGATCGCCCATGTGCACCGGGACGCGAATGGTGCGTCCTTGGTCGGCAATGGCGCGCGTGACGGCTTGGCGAATCCACCAGGTGGCGTAGGTGGAGAATTTGTGGCCGCGGCGGTAGTCGAATTTTTTGGTGGCGCGAATCAGGCCTATGTTGCCTTCTTGAATCAGGTCCAGGAACGGCACACCGCGCCCCATATACTTTTTGGCAACCGAAATGACCAAGCGGCTGTTGGCCGTGATGAGGTGCTCGCGGGCGGCCCAACCATCTTCGATGAGCGCGCGCAATTCTTGCCGGCGGCGTGGACTGGCGTTGCCTTTGGCCAGTTCTTCGCGCGCAATGCGTCCGTTTTCGATGCGTTGCGCAAGTTGCACTTCTTCATCGGCGGTCAACAGAGGAACACGGCTGACTTCTTTTAGGTACAGGCCAATCGTGTCGTCGGTGTCTATATTTGCTAGGTAGTCATCTAGGTCTAGGTCTGGTTCGGCTTCGGAGGGCACTTCGGCTGAAACGAGTTCCTCTTCTGCTACATCAGTTAGGGTGGTATCCTCAATGAAAGGGATACCGGCACTTAACAGCGCGGCAAATGCCTCTTCCAGTTGCTCTACATCCTGCTCGGCTTCAGGAAAGAAGTGCAGGATGTCATCAATGGTGACATACGATTTTTGCCGTCCTAGTTCAATGAGACGGGCAATAGGGGAATATTCTTCTTCCTCTTCAACAATCAGTAGAGGTTCATCCATTCGTTACTCTTCCTCGCGGTGAAATCAAAATCAGGATACTCTTTTTCAGGGCCGATTTCAATACCTGAAATCGCTGGTTTGCTTTGCTTGTCAAATCCGCAAGGCCATCTCACGGCGTGGCAGTCGGTTGGGGAGTGGAGGGTGTCTCACGCGGTGAGGGAGTTTCCGTGACCGACTGCGGAGAGGGTGTGGCCGTTTGCAGGAAAGGCGGTGTGGTCATCAGGTTGAGCAGCGCATCAATGTTGTAGGCGGCTGTCACATATAGGTTTCCATCAGCTGTGCGCACATAGTAGCCGCTTTGAATGACGGTTTTAGAGCCAATGTGAAAGTCCACTGTGCTGCCATCGCTCATGGTGACCGATACGCGATAGGCTGGTGGTTCCAAGGCAATGGAGGTAAGCTCGGGCGCGGGCTGAATGTTGCTCAAGATTCGCAGGGTGGTCAGGCCTGCAACGACTGACTCTACCTTGTTGGGGTCGGCGGGGCCGCTTGTTCCGCCGACGGTCAGAAACCAGATGCCGCTGCTCTTATCGAGTGTCAGTGCTTGGCCCTCGGCGCTTTCGATGACGATACGCGTTGGCTGACCTTTCTCAGGCGAGATGATATTGCCCCATTCGATTCGGGTGGCGGTTGGAGTGGGCTGTAAGGTGCGCGCGATGAGATTTTCGGGCTGCTGCATGTACCAGTACAAACCGGCAAGCACTACCAGCAACACAATCATCACAACGGTAGAGCGACGCATATTACCCCCTCCGACGGCGCGAGAACCAAGCCCATACGCCGCCTCCGACAATCATGAGCGGGAGAAAGCACAACGAAGAAAGGACGATGCCCAGGAAGCCAAGCGTGCCAGGAGCGCGGAAGGTGCGCGGTGTGGCTGCTTTGGGTGTCAGGTTGATGAGGTTTTCTTGCTCAGCAGCCCAATCTACCGCGTTGATGAAAATGTCGCCGTTGCCGCGCGCATACAGTCCGTCGGCAGTAAATTCGGAATCGCCAAACACGACCAGTCGTCCTTTGGTTGTGAAGTTTTCGGCGGAAGCGGCGAGGGTGAGCGGACCTGGGGTATCTTGGTCGGCGGCAAAATCTACCTGGTTACTATCAATGGATGCGAAATTCGTCTCGCCCCAAGCGTTTTCGTTGGTCACAACCAAGCGTGTTACGGTTACGCCGGCTGTTTCTGTGTTGAGATTGAGCGAACGCGCTGTTGGGTACAAGGAGTTGAATCCCATCATTCTTTGGGTGATAGGATGTTGGGGGTAGGCATTGGCGTTGGAAATGGCAAAGGAGGCCGGGTTGATGTTGGGGTCAATCACAAAATCGTTGTTGAAGGCGATGCCCCACTTGGCCAACAAGCTCGTGAGGGGGTCAGGCAGGTCGCCAAAGCGGCTGAGTGGTTGGGGTTCGTACATGACGATGAGCGAGCCGCCGTTGTTAAGGTAGGCATCAAGTGCCTGAACTTCGCTTTCTGTAAGGGGAACTTGCGGTCCACCAATGACCACCACACTGGCATCTTCTGGCACCTTGCCGGTGGCCTGCAAGTTCAGGGTTTGGACGGTGTAATTCTTTTTGCGTAAGGTGCCAACCGCTAACGTGTAAGCGATGTCGGAGGCTTGCTCAATCGAGTTTTCACCATGTCCGGTTGTGAAGTAAACAACCCGCGCTTGCGGATTGATGAGACGCAAGAGCGCAGCATCTATTTCTTGCTCAGTGGCGAATGTTACTTGTTCTTTCCGGTCACCCATGAGCAGGATAATGGTTCCGTTGCGCTCAATGCCGTCAGCCTGGGCGGCAATTGGGTTGAATTCCGGGTCAATGAACTCATAGCTAAACTTTTGATTGGAATTTTCCTTCATGCGCTCTAGTAACTTGCGCGCATCGTCGCTTGGCATGCTGGTGGTGTAATAGGCGCGTGCAAATACCGGTTCGGGGAGTGTCTTTAAGATTTCGATGGTTTCGGGAGCCAGGGTGTTGCTTTTGTCTTCGGTCAGGTCCCAGGTTTGTTTGTATTGATAGGCCAGGGCATTGAGGAAGATGAGAATGCCGATAAACGCCAGCAACGTGATGAGCGAATTGCTGCCGTATTGCGCTTGCCGACCGACAATAAAGCGGCGTGTTCCTTCCGGGGCAAGGATGGCCGTGAGTGCTAAGCCGAGGATGATGGATAGCCCAGAAATGAGCAATCCGTTTTGCAGGACATCGCGGTCAATGGTTACTGTTCCTGCAATCGTCAGGCCAAGCACCAGCAAGAAGCCGATGAAGATAAGCAGAGCCAGCCCAGAGAGAACCAGCCCTAAAAAGGCGTAGCGACGTGGGTTGCTTTTCATCTCCACCTCCGCATTTCCACGGCAGTTGTGCCGAGCGCAATTCCCAGGCCGGTTAGACTCAACAGGTAAACGATGTTGGACAGATTGATGCTGCCGGTGGCAAAATTATCTTGCACGTGATTGCCAACGCTCAAGTACCGGAAGATTTCTCCACCGCTGGGCAGGATGAATGCCGGTAGGCCGATGAACCACCATAAGAACAAGAGCACCAGTAAGGTGACAAAGGCTGCTGCAAACTGATTATTAAACAGCGCCGAAATGCCCACCCCAATGGCCAAGAAGGCTGCTGACATTAGCACCAGGCCGAGATAGCCCGAGAGCATCAATACTTGGTCAATGCCGGGGGTGACAAGCTGGTCGAGCATAAACGGGAAAACCAGCGTGATGGCGATGAGTAATAAAACGAAGAGGAATGCCCCCAGCCACTTTCCGATGACGAGTTCATAATCTCGTACAGGTGCGGTGAGTAAAAGTTCCATCGTACCCATGCGTACCTCATCTGCTACCAGGCGCATGGTTAGAAAGGGCAAGGAAAAAACTAACAAGGTGGCCAGCAACCCGCCGGTCACTTGCCACGAGTCGGGGGTGTCCATCATAAAGCCGCTGGAGGAAGAAAGATACACTAGGTAGGCTACGAAGTATCCGCCTAACACAACAAATACGAAAAAGGCAATCGCGTAAGCAATCGAACTGCTGAAATAGTTGCCAAATTCACGTTTTGCAATGGTCCAGATGTTGCGCATACAGGCTACTCTCCCTGGGTTTCCATCAGAGAAACATCTTCACGAGTCAGTTGCAAGAAAATTTCTTCTAGGCTCAGGTTGACTGAGCGCATTTCGAGCAAATCATGTTTTTCGTTGATTGTTAGCCGGGCCACTTCGGGGCGCAAATCTTGTCCGGGTGCAAACTGAAATTCGATGATACCTTCGCCTTTGGTCTGGACATTTTCTACGCCGTTCAACCGACCAATTTTTTCGGGTAGGTCACTCACTTCGCCGCGCACGCGTAACAGCACGCGCTCTGCGCCGGTCAGGCGGGCTTGTAGGTTTTCTGGTGTATCTTCGGCGACAATTTTTCCTTTGTTAATGATGAGAATGCGGTCGCAAAGTTGCTGCGCTTCCGACAAGATATGGGTAGAGAGCATGACCGTACGCTCTTTGCCTACTTCGCGGATGATGTTGCGGACTTCGATAATTTGCGCGGGGTCAAGGCCGATGGTTGGCTCGTCCAAAATCAGCACTTCGGGTCGGTGAAGTAGGGCTTGCGCCAAGCCAACCCGTTGCCGCATTCCTTTGGACAGGTTGCCAATGTACCCTTCGGCCCGCTCGAGCAGGCCAACCATTTCGAGCGTTTCTTCTACCCGTTCCTCGCTATTCGGCAGATGCCGTAAATCTGCCATAAACTTAAGATAGTCAAAGACGGTCATATCGGTATACAGAGGTACGGTTTCAGGCAGGTACCCAACGCGTTTGCGCACTTCCAGCGATTCGTTCACGACATCGTACCCGGCCACAATGGCCTCGCCGCTGGAGGGCGGCATATAGCCGGTGAGAATGCGCATGGTGGTTGTTTTTCCCGCTCCGTTAGGGCCTAAAAATCCCAAAATTTCTCCTTGCCGGGCTTCAAAGGAGATGTTATCAACAGCTTTTCTTAACCCGTATGTTTTGGATAATTCGTTAACGCGAATCATGCAATCTCCTAAACTGGGAAATTGACGAAACAAAAGGCACAGCAGCTCGGGGCAGCGGTGCCGAAATTCCGCGCAATTGGCAAGCGCTTAAAGGGTAATCGGCTTTTACTATACAACAATCTATGGCAGAAAGTCAAGCACCTTTCAGAACTCTAATGAAATGCTAATGCTGCCCGGTTTGGGATGGGTGCTGTCTTGGGCTTATCATGCACACAAACGCTTTGCCCGAAGTATAATCATGGCATGACCGACCCCAAAAACCGCCCTCTTACCCCCGAAGCCAAACCCGAAGACCGCGTTGACCATGCTTTGCGCCCGCAAAAACTGGCTGATTTGATTGGTCAGGACCAGGTGAAAGAAAACCTGGCGATTTTGATTGCGGCAGCCCGACAACGTGGTGAATCTCTGGACCATGTCTTATTTTATGGGCCGCCTGGTTTGGGAAAAACTACGCTGGCACATGTCCTGGCCAATGAGATGGGTGTCAATATCAAAATCACTTCCGGCCCCGCCATCGAGCGTGCTGGTGATTTGGCGGCTATTCTCACCAACTTACGGGCGGGAGATGTCTTGTTCATTGATGAGATTCACCGGCTTGGGCGAGCAGTTGAAGAAGTGCTTTACCCTGCGATGGAGGATTTTGCCCTCGATATTGTGATTGGTAAAGGGCCCTCGGCGCGTTCTATCCGGCTTAAACTGCCGCGTTTTACCGTAATTGGAGCCACAACCCGTTTGGCACTCGTGACAGCACCTTTACGGGCGCGTTTTGGAGCCGTCTATCGCCTGGATTATTACGAGCAGCCGGCCATGGAGGCCATTGTTCGACGGGCTGCTGCGATGCTTAAAGTAGAAGCCGAGCCGCACGGCGTGGCTGAAATTGCCCGCCGGGCACGAGGCACACCCCGCATTGCTCTGCGTCTTTTGCGCCGTGCGCGTGACTATGCTCAAGTGCGTGGTGCAGGCTGTATCACGCGTGAAATGGCCGCCCAGGCGCTTGACCTGATGCAAGTTGACCCGCTGGGCTTAGACGACGTAGACCGGCGTGTCTTGAAGGCTATCATCGAAAAGTATAATGGAGGTCCGGTTGGGCTTAACACGATTGCCGCTGCGATTAGCGAAGAAGCCGACACGATTATGGATGTGGTGGAACCGTATCTTTTGCAGCTAGGCTTTCTTGACCGCACGCCACAGGGTCGAATTGCCACCAAATTAGCGTATAGCCACCTAGGGGTGAAATACCCTGAAGAGGGAGCGCAACCTAAACTGTTGTGAAGACGACTTTACCTTGTTGTATAATTTTGCCCTATGGAAGCGATTGGCCGTTTTCTCATGTTGGCGGGCGTTCTCCTGTTTTTGATGGGAGGCGCGTTGGTTCTCACCGGAAAATTTGGCTTGCCGCTGGGTCGCCTGCCTGGTGATATTCGCCTGGAAGGCCCCAACGGCGTGTTTTATTTCCCATTGGCAACCTCTCTCTTGGTTTCTGTGGTGCTGACGGTGTTACTCAATCTTGTGCTGCGATGGTTACGAAAGTGATGCTCGTACAATTCGTGGATGAACAAAACATTTGGCATCGAACCTGCCCTCATGCGTGAATTTCAACTCGTTACGGAACACTGCACACTAAATGTTGCCGAAGGCCCGGCCAACGGGCCTTTGCTCTTACTCCTGCATGGTTTTAGCAACCGTTGGCAGGTTTTTCGTTCCATGTTGCCGGTGCTTATGCCAAACTGGCATGTGGTTTGTTTTGATTTTTGTGGCCATGGCCGTTCGGGGCGCCTGCCGGCTTATTCGGCCAATCACTTTTATCAAGATGGAGCAGCGGTGTTTGCGCATTTCTCTCCCGAACCGATGGTTTTGGTTGGACACTCCATGGGCGGCTCAATTGCTCTGTATTTAGCACAGAACTTTCCGGAGCGGGTGCGTGCCGTGGTCACCGGAGATACTTCTTTGGCCTTGTCTGTGCATATTGAGATGATGAACAGCCGTCGTCAGGTGAAGCTATTTGGCCTGCGCCGTAAATTGGCTGGACGGCCGGTTGATGAGCTGGTGCGACGTGGCCTAGCGCCCGAGCAGGCTGAAGAAATGTCACAACTTGACCCGCACGTTTTAGATTGTCACGCCGAGGGGCGGGTTCAAGACTTTTTTGCCGATGTGCAGGATGTGGATTTTGGTCGGATTGGTTGTCCTGTGCTTTTGACCCAAGCCAACCCGGAAAAAGGCGGCCTGCTTCAAGATGCTGAAGTTGCACCTGTTTTGACAGCGTACCCGCATTTTGTGTTTCGACGGTTTGATGAGGCAGGTCACGATTTGAATATCGAACAAGGTCTTAACTCGCCATTTTGGCAGGTAGCGCTAGAATTTTTGCAGAAATTTTAACCATTCTCGTTGATGGAGGCTGAATGCGCATCGTTCGCTATCAATATAAAAACGAACCCCCTCGCTATGGCTGGGTCTTGGATGACCAAGTTGGGCCAATGGAGGGTAATCCATTTGGTGAGTATCGCCGTTTGAAGGCTGAAATTGCTTTGGAAGAGGTGCGTTTGCTGGCGCCTTGTCTGCCCTCGAAGATTGTGTGTGTAGGACGCAATTATGCCGAACATGCTCGCGAACACGATGCCGAAGTGCCGAAAGTGCCGCTCATTTTCTTGAAGCCGCCTTCCAGCATCATCGGGCCGGGCGAGGCGATTGTCCTGCCGCCGCAATCGAAGCAGGTCGAACACGAGGCCGAGCTGGTGGTCGTGATTGGCAAGCGCGGACGGCATATCACTCCTGAAACGGCGCGCGAGTATATCTTGGGTTACACGGTTGGGAATGACGTCACCGCGCGCGATTTGCAAAAGTCGGATGGGCAGTGGACGCGTGCCAAAGGGTTTGATACCTTTTGTGCGTTTGGCCCTTGGATTGATACCGATTTTGACCCTGCTGATGCGCTTGTCACCTGCCGCGTGAGCGGTCAGCCGCGTCAAATGGCTTCGACCCGTGATATGGTCTTCAATGTGAATACGCTGCTCGCATTTGTCTCCTCGGTGATGACTCTCGAACCGGGCGATTTGCTCTTCACCGGCACACCTGCTGGGGTGGGCATTCTCAAAGATGGGGATGAAGTGGTCTGTGAGATTGAGGGGCTGGGCAAATTGGTCAACCCGGTGCGGGCTGAAGTGAAACCGGCCGGCTAGAGTCCGGCGCGCTCATTGCCTGCCCATCCGCTTTGGTGAACGAACAAAGGCGGCTGAAGCCCACTGGCTGTCAGCCAGTCCGAGGGACGTTCAGGCCGCGGGGCGGGGATTTCCAATCCCCGCCGATACGCCAGGGAGGCAGCTACCCGGCGCGCACGGTCACCAGCCCCGCGCCCGCCGCCCACTGATTCAGGTCTTCGCGTTGGATGGCGGCGGCCATCAGGCCGGGGAACAGGTCGGGGGTGCAGGCAAAGCAGGGGATGCCGAGCGCGGCCAGTTGGGCGGCCAGTGCGTGGTCGTAGGCAGGCCGTCCCTGGTCGCTGAGCGCCAACAGGGTGATGAACTGCACTCCGCTTGCAACCAGCGAAGCCGCGCGGCGCAGGAGTCTTTCGCGGCTGCCGCCTTCGTACAGGTCGCTGATGAGGACGAGAATGGTCCCGGCAGGGGTGCGGACGAGCGACTGGCAGTAGGCCAGCGCCTGTTCGATATCCGTGCCGCCGCCCAGTTGGGTACCGAACAGGACTTCGACCGGGTCGTGCAGTTCGGGGGTCAAATCCACGACGGCGGTATCGAACACCACCAGTGAAGTCCGCACAGCGCGGAGCGAGGCCAGCACTGCCGCAAAAATGGAGGCATACACAACCGAAGAGGCCATCGAACCGCTCTGGTCTACGCACAGGATGACCTCGCGCAGGGCGGGAGTGGTCTGTTTGCGCCCAAACCCGATGCGGGTGACCGGGATGACGGTCTTGTAAGCGGGCTGGTAGTGTTTCAGGTTCGCGCGGATGGTGCGGTGCCAGTCCATTTCTGCCGGGCGCGGGCGGCGGTGGCGGGCAGCGCGGTTCAGGCTGCCCAGCACGGCCTGGCGCAACGGGCCGGCCAGTTTCTTTTCCAGCTCTTCTACGACCTTGCGTACCACGATACGGGCGCTTTCTTTTGTTCGCTCTGGAATCACGCGGTTGAGCGCGAGGATGGCTGCTGCCAGGTGAATATCGGGCGTCACCGCTTCCAGTAGTTCCGGCTGAAGCAGCCACTGACGCAGGTCGAGCCGTTCGAGGGCATCTTTTTGCATGACCTGTACAACGGAAGCGGGAAAGTAGGTGCGGATATCGCCCAGCCAGCGCGCCACGCCTGGGGCGGAAGCCCCCAGCCCGCCGCGTCCTTTTCGTTCCGGGTCAGAATCGGCGTAGAGCAGAGCCAGAGTCTGGTCCATTGCTCGGTCGGTTTCGCTGATGAGCGCGCCGGTGGTCTCTTCGGCTTCGCTGCCGAGAATCAGCCGCCAGCGGCGCAAGCGTTCGGGGGTGGTCGAAGGGGCGTCTGTGCGGTTCATCGGGCGGGTTCTCCCAAAATCCGGTTGATAAGCGCGAGCGCTTTTTGGGCGCGGAGCGGGTGCAGGGCAGGCTGTCCTGGCGCGGGGTGTATCTGCCCGCTGTGCCGCAGCCGTTCGCCGAGCTGACGGCGTTCCGCAGGCGGGAAGGCGCTGAAGGCGCGGCGCAGGAGCGGCAGCGCGGCCAGGAATGCAGTTTCGGAGAGGGTGCTTACCCACGCATCGAGCATCTGCCAGAGCGCTGGGGTATGAATCAGCGCCTGTCCGCCGCTGTGCAGGAAGCCCTCCAGCCAGGCGGCTGCGTGCATGGCTGGCGTGCCGGGCGAGAGGGCGCGGCTCATCCATTGCCTGATTTCTTCGTCTTCCGCGCTCCCGGCATCGTAGAGCAGGCGGCAGGCCAGGCCGCGCAACAACCCGGGTGTGGTTTCCTGCTCGGCAAGCCGGCGCAGGGCGTGCAGCCAGGCCAGACGCTGCGGCTGGTGGTTTTCTGCCCGCGCCGACTCTGTGGAATCGAACAGAAGAGACAGGCTGCGGTGGACTTCGCGGATGTGCTGGGACATTTCCCGCGCGGCTTCTTCCTCCAGCGCGGAGCAGCCGGTGGGCAGTCCGATGCAGATGCGCAGGAGCAGTTCCTCCACGATGCGCCGTACCAGGCCGGTTTCGGTTTGCCGCACGCTGCCGTAGCGGATGACGCTGAAGAGCGGGGGCAGGGCGCCCATCAGGTGCGGCAGGTCGCTGCTGACGGCGGTCAGCGCCTGGACGCGCGCCATGAGCGGAGGGATGCTTTCGGGCAATTCGGCCAGGAGCGCGCTTTCGACCAGGTGGGTGAGGGCGGGCAGTTCGGCGGCGCGGGCGGCTTCGCCTTCCAGGCGGTGGAGGGCAGCTTCGCGCACGGTGTTGCCCAAGATACTGGCTTCAATGAGCCGCACGGAAAACTCCGGCTGCCATTCGATTTGCCAGAGTTCGTGAAACGTGCCTTTCGCGCCCCGCGCGGCGTGCAGCCGTCCCCACGGGATGCCAAGCAGGTTCAGGCGGTGCAGCAGTTGCGAGCGTTCGCGCTGGAGCGGTTTGCGAAGGTCGAGGTCGAGCAGTTCGGACGCGGCGGAGGGCTGCAACCGCAGCCGTTTTTGGGCGGCGTTCAGGTCGCGCTGGAGCGGCGTAGCGGGTGCGGACGCAGGCACCTGCCCCATGCGCTGACCGATGACCAGCCGCTCGCGGATGAGCCGCAGGGGGGCGTCCTCCCCAAAGCAGAAGACCGCTTGCAGGGCTTCTTCGAGTTCGGCCAGGCCAGGCAGCGGATACCCGCGCAGGGCAGCGAGCGCTTCGGCCAGGCGCGCGGCTTCGATGGCATGACCGGGCGAGATGGGCAGGTCTTCGGCGCGCAGCAGATGGGCGGCTTTGACCATCCAGCGCTCCACCAGGCTGGTTTGGTTCTCCCAGAGATGTTCGTACCAGCCGGGAGCCGGAATACCCGCACGATAACCGGAGCGCTGCGCGAGACGGTCATACGTCCAGGGGATGATGGTGGCGGAAACCGGGTTGGCCGGGTGGTCTCGTGGTCGCGTGGTCGGGTAGTCGGGTAGTCTCGTAGTCGCGCGGTCACGTGGTTGCGTGGTCGCGTGGTCGGGTGGTCGGGGGGACGAAGCGGATGCGCTCAGGAAATTGGTCAGCACGTTCTGGTCTTCGGCTTCGCTTTCCAGGTGGAGCAGCGCCGGGGCGTGCCAGGCGCCGCACACAACGGCGATGTTGCGGAAGCCTTCGCGTTGGGCGGCGCGGATGTGCGTCCGCATGGCGGCTTCACGCGCCAGGTCGAGCGGGGCCGGGGTGTGTGTCCGTTCTGTGTTTGCGCGCAGTGCGCTCATCAGTTCCAGGATGCCTGTAAAGACGTCGCTGCCCGTTTCGCGGCGGTGTTCGATGAAACGTTCCCACCAGTGTTCGCCATCGGCGTAACCAGCCGCGCGGGCCAGCAGGCTGAACAGGTCTTCCGAGGGAGGGCTGGCAGGGTTGTCTTCTTTCGGCCTGGCTTCTCCGGCAGGTGGTTCCTGCCGGGCGCTCAACTGGCCGGTCTGTTCCAGGTCTATCCAGCGCACCGGTACGCGGCAGGCAAGCGCCCAGCGGATGGCCTGCCATTCGGGGGAGAATTCGGCCAGGGGGTAGAAGGCCGCTTGCTGCGGGGCTTCGGGCCGGTAGAGCAGGATGGCAATCGGCGGGCGGGTGTCTGCTTCGGCCAGGAGCGGCAGAAGGTGGTTGGCTTCGGGCGGGCCTTCGACCAGCAGGCAATCGGGCTGCAGGCGTTCCAGCGCGGCAAGCACGCTGCGCGCCGAGCCAGGGCCGTGATGACGGATGCCGAGCAGGGTGAGCATGGGGAATGCAGAATGAAGAGTGAAGAGTGAAGAATGCAGAATGAAGAATGCAGAATGCAGAATGAAGAGTGCAGAATGCAGTGAAGTGCGGAGGCTATTCGCTTATCTCTTTGCAAGCGCGGTACAGGTCTTTCCAGCCCTCTCGTTCTTTGACGACGGTTTCCAGATATTCCTGCCACGCGATTTTGTCCTGGATGGGGTCCTGGATGACCGCGCCCACCAGTCCGGCGGCGATGTCAGCGGCGCGCAGGCGTCCATCGCCGAAGTGGGCGGCCAGCGCCTGGCCGCTGTTGACGACCGAAATGGCCTCTGCGGTGGAGAGCGTGCCGCTGGGGGTTTTGAGCCGCGTTTTGCCGTCTGCCGTCAGGCCGGCGCGCAGTTCGCGGAAGATGGTGACGATGCGGCGGATTTCCTCCAGCGCGGGCGGTTCGGCGGGCAGCTCCAGGGCGCGTCCCAGCGCAGCGGCGCGGGTGCGGACGATTTCGACTTCTTCTTCCAGCGTGGCGGGCAGCGGCAGGACAACCGTGTTGAAGCGCCGCCGCAGGGCGGAGGAGAGTTCGTTCACGCCTTTATCGCGGTTGTTGGCTGTGGCGATGACGTTGAACCCTTTGACGGCCTGCACTTCCATTTCCAGTTCGGGGATGGGCAGAGTCTTTTCCGAGAGGATGGTGATGAGGGTATCCTGCACGTCTGCCGGGATGCGGGTGAGTTCTTCCACCCGTGCCAGTTTGCCTTCGCGCATGGCGCGCAGGATGGGGCTGGGAACGAGCGCGCGTTCGCTTGGGCCTTCGGCCAGCAGCAGAGCGTAGTTCCAACCGTAGCGCAGGGTTTCTTCGGAAGTGCCTGCCGTCCCTTGCACCAGGAGCGTGGAGTCTCCGCTGATGGCTGCTGCCAGATGTTCGGAGACCCACGTTTTGGCCGTTCCCGGCACGCCGAGCAGCAACAGGGCGTGGTCGGTGGCGAGGGTGGCGACGGCGATTTCTATCAGGCGGCGGCTGCCGATGTACTTGGGGGTGATGGTGAAGCCGTTTTCCAGCGTGCCGCCCAGCAGGTAGGTGGTCACTGCCCAGGGGGAGAGTTTCCAGTTCGGCGGGCGCCGATGGGTATCCGTTTGCGCGAGGGCTTCCAGTTCTTCGGCAAATTGCTGTTCAGCGTGTTCACGTAGCAGGGTGGTCATGGGGTGTTCTCCAGGCTGTGCCAGATTCGGTTGCGAAAACTTAAAATTTGCAGGAATTCGTCAATTTTCGTCTGCCAGAGGGCGCTGGTGTGTTCCGGCCAACCGGCGGAAAGTTCTGCGCTCATTTCAGGGGGAATGCGGCGGGCAAAGAAGGGCAGGAGGTGAGGCAGACGGGAGCGCGGTTCGTGCGCCTGTCGCTGCATTTCCTGAATCACCCTCCAGGCCAGGGCGGGCGTCCACGGGCGCGCGTATTGCTGAAGGATTTCCCATAGCGGGGAGGCGTCGTCTTGCACGCGCTGCGCGAAGGCTGTTTCGACGATTGCCTGCATTCGTTCTGGCGCGAGCAGCATGGCAAGCGATTGGAGCGTTTCGGCCTCCAGCAGGTTGCGGAGGTTCACGCTGGCGGCTGCCTGTTGCAGCACGGCAGCCGCCCAATCGGCATCCTGCGTGCGGCAGGCGGCCAGCGCCCAGCCCACCAGGAGCGGTTCGCGCCATTCGGATTCCATCGCCAGGCTGAGCAGCGCCCCGGGCGAGCGGCGCAGCGCCTGGCTCCACCGACTCGGAGGAACGCACGCCAGCAGCCGGGCCAGGCGGTTTGCGCCGGCGCCCATCCATTTGCGGAGCGGCGCGTCATCCAGGCCATCGCGTCTGGCGGCGCTATCGGCTTCTTCAGGCAGGGTGACTTGCAGTGTTGGGTCTGCCCGAACGAGCGGTTGGGCGCGCGCCCACATCCGCTCCATCAGGCGCGATCGCGGCAGGCGGAGAAGAAGCATCTGCGCTGCTTCACGCACTTCCTTGCGCCGGTCATCCAGGCAGGCTTCCAGGAAGGGTTCATCGTCCGGGCTCAGGCCAATTGCGAATGCGCTCAGAAAGGTTGCGCGCTCTTCCGGGGAATCTCGCTGCCATTCTTCCTGCATCCATGCGCGCGCTTCGGCAGGTCGTTCGGCGCGGATGGTTTTCAGCGCGGCCAGACGTTGGGCGCGTGTGCCGGTTTCCCATGCCTGGCGCGGCTCGCGCGGCAGGGCCCAGTCCCAGGCCGGGTTTTGGGCGGCCAGCCAGCGTCCGCGCTCGCCCAGCACGGGCAGGAGAAGAGAGCGGAGCGCGGTTTCTTTTGTCTCCAGCATGGCGGGCAGGGTTTCGGGCGGGAGGACGAAACCGCCCGCGGCGGCGCGTTCCAGCAACTCCGGCAGCAAATCCTGATGTTCGCCGGTCAACATTCGTTTCAGCAGGTTGGCTGCGCTTTCTGGCAGAATCGGCCTGGTTTCTGGCGGGCAGATGGGGATGTTTCCGCTGAAGCGGGCCGGCAGGTATCCGCCACGTTCGGCCAGGCCGGCGCGTGCGGCCTGGTCGAGCAGGGACGGGTCGTTCACGCCGGGGAGTGCGGCTTGAGCAAGGGCGTGCAGGCTGGTCATAGGCTGGTTACCGGCTGCCCTCCAGGTGGACGTATCGCCCCTCGTGCCAGGCAGCCATCGGATGCAGGGAAGCTCCATCCCACAACCCGAAGAGGGTGAGCGAGTGGCCGCCGGAGAGCGCCAGGAGCGCCCAGCCGGAAGCGAAGCGGCGCGAGAGCGGCAGAATGGCCTGGTCTGCATCCACCACCAGCCAGTTTTCTCCCTGCCGGATGGGGATGACCCCTTCCAGCACAACCGGCAAGGCTTCGAGCCACGGATTGGCGCCGAGCGCTTCGGCGCAGGCTTCCAGCATGGCTTCTGTGTTCGGCCATCCAGCGGGGAGGAAGGCAGCCACGGGCTGCGGGTGATGGAGAATGGCGCGCACAGGCACTGCGCTGGGGTAGTAAACTGCTTCTGCGCGAACGGCGCTGCCGGGCAGCAGGCCGGGTTCGAACGGCTGGTGCTTGAAGGCAAAGTGCAGCAGTTTTGCCGCCTGACGGCTGGCGCGGCTCCACAGCCAGGTGGTGCGGGTGCGCAGGCCGGTTTCGTCTTCCTCCAGCGTTTGGGCGGTCACCAGCCAGTCATCGGTCAGCCCGCTGCCCGCGTGCAGTTCGTCCTGGCGGATGCTCCATCCCAGCAGGGCGCGCACATCGGCCTGCGAAGCCGGGGGTAGGGTCTCCAGTCTGCGCCAGGCGCGGATGAGCAGATGCAGCCGCGCCATGCCCAACAGGAAGCGTTCGGGCCAATCCTCCTGCCGGCCGGGCAGTTCGGAGAGTTCGCGCACCAGGCGCGCCGCGCCCGGCAGTTGGGCATCCACCAGCCGGGCCGTTTGTTCCCGCCAGAACGAAGGCGGGGCGTTTTGGGCGAAGGCCAGTCCGTGCCGTAACAGGTCGTGGAGCCAGGTTTCGAGCGTTTCCAGGCCGGTTTCAGCCAGCGCCTGCCGCCGGGCAGCGCGGCGTTCGGCGTCCTTCTGGCGGGAGACACGTTCGGTTGTGCTGGTTTCGGTTTTGGCGGACGGGCGGACCGTGCGTTTTGCCAGCCAGTCGCTCACCCAGTCAGGGGGCGAAGTATCGGTCAACTGGTCGGGCGCTTCGGCGGCCAGCAGCATCAAGCCCAGGGCGTGCTTGCAGGGGAGTTTGCGGCTTGGGCAGGTGCAGGCGCTGACAAGATTCGACACGTCTACTTTGACCTGATAGGGTTGGGCGGCGCTGCCACGGCATTCGCCCCACAGAGCCGCTTCGTTCCTGCCCAAATGCACCCAGTGATGGACGGCCTTCAGTCTCTGCGCGGCCTGGAAAGCGGCAGCGTCCGGCGCAAGGGCTTGTACCTGGTCAGTCGAGAGCATCACAGGGATATTTTAATCCGGGCGTGCGCCGGATGTCGAGATTGCGGATGTCGAAGAAGCGCGCTGGTGATAAAATAGCCCCATCCGCTCCAAATTTTCGTTTTCAGGCTCGAATCGTATGCTCCGCCCCACCCCCTTTCATCCCCGTACAGCCCCTTTGAATCAGCCGCAGAACTGGCGGCGTTGGGCCGGTTACGCCACTTCCGGTCAGTATGAGATGACGCACGAGCGCGAATATTGGGCGATTCGCAACGCTGCTGCCCTGTTCGATGTCTCTCCCTTGATGAAGTATCTCATCGAAGGCCCGGATGCCGCCCGTCTGCTTGACCGGGTGGTGACCCGCAACGTGCAGAAAATGACCATCGGGCAGGTGATTTACACTCCCTGGTGCGATGCCGAAGGTAAGGTGCTGGATGATGGCACGCTTGCGCGTTTGGGTGAGACAACCTTTCGGCTGACTGCTGCGGAGCCAAATCTGCGCTGGCTGGAGATGAACGCCGTTGGCATGGATGTTTCGATTACGGATGTCAGTCACCAGCTCGCCGCGCTCAGTTTGCAAGGCCCAAAATCGCGTACCATCTTGAATCGCTGCGCCGCAACCCCGTTGGATGCTCTGAGATATTTTCGTGTTATGGAAAACAGCATTGCTGGCATACCGCTCACTATCTCTCGCACCGGCTACACGGGTGATTTGGGTTACGAACTCTGGATTCCCGCCGAAGCCGCTTTGCCGGTGTGGGATGCCGTCATCACTGCTGGAGCGGATTTCGGGTTGGCGCCGGCCGGCATTTTGGCGTTGGATGTGGCGCGGGTAGAAGCGGGCTTGATTTTGATAGATGCTGATTACACTCCCGCCCATCACGCGCTGGTTGAATCGCAAAAATCGTCACCGTTTGAGTTAGGGTTAGGTTGGGCGGTTGAACTAGGTAAAGCGCATTTCAACGGTAAATACGCTTTGGAACAAGAAAAAGTGCGTGGTGCAGAGTGGATGCTGGTGGGACTGGAGGTAGATTGGGTAGGAATGGAACGCCTTTACCAGCAGGTTGGGTTGCCGCCACAAATCGCACCGTTTACCTTGCGTGCCAGCCTGCCGGTCTTTTGTGGCAGCGTGCAAGTAGGGTATGCGTCTTCTAGCACCTGGTCGCCCCTGTTAAAGAAGTACATTGCATTGGCACATGTGCAACGCCCTTATTTTGAGATTGGGACGCGCCTGTTGCTCGAAGTGACGGTGGAACATCAACGCAAATTGGCTCCGGCCCGGGTGGTCAGACTGCCGTTTTATGAACCGGTGTGGAAGAAGGGTAGCCTTGTAGGCTAGGCGTTTTCTTGCGCTATAAGCGCGCGCACTTCGCTGCTGGTAGCGCACTCCAAGGCACGGGCGGCTAATGCTTGTGCGGCCGGCAGGGTGAGAGCGCGTAGGATGGCTTTGATGCGGGGAATGCCTGCCGGATTGAGGCTGAGTTCATCTACTCCCAAGCCAATCAGAATGGGCGCGGCCTGAGGGTCGCCCCCTAGTTCTCCACACACGCCAACCCATTTTCCTGCTTTGTGCGCAGCCTCGGTTACGGATTGAATGAGCCGTAAAACAGCCGGATGGAGTCCATCGGCAAGGTGAGAAAGCGCCGGATTACCGCGTTCTGCTGCCAGCGTGTACTGTGTTAGGTCGTTCGTGCCTATGCTGAAGAAGTCAACTTCACGGGCGAGTTGTGGCGCGAGCAGTGCGGCTGAGGGTATCTCTATCATGATTCCGATTTCTACCGGCCAGGCATGCGGGATGTTTTCGGCAATCAGCGCCGTGTGCGCTTTTTCTAGCAAGGCACGTGCCCGGCGCACTTCGCTGATTTCGGCGACCATAGGAAACATGATGCGGCAAGGGAATCCATCAGCCGCGCGCAGGATTGCGCGTAGTTGTGTGATGAAAAACTCGGGCTGTTCGAGCGATAAGCGCAGGGCGCGCACACCCAGGAATGGATTGGCTTCTTGTGGTAAAGGCAGGTAGGGTAAGGCTTTATCGCCGCCGATGTCGAGGGTGCGCACGGTGATAGGGCGGTTGGGGCCCATGGCTTCATAAATTTGCCGTAATAATTCAAATTGCTCGTCTTCGCTGGGGGCAGTTTGACGCGTTAGAAACAGAAATTCTGTGCGCAGCAAGCCGCACCCTTCGGCGCCGTTTTCAAGTGCGGTGTGCGCATCTGGCAGGCTGCCAAGATTGGCAAAGACTTCAATCCGATGATTGTCTTTCGTAAATGTCAGGGCTTGGCTGGCTTCTTGTAAACGGGCGCGTCGGGAGAGCCATTCTGCGCGGCGCTTTTGTAGTTCTTCCATCAAATCGCTGGGTGGAGCAATCCAAATTTCGCCGCTGGACCCGTCCATTCCAATTTGTGTGCCAGATGGAACGTCAGCCAGCAATTTTCCTGTGCCGGCAATGGCCGGAATGCCAAGCGCGCGGGCTAAGATGGCGCTATGCGAGGTGGGGCCTCCGCCTGCAGTGATGATGCCGAGAACTTGGCGCATATCCAATTGGGAGGTCTCGGTAGGGGTTAAGTCGGTTGCGTATAAAATGACCGGTTCGTTGAAGGCAAGGGGCGCTTGTGCAGGTTGGTCAATCAGGTCTAACAGGACTTGTCGCCCTACATCCTCAACATCGGTTGCGCGGGCTTGCAGGTAGGCATCGGGTAAATTACGATACTCTTGTGCTGTTTGTTCAATGGCGCGATACCAGGCCAGGGCAGCGTTTTCGTGCAGCTCGGTAATCCGTTGGCGAGTCATCTCTAATAAGGCTGGGTCGTTTAGGATGAGCAGATGCGCATTGAAGATGGCAGATTCATCCTCGCCTGCCGATTGTCGCATTTTACGGGCGCGTTGTTCAATAGCATGGCCGATGTGGTGGAGCGCTGTATGTAGCCGATGAAGTTCTTGTACAGGGTCTTGCGCCGGTTCGACAGGAATCGGTGGTAGGGTTTGTTCATAGCGGAATAGTGGCGCGACTGCAACACCCTCAGAAATGGGGATGCCACCATTCAAGCGAGGTCGGGCGGTCGGCGCTTGGGATGGCTTTGGCTGGTCGGCAGCGGGTTCTCCGAAGTTCGACTCCACCAACGCTTTGAGTGCCTGCAGAGCCAAGGTAGCCTCCGGACCGGATGCGTGGATTTGGATTTGATGATGTTCAATCGCCCCTAGCGTTGCTATGGCATTGATGCTGCGGGCTGAGACCGGCCCTTTGCCGGCTGTCAGATTGCGAACCGTGATTTCGGCGTTGAATTGGGAGGCGGTTTGAACGAAGCGTGCCGCTGGGCGGGCATGAAGTCCGTGTAGGTTGGTCAAGGTAAGCGTTATCGCTTCGCCTGGTTGCAAGGAAGTAGGCGGGATGACGTTCTGGATTGGTGCTTCGTAGCCCATGTGTTGACGTTTGGGTTCGAGCGCGGCGTTGGCTTCCTGGCAGATGGTTTCTAGATTGCTTCCCATTCCGATTTGTACTGCGGCGGCAATTGCGCCTTCTACGAAAGGTGCAGGACAAAACCGAATGTGAGAATGCATCTCTGGCGGTAATAATTCGAGGGCCATGCCTGCGCTTAAGATGGCGCTTCCCATGTCCATCAACACGAGCACCCCATCTTCTGAATAGACGGCTTGAATGGCTTCCAGGATTTCAACCGCATCTGTGCCAAATTCGCTGCGCTCTGGTCCAACGCCGGCGGCAATCGCAATCCGCACCGGTGCGCGTGTGACTTGTTCTAAAAAGTCCACCAGGGCCGCAGCCAGTTTTCGGCTGTGCGAGACCAGCACCAACCCTACCATATCGATTCTCCGTTTTCGTTATGTGCTTTTGGATGCAATCACCAATGCCAGCCAAATGCCATAGCCAACTGCAGAACATCCTATCAATAGGAGAACGGCATTGACCCAGGTGAGTACCTTTTGCGAGGGATTCATGTCTAAAATGATGCCGCGCACGCCCAACAGGCTGTGAGTCACGACAGTGGCAACAAAGATAATTTCTATCAACGGAATTAATGGGTTACGAAAGTATGCAACAATATCGTTGTAGGTCATTAAGCCCGAGTGGGCGCTTCCCATGTAGTGATTGACAATCAGATGTAATGTCAAGATGAGCACAAGCAATGGGCCGGTTATCATTTTGACCAGCCACAACCACGCATTTTCACCGGCGCGCCGACCAGTTGGATAATTGAAGTGTTCTGAAGATGGCGAGTTCATAGGTTTACCCTGCAAACATGCGAAAAGCAAAAATGGCCGTTCCAACGAGCGCGAGTAACACCGAAAGGTAAAACATCTGTACTTGGCGGCGAACACCCAGGCCAAAGCTCGTCAGCACTACCCGTAGTCCATTCAATCCGTGATAGATAACCGCGCCAATTACGAGCAGCTCACCCAGTTTTATCAATGGACTTTTGGTGAGTGCGAGAAATTCTTCGTAGGCTTCAGGGCCTTGTGCCAGCCGTCCGAGTACCATGAGGTGCAGGAAGAGATACATCGTTAATCCTAGCCCTGTCAGCCGGTTTAGGATGAAAGCCCAACTGCCTGGGTTGCGTCCAAGCGGGTTGAACCAGGAAAGCAGTCTTTGGGGAGCGGGTTGGTTGTTCATGGCGTTTTGTCCTGCAGGTTTATTTACCGAAGAAGTGACGGATTTTTGCGCTAATGGTCTGTTTGCGTAAGTCCATGATGCGCCGTCCTGGGTCTACAAAGGAGGGACAAACGGCCGTGCATTCAAATGCACTGTGACAGCGCCAAACGCCATGTTCACTGTCAATCAACGTGAGTAAGTCGGGACGGCGGTCCAAGCGATGGTCTTGCGCGGCAGCCAGGGGGGCAGGTCCAAGGTAGGGTTGGCTGGTTGCAGCGACGGGGCAGGCACTGATGCACAGGCCACATTCCAGGCAATCACTTAAGCGCACGTATTGGCTATCTTCGGTCTTCCATTGATGAGGGGGTTTTTCAATTTCAGCCTCGGTGATGGGAAGCACAGCCCGCGCTTCGACAGCCTCCATTTTGCGATAGAGTTCCCCCATATCTACGACTAAGTCGCTGATGATGGGGAAATTGCGGAGCGGTTCGATGGTGAGTACGGCATTGGGCCGTGCTACAGACCGAATGGTTGTGATGCAAGTTAGCTTTTCTACGCCGTTGACGCGCATGCCACATGCGCCGCACGTAGAGTGATGGCAAGCGTGCCGAAAGCATAAACTGCGGTCGTGAAATGCCCAAACCCGCTCGATAGCATCTAGGATATATTCATCGGGGTTTACTTCTAGGGTAAAGGTGTCGTATCGCGAGGGTTCGTTTGTTTTTTGGCGATAGATGCGTAAGGTTACAGTCCATTGTTCAGGCATAGTGTTTTTCCTGGTTGGGGACAGTGTAATATTGGCGATAGGAGAGCAGTGGAATGTCTCGCGTGGTGCAGGGGGTGCTTATGCCGAGTTTGGCACAGACGACATCGGCTGTTTTTTCAGCCATCATGCGCATGGTCGTGGCTTTGCCGCCGGTAATTGTCACCAATCCTTCGATATTGTGGGTTTCTTTGTGGTCGAAGCATTTGAAGGTACGGGCCATGCTGCGCCCGGAGCCACTTCCTACCAAGGGGCGAGAGGCCATGTAAATTCCGCGCGGCTGAGCGTTCCGAATGGCCGGTATCAGTTGGCTGCCTCGTTCGAGCATTAATTTCACCTGCTCTTCTACCACCGGGATGTAATCTACGTTTTCGGCATCGAAGGAAGTGGTGCCGACAACGACCATGCGTCTTTGTGGCAAGACGATGTCGCCATCTCCTGGCTCGTTCAGGCGGTTGACGGCGCGTTGAATCAGGCGTTGGTCGTAGGCGACCATAATGCCGGGGGTAGGGCGTACAGGCGCATCTAAGCCGGCCATGGCGGTGATTTTTCCGGCCCAGGCTCCGGTGGCATTGACCACAACTTCCGCGTGAAGTTCCAAGCGTTCATTCGTTGTACGGTCTAAGATGCGGACGCCGGTGACGTTCCCTTGCCCATCTAAGAGCAAACCCTCCACTTCGGCATAGGTGCGAAAGCGCGCACCGTTGTGTTTGGCCGTGGCAGCAAACGCCAGGGCCAAGCGTAAGGGGTCGAATGTTCCGTCTGGGATGAGAAAAGCGCTCAACAGGCGTGGATTAAGGTTTGGTTCTATTTTTAATGCTTGCTGGGGGGTAAGTTCTTCAAGCGGGATACCGCACTCTTCGCATCCGGCGATGAATTGTTCAGCGTACGATAAATCACTATCATCGAGAGCGATAAATAAACCGCCGTTTGGTTCAATTACTTGCGGAACGATGCGCCGCAAAATCTTGTTTTCTTCAATGCACTCGATGGCGGATTCTTTGTCTTTGACGGCGTAGCGCCCTCCGCTATGTAATAGCCCATGGGTGCGGCCCGAAGTCCCGTTGCAGATGTCACCTCGTTCGATGACGGTGACCTCGCAGCCGCGTAGAGCCAGGTCGTGGGCAATTGCTACGCCGGTAAATCCTGCGCCAATGATGACGACATGGGGTTTGGACATGATTAAACTCCAGTGGTTGGTATGACCGGCAGAGTTGATGGGGGTTCTGAGCAGAGTTCTGGTTTACATTGTGGGCAGTAGAACACTTCTTGTGGGAAATCAAGCAGTTCTTGCGTAATGGCTTCAACCGGCCCAGGCTTGAACCCAGTGGCACCGCACTGACAGGCATAGGGGCCAATCCTGAAATCGGTATAGGCTCGTTGGGGAGCGTGCAGTTCAATGACTTCAACATTCAAGCGCCAGCGAGCATTGGTGATGAGACGCGCTGCACCGCATTGGCGCAGTTTATTCGCATATATTTTGAAGTGTGTACAGTGTCGCATGAGCAGGACGCCGGTGGTGATTCCAATAGGAAAAGTCCATTCTTGCGCATCGGCGCAAACCACATGCAGGTTGGCAGGTAAAGGACCGTGAGAGAGGGCGTGTTCAATCAACACCGGGTTGATTTCTATCGCAATGACTTGGCGGACTATCGGCGCTGCTAGACCTGCAAAGCACAATTCGCCTGCCCCAATCTCTAGCACCACATCTTGCGGTTGCAGATGTTGTAGAACGGCGTGATAGGTGGAGGCGTCGTAAGGGGCGTATAGCCGTTCCCACATTTCCTCTGATACGAGGGCAGACATAGACATGGAATTAGCGCTTTCGGCGTAAGAATTTGTTCAAGAGCAAGTTGCCTAAAAAGATGGCCCAAACCAGTGCGCCAAAAAACAGGCCCCACAGCAGGCCTTCGACCCATCCGCGCTGCGGAATCACTTGCCAAGCGGTGAGGATGGCCATGGCCAGGCTGGTGATGGTCATGATGATTAGACCGCTGCGCAACGAAATCCAGGGCGCAGAGAGTTCCTGTTGTTCTTTTTCCAAGCGTTGAGAAGGGCTTTTTTTTGTGCTCACGTGGAACTCCACAGGGAGAATAAGAAAAGGGGTGGGTGAGCGTCTGGCTCTTGCCCACCCCTTGGTTTGGGTCAGGTTGGGCGATTATTCAACCCAATCGAAGGTGCGAGTGACGGCTTTCTTCCAGCCTTTGTAGAGTTTTTCGCGTTCTGCAGCGTCCATCTTGGGAGTCCACTCGTGGTCTTTGCCCCAGTTGGCGCGCAGGTCTTCTACTTTGCTCCAGAAGCCGACTGCCAGGCCGGCAGCATAGGCTGCGCCGAGCGCTGTCGTTTCTGCCACAGTCGGACGAATGACCGGAACGCCCAAAATATCGGCTTGGAATTGCATCAGCAGGTCGTTGAAGACCATGCCACCATCTACTTTGAGGGCAGTCAGTGGCACGCCAGAATCGGCATTCATGGCGTCTAGCACTTCGCGTGTTTGGTAGGCAGTGGCTTCAAGCGCGGCACGGGCGATGTGATTCTTGGTGATGAAGCGGGTTAGGCCTACGATAACGCCGCGTGCGTCACTGCGCCAGTAGGGGGCAAACAGGCCAGAAAAGGCCGGCACGAAGTAAATTCCGCCGCTATCGGGCACGGCGCGGGCGTAATCTTCGATGTGTTTGGAGAAATCGAAGAACTCCAAGTTATCGCGCAGCCATTGCACCAGGGCGCCTGTGATGGCAATCGAGCCTTCGAGGCAGTAAACGGCCGGCTCGTTGCCGATTTTGTAGCCCAATGTGGTGAGTAAGCCATTTTTGCTTTGCACGGGTTTGGTGCCGGTGTTGAGCAGCATGAAGCATCCCGTGCCATAGGTATTTTTGGCCTCGCCAGGGCTAAAGCAGGTTTGTCCAAAGAGAGCGGCTTGTTGGTCACCCAGGTCGCCAGCAACAGGCACGCCGTTGAGTGAGCCGACGGCTTTGCCATACACTTCTGCAGAGGGGCGCACGCGCGGCAGCATGGCTTTTGGAATGCCCATGATGCCGAGAATTTCGTCATCCCAGTCTAGGGTTTCCAAATTCATGAGCATGGTGCGGCTGGCGTTGGAGACATCGGTGATATGGACGCCGCCATTCGGGCCGCCGGTGAGATTCCAGATGACCCACGTATCAATGTTGCCAAACAGGACTTCGCCTTTTTCCGCTTTTTCACGTACGCCTGGCACATTATCTAGAATCCACTTGATTTTGGGGCCGGAGAAGTATGTCGCTAACGGCAGGCCAACCTTGGCGCGGAAGCGGTCTTGTCCACCTTCTTTGGCGAGCTCGTTGCAAATTGTATCGGTGCGGGTGTCTTGCCAGACGATGGCATTGTATACCGGTTTGCCCGTGGCGCGTTCCCATACGACGGTGGTCTCACGCTGATTGGTAATCCCAACGGCAGCAATCTCTTTGGGGTCAATGCTGAATTTTTTCAGAGCGCCGTCAATCACTTCCTGCGTTCGCTGCCAGATTTCAATTGGGTCATGTTCTACCCAGCCTGGCTTGGGGTAAATCTGTTCGTGTTCTTTCTGGTCAATCGCCACAACACGTCCGGCGTGGTCGAACACCATAAAGCGGGTGCTAGTGGTACCTTGATCTACTGCTGCTGAATATTTAGCCATTTGTGCCTCCTGATGAGAGAACAAGGAAAGTGAGAGTTTCTGGCGGCGTTGAAAGTTTGGGTAAGAACGTTAGTGGCTGTTCTTCCAGGCTTGAGCCGCAGCATTGAGGATGAGGTAGGAGGATGTCGCTCCTGGGTCTTGATGTCCGGCACTGCGCTCGCCCAGATAGCTAGCGCGTCCTTTGCGCGCTACCAAGGGGATGGTGCTTTCCATCCCTTTTCGCGCGGCTTCTGCGCATTGTTCCATCGCAAGGTGAAACGCTTGTCCCTCGGAAATCGCTTTTTTGTAGGCAGCCAAGGCCGGGGTAAGCGCGTCCACCATGGTTTTGTCACCGACTTCGGCTTTGCCGCGCATGATGACGCCATTTAAAGCGGCTTCGAGTGCTTCTGCCCAGTCTTCACTGCTGAGTTCCATCTTGCCAGCCGTTTTCATGCCTGCTTGCAAGAAGAGTGTGCCATAGAGCGGCCCACCCGCGCCTCCGACAGTCGAGAGCAGGGTCATTCCAACCGTTTTGAAGATGGTGCCAATGTCTTTATCCTGAATTTCGGGCATTTTGTTCATCACCGCCTTGAAGCCACGATCCATATTGGCTCCATGGTCGGCATCGCCAATCGCAGCATCCAATTCGGTCAGGTAGTTTTTGTTTTCGGCCAAGACATTGGCGATGGCTGTTATCCAAGCAAGCACATCATCACGAGAGACTGGCATAGGCAACTCCCTAAGAAATTTCTGGGCGACGGGGCCGGTCGCCCAGAATCAAGCGAACGGTTGATTACACACCCCAGCGTAAGGCGGGTGTTTTTACGGGGGCGTCCCACAGTTTAATCATGTCATCATCCATCTTGAGCATGGTGATGGACGTGCCGGCCATCTCGAGGCTGGTGATGTAGGAGCCAACCAGATTGCGCACCACTTTAATGCCGTGTTTGGTGGCAATTTCGTACGCTTTGCGGTACACAATGTACAGTTCAATCAGCGGCGTGCCACCCATGCCATTGACGAAAAGCAGAACTTCGTCCCCTGCTTTGTAGGGCAAGTCGCTGATAATCGGCTCCATTAACATTTCAACGATTTCATCTGCCGATTTGAGCGGCATGCGGGTGCGGCCCGGCTCGCCGTGAATGCCGATGCCGATTTCCATCTGGTCTTCCGGCAGGTCAAAGGTGGGCTTGCCTACGTGGGGCACCGTGCAGGAGGTGAGCGCCATGCCCATGCTGCGCCCCCAGTTTTTGGCCTTGCGGCAGACTTCAGCGACCTCTTGGAGTGAGCGACGTTGTTCGGCCGCGGCGCCACAGAGTTTTTCTGCAAGCACGGTGACGCCTACCCCGCGCCGTCCGGCAGTGTACAAGCTATCCTTGACGGCTACATCATCATCGGTCACAACCGCTTCGACTTCGATTCCTTCGGCTCGCGCTAAATCGGCTGCCATTTCAAAGTTCATGATGTCGCCGGTGTAGTTTTTGACGATGTGCAACACACCGGCGCCGCCGTTAACGGCTTTGGTGGCTTCTAGCATTTGGTCCGGGGTGGGCGAGGTGAACACTGCGCCAGGGCAGGCCGCATCCAGCATGCCCATTCCCACAAAACCGCCATGCATGGGTTCATGTCCTGAGCCACCGCCCGAAATGACCGCTACTTTGCCCTGAATAGGGGCATCCGCACGCACGATGAAGTTGGGGTCATAATGTACTTTCACCAAATCCCCATGTGCGTATGCAATGCCCTCTAGCTCTTCACGGACGACATCTTCGGGCTTGTTGATTAACTTTTTCATAGTAAACGCTCCTTACGCACGTCTAAATCTCATCGCTTATTTATTCGGCAAGTTCTTGCTGACCAGGAAATCATACAGATAAATACCAATGATGGCACCGATGATGGGGGCGATGACCGGGATGAGCCAGTATCCATCTGCAAATAATCCTTGCGTGCCGACCAATGTGCCAAACAGGCGTGGCCCGAAATCGCGTGCCGGGTTGATGGCATATCCGCTCGGGCCGCCCAAGCTCAGACCAACGGCCAAGACGGTGCCGCCGACCAGGAATGGGCCTAGGTTGTGCATTAGACCGGTGTTTTTGCTATCGCCGCTGGCTAAAACACCCCACAGCAACACCGCTGTTCCGAAAATTTCGGCCACAACCGCATTCACAAAACTATAGCCGCCTGCCGCTGCGGCTCCGGTGCCACCCCAAAAGGCTTGTCCAAACACAGACCCTGGGCCAGTGCACCAGACATTGGGCATGCCGGCTTTCATCAGACCATCCATGTAAACCAAATAAACTCCCAAAGCGCCAAGAAAAGCGCCAACTACCTGGGCAATGATGTAGGGGAAGACATCTTTCCACGGGAAACCGCGTTTAAGGGCCAGGGCGATGGTCACTGCTGGGTTGAGATGCGCTCCTGAGACCCCTGCCGAAACATAGACTGCAACAATGACCGCAAACGCCCAGCCAAAGGTGATGGTATTCCAGTTATAGGCGGGAGCTGCCAGGCGCGGCGCCAGGCCAACATTTGCAACCACACCATCACCGAGCAAGATGAGAATGAAGGTGCCGAAAACTTCACCAATTAGTTTTCCGAACATGGTTTTTCTCCTTCAGGTAGTTCATGGGAAAAGGGTTGGAATGAAACTGTGACATGAGAATGGAGAACGTAGGCCTAGACGGGATGTTTGTTCGACTTTTTATCTCTCCTTTCTGAATCGAGCACCAACTTCAGCAGCGCCATAGTGGCTTGGCCAGAGAATGGCGCGCTTTTGGGGTGTTCGTTCGTTTCTGAGTACGATGGTTGAATTCCGGGGCGTGTTGACCGCATACGTTTTCATTTTACAGAACAGCGCGATACATTCCCAAACAAATTCGCCAAAATGTTTCGTTTTGAAACACTTTGGCGAATAAAATGTTCTTTTGTGAAACACTTTTGCTTGGCGCTCTTCAACTCGTTCTATGAATGCGGAAGTCTTGCGCGTTGATTTTAAAATATTTCATTTTGCGCCAGAGTGTTGTGCGTCCAACCCCAAGCATTTTTGCCATGTGTGTTATGTTGCCCTGATAGATTTGGGCGGCGCGCAAGATTGTTTCGTATTCGACCTCTTCGAGCGAGTTGAAATCGGTCACTTGTGAAGGTTGTATGGGGATAGGTTGGGGTGTACTGATGTGGGGGGGCAGATGAGATAGGTCAATTGTTCCGCCGCTCTCTGCCACCTGCATGATAGCGCGTCCAAGCACCGATTCTAACTCGCGGATATTGCCTGGCCAGGGGTATTTGGTTAAGGTTTCCATCACGGCGGGTGCGAGTTCGATGCTGTATCCTAGCTGGTTAGAAAAGCGCGTGAGAATGCGCTCAACCACCAGTGGCATATCTTGAGGGCGTTCTCGTAAGGGAGGCAGCGTAATGCTAAAAATACTTAACCGATAGTATAGCTCTGGGCGAAATGCCCCCTGGGAAATGAGCTTTTCGATGTTGGCCGAGGTGGAGGCGATAATGCGCACGTCAATCTCTATCGCTCGGTGACCGCGTAAGCGTTGGATGACTCCCAGTTCTAGGGCGTTAAGCAGGACAGTTTGCGCCTCGAGTGGTAGCGCATCCACATCTTGGAAAAAAAGCGTGCCTCCTTTGGCCAATTCAAACTTACTGGGCCGACCGCTGCCTTGTTTATTTTCGCTTTCGTCCAGCCCCAAGAGCTCCGAAATAACCAGCTCGTTGGGAATCGAGGCGCAGGCAAAGACTACAAATGGTCCGTTGCGGCGTGGGCCGGCATTGTGAATGGCGCTCGCCAGGGCGTTTTTTCCTGTCCCCACTTCTCCACGAATCAGGATGCTCGCTTGTGCACCTGCGGCTGACCTGACGAAATTGCGCACGCGTTGCATGGGCGGTGTTTCGCCAGGGATGTCATTCAAGGTGAGCGGCGCGTTTGCTCCCACCTGTTTTTGCACCAGCAGACGCACTTTGTTTTCAGCGCGTAAAGTCAGGATAATCCAGCGTAAGTGCTTGGGGGTTTGAAAAACATAGTCCAGGCTGATGACACACCTGACCGAGTGGTTTCCTACGCTCACAATTCCCTCGACGTCTGTCAGGGGTTTGCGTTTTGCAATATATCTGCGCACAAATTCCGGTAGAACCAGGATTTGGTCAATCGAATGCCCAAGAACGGATTGGGTGGAGATGTTTAGGATGTGGCTAGCGGCCTGATTGGCATGGACCAGGATACCCTCTTCGTTCAAAACCAGGATACCATCCGAAATGGCCGAAAGAATCGCGTTTAATTGTGCCAGTTGGCTGTTCTGTTCTGCCAGTAAAATCTCCGATTGCCTCTGGCTTTCGATGGCGCGTGCTGCGGCGGTGACTAAACCCAGAGAGTGAACATGGTATTTTTCAACCGGCATCACCAGCCCAAGCACCCCTAATAAGTGCCCGCTCATATCAAAAATGGGGGCTGCTGCGCCGGTGACTTGATGAAATTGCGCAATAAAGTGTTCATACCCTGCCACTTGCACAGGCATACGCTCGGTGAGTGCCAAGCCAAACGATGTGGTGCCAATAAATTCTTCGGATAGAATACATCCCGGCTGCGTTCCCCAGGCCTGAACGATGGGATGTATCTCTGAGTCGCTTATCATATCTAGGATGCAGCCAACGGGGTTGGTGAGGATGAGGGTTGTACCGGATTCTTGAATGCATTGATATATATCTTCTAGCACAGGCCGCGCTACAGCCATTAAGTCAAAACTGGCTGTTTGGGCAGCCAGTAAGTACGATGTATCAACGCGTGTAAACTCTACCCGTTGATAGGGATTGATTTTGCCCCAACACCGCCGCCAGGAGGCAGCAATAATGGGCGGAACGTTATCAGCAATTTGTTGCGTTCTGGTAAATTGTTCCCACGCCGTTTTCAGCGCGTGTTGCGCTTCGTTTGCTTGTGACAGGGACGCAATTTCTGGGTTCATAAAATAAGACAGTATGCACTTCTAATTCCTGGTTTTGCTGTACAAGAATAGCGCTACATCATTACTCCTCAGCCGCTTGGGGTAAAACATTTGTGACCAATTTAATCTGTTCCGGTGGGAGAGGGTTTTCTTTCGCTCGTTTACGCAGGAAGTCCTTAAGTTGGTCAATCTTTAACGTGGGATGAGGGGCGTTTTCGGCTTGAAGCTCGGCACGTTCATCATAAAAGACAAGTACTGCATGCAGGCTGGGCGCGTTGTCCCCCAGCGCTTTTTGGAAGGCGCTTTGTAGGGCTTCGAGGTCGGTCTGCACTTCTAGGTCTGGGCGTCCCAGGCTTTCTTGGCCAAAAATTTTCAGATAGCCGAGCAACAATCCGCCCCCTTTTTGTCGCCAGCGGTTCTTTTCGTAGGTGATGGTGCCGCGTTGGTAGTAGGGTTCAATCACCCATACCCCGGCCGGTCCGACCAAGAGGTGATTCACCGGCGTCAGGTAGTGATAGAGTGTGTAGTCTTTGGTCAGACCTTTGAGCGCAGTTGTGATGCGTTCATCTACGCGTGGACGCCGGCCAAAGCGGTTGCCGAAGTAGATGCCGATTTGTGAGAGAATAAAACCGAACAGGAGCGCCCCAAACGACAGAAAAACTGCATTGGGGTTGTCTTGCCAGATAAATGATGCAACCATGCCGCCTAGCAGGATGAACAGTGCGGCCAGGCTGGTATATTTGCCGATTTTGGTGTTGCGTTCAATGAGTTTTTCGTTTGTTAGGACTCTCATGAAGGCCTCGGTTGTTTCGCATCGTTTTTGGGTCGTGTGCCTGGTTTGTTGTTTCGCATGATTGCGATTAGGCGGAGGGATATTTCTTCATGACGACACAGGCGTTTTGTCCGCCTAGGCCAAAGGAGTTGGAGAGTGCCACCCGTACATTTGCCCGGCGGGCGGTGTTGGGCACATAATCCAGGTCAAGCTCGGGGTCGGGCGTTGTGTAATTGATGGTGGGCGGGATGATGCCCTCGTAGAGTGTCATGGCTGTTGCAATGGCTTCCAAGGCCCCAGAAGCGCCCATCGCATGCCCAAGCATGGATTTGACCGAACTGATAGCGAGTTGGTAGGCATGTTCTCCGAAGACGGCTTTGATGGCGCGGGTTTCGGTCAAATCGTTTAATGGGGTGGAGGTGCCATGTGCGTTGATGTAGTCTACATCGGTGGGGCTGAGCCCGGCATTGGCAATCGCCCAGCGCATGGCACGGGCTGGGCCGGCGGCTTCTGGGTCGGGTTGCGCCATGTGAAAGCCATCCGAAGAGGAGGCTTGCCCGGCCACCTCGGCATAAATGCGCGCACCGCGTGCTAGAGCGTGTTCGAGCGATTCTAGAATCAGGACGGCAGCACCTTCTGAATAGACAAAACCTTCCCGCTCTTTATCAAAGGGGCGCGAGGCTCGCTGCGGGTCTTCGTTGAAGGAGGTCGGCAGAGCGCGCATGGCGCAGAACCCGCCGATGGCGAAATCGGCAATCAGGCCTTCTGTGCCGCCCGCAATCACGACATCGGCTGCGCCGCGCCGAATCATCTCTAATCCATCCCCAACGGCTTGGGTCCCGGTGGCGCAGGCCGTTCCGATGGTGGTAGAAGGCCCTAGCGCTTGGAATCCTTGCGAGACGAGATAAGCGCTGATGTTGACGAGCGAAGTGGGTACAACGAACGGATTGAGCCGGTCATACCCCTGGGTGCGGATGGTTTCGATGCCCTCGCTGGCGCGGTCCAGTCCGCCGATGGCGGTGCCAAAGGCTACCCCGCAGCGTTCTGGGTTGGGCAGTGGGGTGGGCAGACCGGCATCTTCAATGGCCAATTTTGCTGCAGCAAATGCAAATTGTGCCGAGCGAGGGACGCGGCGGGCTTCTTTGCGGTCCATATACAGCGTGGGGTCAAAATCCGGCACTTCGCCGGCAATCTGACAGGGAAACTTGCTTGCATCAAACTGTGTGATGCGGCGGATGCCGGATTGACCGGCTTTGAGATTTTCCCAGTACGTTTTTAGCCCGCTGCCAATGACGCTGATGACACCCATGCCTGTGATGACAACGCGAGGACGTGAAGAGGGAACAGAGAGAGTGTGATTCATATTCAAAATTCCAGATTATTTGGAAAGTCGTTCGCGGATACCATCACGCATGGCTTGTAGCACATTCGCTTCTACAGCGTGTTTTGCCACTCGAATGGCGTTCTTGATGGCAATTTCATCGGAGCGGCCATGCCCAATGAACACCAGGCCATTTACGCCCAGCAACGGAGCCGCACCTTCTTCAGAGGGGTCCAGCAATTTTTTAATTTTACCCAAAGCCGGTTTTACGAGTAGGCCGCCTAGCATGGCCAGTGGACCGCCGGTTTTGATGGCCTCGCGGATTTTATCCACAATTAATTTGGCGACCGCTTCGGCGGTTTTAAGCATGATGTTGCCGGCAAAGCCATCAATCACTGCTACATCTACCTTGCCGCCAATCACTTCTTTGCCTTCTACATTGCCCACAAAGTTCAAGCCAGATTGTTTCAGCAATGGCGTGGCTTTTTTAACGTTTTCATTGCCTTTGCCTTCTTCTTCTCCGTTGGAAATGAGACCGACCTTGGGATGCTTAACTCCACGCACGCGTTCGGCATAGATGCTGCCCAAAATGGCGAATTGGTACAAGTTTTCCGGTTTCACTTCGGGGTTGGCGCCAATATCTAACACCACGCACGAGCCGGTGGCGGTGGGGAAGACTGGCGCTAGGGCGGGCAAATCTACCCCTTCGATCGTTCCTAAGCGGAAATAGGCTGTTGCCATCGCGGCGCCCGTGTTGCCGGCCGTGACAAACGCATCGGCTTCACCATTTTTGACCAGGTCAATCCCGACCGCCATCGAGTTTTTTGCGTTTGGCCGACGCGCCTTTAGGGCCAATGCCATGCCCTTATCTTCCATTGTCAGCATTTCGGGTGCATGAACCACACGAATGGGCAAATTGTCTGCGTTTTGGCTTGCCAAGAGCGGGCGAATTTTGGCTTCATCGCCTACCAAGATGATTTCCACACCATATTCTCGTGCTGCTAGCACTGCACCCACCACATCGGGCGTGGGGTAATTGTCGCTTCCCATGGCGTCCAGGACAATTCTGGTCATAATAAAAAACTCCTTTTAGGGTATGATAACTTCTAGAAGCAGTTTTACGCACTGACAAAGCAAGCCCGAATATAGCACTTCCACCTTGGTTTGCCAAGTTTTTCTTTATGTTTCCTTATGTTGGAAAAGAAGGATGATGCAATGATTGGCGATCTGACTCGTGGTTTTACGTTGGTCATTTTGCTGTTCTGGCTACTTTTCTATTGGCAGGGCGGCTTGAAAATATGGACTGATATTCGCTCCGCGCTTAGAAGCAAAGTCTCGCAGTTGGATGTTTTTCTGCTGATGATGCTTGCTTTTTGGGGCAGTATGATGACCGTCACAACCGTGGTGGTTATCTTTGCACGGCTGGAGATTGGTAGCCATAGTGCGTTGAGCGCTGTTGGTCTTCTCTTAACGTTGGTCGGCGCTATTGGGACGTTTTATTCTCGGGCGGTGTTAGGAAAATTCTGGACGGCTGAAATAACCCAGCAGCCAGGTCATGCGCTTGTGGATAGCGGACCGTATCGTGTGGTGCGGCATCCCATTTATTTTTTCGCAATTTTGCTGTATTGGGGGGTTGGCTTAGCGGTTCCGGTTTGGTGGAATTGGCTGGCGGCCATCGGTATCACCCTAGGATATGCGCTTAAGGCATGGGAAGAAGAAGCATTTTTAGAGCGCACTCTTGCAACGTATCGCGAATATAAACAACGTGTGCGCTACCGTTTATTCCCAGGAGTATGGTAGCTAGGGCAGAGATTTACTTCTCGCCAAGCGCTTTGGCTGCGGCTCCAGCGCGGGTGTGAACATCGAGTTTCTCAAAAATAGCTTTGAGATGCCGCTTGACGGTATTGGTGGTGATGACCAACCGCTCGGCGATTTCTTTGTTTGTCAGGCCTTGGGCCAATAGCTCTAGCACTTCGCGTTCGCGGTCGGTGAGGGTGGCGAGTTCACTGTTGGCGTGTCCGCTCTTGCGGGCTTGTTCTACCAGGCGCAGGAAGGCAGCACGTTCAAACGATTGTTTTTCCAAGTAGGCAAAGATAGCGTGTTCGGCATAGGCACGCTGGATTTCTTCGGGCGAGGCAATGCCGCTGACGACGATGGTTGGCACGCCGCCAGCGCGGGTGCTGGCGAGCAGGCGGTATCCTTCCGGCTCTTCTTCAGGCGATTTGGAGTCCCACAGGCCAGAAACGCTTCCGCTAAGTGATAAATCTACGACAGCGAGTGTGTATTTTTTGCGGCGCAGGAAGCTAAGGGCTTCACCAAAGCTGCTACAAGCGCGCACCTGGAAGCCAGAATCGGTCAGGAGTTCGGCGAGAATGTTGCGCCAGCCAGCGTCGTCTTCGACAACCAGAGCCCGCCCGATGACAGAATCTTCTGGGGCAGGTAGGTTGACCGGAGAAATGCGCGGTGTGGGGTTGGCTTGCTTGGCGGAGGTAGTGCTCGGCGCAGGAGCACTGGCTAGGGCGCGTGAGACCAGTTCTCGAAATTGTCCTCGATGGAAGGTTTCTTTGCGCAAAAAAGAGAAGGCGCCATATTCGGTTAGGGCAGTGACGGCTAATTCGACAGTAGCAAAACCGGTCAGCAAAATAGCGCGACAGGCTGGGTCGAGTTTGCGGGCGGCTTCTAATACGCGCAGGCCATCCGTGTTGTTGTGGTCGGCAGGCGAGAGGGACAGGTCTAGGACGGCGAGGCGGTGCGGCTGGACTTTGAGCAGCTGCACTGCCTCTGGCAGCGAGGCAGCCAAATCGACTGCCAGGCCGCAATCGGTCAGAATTTCGGCTAAGATTTGTTGCCAAGAAGGGTCATCTTCGACCAGGAGGGCGCGAGGGTAAGGGGTCATGCGTTCTCCTTGTGACGTGGCAAGCGCAGGCGAAACGATGCGCCGTGGGGCGCGCCGCTTTCCAGCTCAACCGACCCGCCCAGGCGAGTCATCAGGGTTTTAACCCACCATAGGCCAAAGCCAAGTTTGCCGGGGCGCGAGGTAGCCCGCCCAGAAAAATTCAATTCAAAAATGCGTTCGGCCAGTTCGTGGGGGATGCCAGGGCCGTTGTCGCTCACGGTGATTTCGACCCAATCGGGGCCGGCCTGTCCGTGAATTTCGATGCGTCCCCGTCCGCGCATGGCATCGGCAGCGTTTTCGAGCAAGTTGGTGAAGACAAAGGTCAGGCTTTGTCCTCCTGCCATCACCAACGGCAGGCGCTCTAACCCTTCGATGTGCACTTCAATGCCCGGCGGTAAATTAGCTGCTTTGAGTGCTTCTGCGATGCGCGCTGCTACATAGACCGGTTCTAGGCGGATGGGACGCAGGTGTGAAAGATTCTCCCGTACCGTTTGCATCGCCTCCATGGCGCAGCGTTCAATCTCGCTCAGGTTACGTGCCAAATATGGGTCATTTTCGACCAAAGAGGCACGTTTTTCTTGAATGCTTTGTACGCGCACGGGAATGGTGCCAACTTTGTTGTTGAGATGGTGTAATAAGTTGGAAGCAATATCGCCTACGGCGGCAAAGGTTTCGGCCACCGAGCGCTGTTCTTGCGCGGCGCGTAAGGCTTGTTGATGGCTTTCGTTTTGCACTGCCAGAGCGGCATAGTGCGCCAGGAAGGTTAGTACTTTGCGGTCCCAATCTCGCCAAACGGGTTGTTCCATTTCGACAGGCGTTTTGGTTTCAGGCGTGGTACTGTAAACGCCAAAGGCGCCCAGGGGTTGGCCTTCTTCTCCGGCCAAGAGTGGCACAATCAGTGCGCGTGTCCAGTGTTGGCTTTGGGCCAGGTCTCGCCGATGAAAGCGTGGGTCGGAACGTACATCATCGGTCATGATGGCTTCGCGGCTCAATACGGCTTGTCCGGTTAGGCTGTCTTCCAAGGGAATGCGCTCGCTGTGCACTCCCCCGGCCGAGGCTGCTAAGAGCAGTTCGTGTTCGCGGCGCAGCCAGAGCGCGCTGGAGGGGGCATTGAGTAGGTCGCAGGCGGCTTCAGCCAGATGTTCCAGGGCTTGGGCGCATGGTTGCGAAAAGATGCGTCGGGCGGCTTCTTCCACTGCGTTGAGCAAGCGCATTTCTTGAATGGCGGTTACGGCATATACGGCCAGGGATTGTAGCATGTGGCGGTCGTCTTCATCGAAGGCGCCAGGTTCGGGACTTTCCAGGTTCAAAACGCCTTCTAACCGCCCTCCGGAGTCGAGCAGTGGCACGGCGAGTTCAGAGCGCATTTGCAAATCCGCATCTAACGGGTAGTACATCGCAGCCCAGGGTTCGGACTGTAAATCGTGAACGAGAATGGGTTGGCGGTTGCGCGCGACGTACGCCATGATGCTGTTTGAATCGAGCGGCAAGGCTTCGATTTTGGGCCGAGTGAGTGCATCACCGGCATAAGCGCGGGTGACCAGGTTTTGACCGCTTTTATCCAGCAGACGAAATATGCCGTAATGGGCATCTGTTATTTCTAAGGCGAGTTGCAGGATGGCTTCTAGGGTTTCTTCCAGCCGCAGGCGGGAGGAGATGAGCATGCCGGCACGGCGTAAGCGGGTTAGTTCTTCTTCTTTGCGTGCCAAATTGCGCCGCATGGCTGCCAACCGTCGGGTGTGATAGATGGCCATGGCTGCTTGATGAACAAAATTTTCCAACATCAGCAGCTCGAGACGTGTGAAAGGGCGTGCTTCGCGCAAGTAGATGTAAAGCACGCCAACCGCTTGCTCTGCCACAATTAACGGGAAACATCCGACCGCCCGCACACCACGTGCTGCATGGTAGGGGTGCACATCCAAATCGGTTTGCTCGTAAGAGACCAATCCGCGTCGCTGTTGAATCGCGCGTGTGCCAATCCCATTGGGGCGAGGAAAGTCATCTGCCACATCGCTCTGATTTCCATCTTGCTCTTGCAAGGGTAAGGGCGAAGCGGAAACTCGCGATTCGCGTTCGAAGGTGCCGCGTGCTTCATCGTAGGTGTAAATCACGGCGGAGGACCCTGGCACAACGCGAATCGCGCTTTCGACAATCAGTTGCAGGCTATCGGCGCTGCTGATGACATCTTCTGAGCCAATGCGATTGATGGCATCGCTAATCTGATTCAGACTGGCAAGCGCTTCTAGCAGGCGGGCATCGGTTTCGCCAGGGGATAGGTTTTCTGATAGGTTCATGAGGTAATTCCGGGTGTTTTTTGCCATTATAAACCGGCGATGAACCAGAGTAGCAAATGCGTAGAAATTTTGACCGCCGACCGCTGACGGCAGGCCAGGAGGTCGGCGGTCAGTTGTCGGCGGTCAGGAAAAAGGAGAAGCGCCAGGATACTCGCGTGGGGTTTACACGTCAAAGTATAGGATAAACTCGTAGGGTGTGGGGCGCAGTCGGACCGGGTCTACTTCCATGGTGCGTTTATATTCGATGTAGGCTTCTAGCAATTCGGTCGTGAAGACATCACCCTTGAGCAAGAACTCGTGGTCGGCTTCCAGCGCATCTAGCACTTCGGCCAACGAACCGGGCACCTGCTTGATGAGTTTGGCTTCTTCCGCAGGCAGGTCGTACAGGTCTTTGTCCTGCGGGCTGCCGGGGTCAATGCGGTTTTGAATGCCATCCAAGCCGGCCATCAAAATCGCAGCGAAGCATAAATACGGGTTGCTGGAGGGGTCCGGAGCGCGAAATTCGACCCGTTTGGCCTTGCTGCTCTTGGTAACCGGGATACGGCAAATGGCCGAGCGGTTGCGCTGCGAGTACGCCAGGTTCACAGGAGCCTCGAAGCCCGGTACCAAGCGGCGGTACGAGTTTGTCGAGGGCGAAGTGAGCGCCAGCAGCGCCGGAGCATGTTTGAGCAGGCCGCCAATGTAATAGCGGGCTGTTTCTGACAGGCCAGCATAGCCGGATGGATCGTAGAAGACGTTGGTATCACCCTTCCACAGGGAGGAGTGAACATGCATACCAGAACCGTTATCGCCAAAGAGCGGTTTGGGCATGAAGGTAACGGTTTTGCCGTTTTGGCGCGCCACGTTCTTGGCGATGTATTTGTAGGTCAGCAATTGGTCAGCCATGCGGGTTAAGGTGGTGAAGCGCATACCCAATTCGGCCTGACCCGCTGTGGCAACTTCGTGGTGATGCACTTCCATCGGCACACCGGCGGCTTCCAGCGCCATCACAATTTTGGAACGCACCTCGCTCAGGGTATCGGCGGGCGGCACCGGGAAATACCCGCGCTTGGGTTGAATTTGTCCGCCAAAGTTCTGCCGGTCGGCGCGGCCACTGTTCCACCAGCCTTCTTCGCTATCAATGTAATAGAACGATTCGTGCGTGCTGCTGCCGTAGCGCACATTATCAAAGATGAAGAACTCTGCTTCCGGGCCGAAGTAAGCGGTATCGGCGATGCCGGTCTGCTTGAGATAGGCCTCTGCCTTGCGCGCTACATAGCGAGGGTCACGGCCATACGGCTGGAGCGTGATCGGGTCGTATACATCGCAGGTGACCACCAGTGTTGGGATGTTTGCCACCGGGTCAATGAAAACGGTTTCGGGGTCTGGCTTCAGGAGCATGTCGGATTCATGGATTTCCTGAAACCCGCGAATGGATGAACCATCAAACGGGATGCCTTCCTCGAAAAACTCTGCTGTAAAGCGCCTGACCGGAATGGTGAAATGCTGCCATTGCCCGGGCAGGTCGGTGAAGCGGATATCCACCATTTTGACGCTCTTGGCTAGTTCGAGCGCATCTGCAACTGTTTTCGCCATAGTTCTCTCTCCTGGAGTGGAATGGATTGCTTTTTACAATTTCGAGGTTGATTATAGGGGTGGGATAAGGAGGCGTCCATTACCCAAATGGGTATTTTTGTGACCCAAATGGGTATTTGGCGCAAAAAACTCCCCTCTCGATAGAGAGGGGAGTCAGCGGAAGGGGGAGGAATGTCCCTGAGCAATCCACCTTTCACCGGAGAGGGTGGTTTGCTAGTCGGCGCCAGCCGGGGAGCTGACTGCATCGCCAGGGTAGGCTTCTGCGCCGTGTTCTTGGAAGTCCAGACCTTTGAACTCCTCTTCGCGAGAAATGCGCAGTCCTACGAACTTCTTGAGCAAGATGAAGAATAGCACGTAGCCGGTCACTACACACCATACGCCTACAACCAGCACGCCGATGAGCTGAGCCAGGAATTGTCCAAAGTCGCCGGCGATTAGGCCGGTCACGCCGCCTTCGGTAGCGAAGATGCCAACTGCTAACGTTCCCCAAATTCCGTTCATCAGGTGAACCGGTACGGCGGAGACGGGGTCATCAATTTTCAATTTTTCAAGCAAAATGGCGCCATATACGACCACTACACCACTGATTGCGCCAATCACGATTGAAGCGGCCGGGGTGACAAAGGCACAGGGTGCGGTAATCGCTACTAAGCCGGCCAGCGCGCCGTTTAAGGTGTTACCCAAATCGGGCTTGCGGGTTACAAAGGCCCAGGCCACAATCATCGCCACCAAGGCGCCTGCCGCTGCTGCCAGGTTGGTATTGACAGCCACCAGCGCGACTGCATCCGCGTTGCCGCCATGAATAGCCAGCTGGCTGCCCGGATTGAAGCCGAACCAACCCATCCAAAGGATGAACACACCGAGCGTTGCCATTGAGATGGAGTGCCCTGGGATGGCCCGTGGGGTGCCATCTTTTGTGAAGCGCCCGATGCGAGGCCCAAGCGCTAGTGTGCCTAGCAGTGCCAGCCACCCGCCCACACTGTGAACAACGGTTGAGCCGGCAAAATCCTTGAAACCTGCTCCAAACGGCAGAGTTGCCAGCCAGCCACCACCCCACATCCAGTGTCCGGCAATGGGGTAAATCACAGTGCTAATGACTGCGCTGTAGATTAGATAAGCCACGAAGCGTGTGCGCTCCGACATGGCGCCTGAGACGATGGTGGCGGCTGTTCCGGCAAAGACCAGCTGGAAGAACCAGAAAGCCATCACCGGCAAGCCGGCCACATCTTCTCCGCCACTCAGGAAGAAGCCGCTTGTGCCAATCCAT
>QEXW01000073.1 GCA_003130845.1 Anaerolineae bacterium
AGGGTTCGATTCCCTCTGTCCCCACACCACACGCAATTTACCAGAAAGGAACGTTGGCATTGAAAATTGAAACTCACCCTCTTGAAGACCATCAGATGAGAATGGTGGTCGAGCTTGAATCAGAACAACTGGAAAGTGCGCGCCGCAAAGCCGCCCGCCGGATTGCCGAAAGAGCAAAAATCCCTGGCTTTCGTCCCGGCAAAGCCCCTTACGATGTCATCCGCCGGCTATATGGGGATGGTGTACTCAACGAAGAAGCAGTTGAAATTCTTGTAGACGAGATGTATCCCCAAGCACTCAAGCAAGCCGACTTGAAACCCGCTGCCGCTGGTCTGCTTGAAGAGATTCAAAGCCTAGAACCGCCCAAATTTGTCTTTACTGTTCCGCTGGAACCAACGGTAGATTTAGGTGATTATAAGTCTGTACGCCTGCCCTATGAATGGGTCGAACCAACCGAGCAAGCCGTGGAACAAGAAATCGAAACCCTGCGGCAAATGTACGCCAACAGCCAGCCCGTCGAACGCCCGGTGCAAGAAACCGATTACGTTCTGGTATCCGTCACCGGTCACAAAGACCCCTCCTCCGAAGGAGAAGGCCCAGTACTAGAACGAAGTGCCTATGCTGTCGTGGTGCGCCCTGAACCGAAAGAAGGCGAATGGCCCTTCCCCGGCTTCGGCAAGCACTTAGTCGGCGCAAAACCGGGTGACGTCGTCGAATTCATTCACACCTACCCCGAAGATTTTGAAGACGAAACACTCAAAGGGCAACACATTAAATTCTCGGTGACCATCAAGGCCATTCGCGGCGTGACCCTGCCGGAATTGAACGATGAATTTGCCCAAAAAACCGGCCTGGGGCAAACGGTTGACGAATTACATCAGAAGATGCGCGAAAACGTCAATCGCCAATCACAAGCCGAGTACGATGATGAATACTTTGAGAAACTGCTTGAACAAATTAAAGCCGGCGCGACCATTAAATATCCGCCACAGGTGCTAGAACACGAAGTCGAACATGTGCTAGCAGACGTAGATTACCGCCTGCGTTCCCACGGGATAGAAGGGCTTGAAAAATATTTAGAAATGACCAACACGACTCGTGAGCAATTCATCGAGGAACAGGCTCGACCGGTAGCCAAGAAGCGGCTGGAGCGGGGCTTGGTGATGGACGAACTGGCGCGGGTAGAAAATATCCAAGTAGAACAAAAGGCTCTTGAAGAAGAGTTTGGCAACCGCTGGGCAGCCCTAGCCATGACCAATGAAGATTTTGCTCGCCGCACCAAAGGCGGAACCAAACCCACCCGCGAGATAGTGGATGCGGTTGCGATGGACGCCGTCAATGTATTGGTCACACGCAGCGTACTAGAGCGCTTAAAAGCCATTGCGACGGGCCAGGCCGAGGCCCAAGTGGCTTCTGTCGAAACCCCTGCTGAAGAAACTAACCAAGAGTAACAACCAACTTGGATACTCCAAAAACACTTCCCAAAGGGCTGGCCTTTGGGAAGTGTTGATTTGAGCAGAAAGCCGCCTTGTCGATCAAACTGCTTATTTGGGCTTCACCAGCGTGCGAATTTGTTCGTGCATGTACAAGGGCAGGTAATACAACCCGCCGGCGTTCTTACCGCTAGAACCAGAACCTTTCCACCCGCCAAAGGGCTGGAAGCCCGGCCAAGCCCCGGTGGTGGCACCCTGCGGACGGTTAGCATACGTCACACCGGCCTCGATATGCTCAAAGAACCAGGCTGCCTCTTCTTCTGTGCCGTAAAAACCAGCCGTTAAACCATAGTTCACGCTGTTAGCAATTTGCATGGCTTCCGTCAAGTCTTTGACCTTGCCAATGGTTGCAATCGGCAAAAACATTTCATGTTGCCAGAGCGGATGCGAATAAGGCACATCCACCGCCAGGGTTGGTTGGCAAAAATAACCATTGGCAAATGGGCCATTGAGCGTGTGTCCACCCGTCAGAAAACGCCCTACCTGCGAAAGTTCCTCGGTAAAGTGCTTAAAATCTTCATAAGCAGATTGGTTAATCACCGGCCCCAAAAAGGTCTGCCGCTCGGTGGGGTCGCCAATGACCAACTTTTCAGTCAGTTCTTTCAGACGACCAATCAGTTCATCATACACCGGTTCTTCGATGAGAATGCGACTGGCTGCCGAGCATTTCTGCCCTTGCAAACCAAAAGCCGAGCGCACAATGCCGGTTGCGGCATCTTCCAAATTGGCATGACGCGAGACGATGGCCGGATTCTTGCCACCCAACTCCAAAATCACCGGACGGATATAATTGCGCGCGGCAAAATCGCGGAACAGTTTCATCCCCACATCAAACGAACCGGTAAACGTCACACCATCCACTTCAGGACTATCTACTAGCGCCTGCCCCAGCGTGCGCCCCGGCCCAGTGACAAAGTTCACCACGCCCTCTGGAATACCTGCATCACGGAAACAATCTACCAGCAAGCGCACAATCCAGGCGGTATCGGTAGCCGGCTTGATGACCACCGTATTCCCGGTCACCAGCGCCGCCCCAGCCGGCCCACCCGTCAGCGCAAAGGGGAAGTTGAATGGGCTAATGACCAGCCACACGCCGTAAGGCCGCAGAATCGAGATGTTGGTGGAATCGTGATGCGGCAGCGGGTCTTTGCCCAGTGGTTTGATGTAACCATCATTGGCTTCCATCTGGTCACAAGCATAATAAATTAGGTCAGCGGTTTCTTGCACATCACCAATCGCTTCCATGCGATTCTTGCCGACCTCTAAGGACATGGCAGCGCTCAAATCAAAGAGACGCTCTTCTATCAGGTGGGCCGCCTTGCGTAAAAGCGCCACCCGCTCCTGCCACGGTGTACGACTCCACCCCGGGAAAGCCTTGCGTGCCGCCTGCAGCGCCAAGCGTGCATGTTGTTCATTGCCCTTTTGCATGACCGCCAGCACAATTTCGGTGTTAATGGGGGTGCGGTCTTCAAACTTGTCCTCCGCAAACACATCCCGTCCATCAATGAACATGCCATATTCTGCGCCCAAACCAGCCTTTTGCTTGCCAAGCGCTTGGTCGTAGCGAACGTGCAGTTCTTCCGGCGGATTGAACATGGTAGCGTAGGTAAATTTGAAATCAGTCATGCAAACATCTCCTTTTGGCTGAGAAATTATTATGATTATTTTTATAAATTTTATCATATTAGGCATGGAAAAGAAAACACCTCAACGCAAAAACAAATACAACGCTTACTAAGGAGTTTGTTCTGCTCTCACGTTATAATCACCCCCTATGATGTCTACAAAACCTTTTTTCTTGCACCGCCCCAATCCATCCTTAATACGTGCAGCCGCACTGATTGGCTTGTTGGCACTGGCCTACGGCTTACTCATTCCCTGGCAAGGATATGCGTTTGATGAATGGCACTTCATCTACTACTCCCTCATAAATGGCCCCAAAGGACTGCCTGAATTATTTCACTATGATGGACACCCCCAATCCACCTGGATTTACCTATTGATGTTTCGTCTACTGGGGTATGCTCCGCTCGGATGGCACCTGTTTGCCTTTTTCTGGAAAACCGCATGTGTGCTGATGTTCTGGGCAATGCTCAGGCAGGTTTGGCCAGAAAAAGACCAGCAAACCTTCCTCACCGCCCTACTGTTTGGATTGTATCCATTTTTCACATTACAAATATTCGCAATCGCTTACTTCGAAGTTTGGTATAGCTTTTTCTTGCTCTGGTTATCTATTTACCTTAGCCTGCGCGCTATCCGTCAGCCTGCATACTTTTGGGCTTGGACAGGGTTCGCCTTATTGGCAAAGATTGGACATCTCTTTACCAGTGAATACACCTGGTTTCTAGAAATCTTTCGTCCTTTATTCCTCCTGCTCGTCCTGCCGGCCGATTTGCCACGCGGAGAAAGAGTGCGACGCACGGCCCTGCTCTGGCTACCATATTTTGTGCTGTTTTTCACCTCGGTAATCTGGCGCGGTTTTTTCTACCAGCCGCTGCGGCCTTCGTTTCGGGTCATGGAAGGCATGTTCGATGCGCCGCATCTGTTTGTTCTGGCCGCGCTGCGTCACTGGATTCCTGACTTTAGTCTAACCTTATTCACGTCCTGGTTTCATATCCTGCAACCAGAATATCTTGACCTAGGCAGAAGAACCAACGCGCTCATTTTGTTTATCTCAGTCCTGGCAGGTGCACTCGCCTGGCTTGGCATCAAACCCCAGGCAGAATCAGAAAATCAGCCGGAGACAGCCTTTGGGTGGACATCCAGTACATTGGCCATTGGCCTACTTGGGATGATAGCCGGCTTCCTCCCTTCTTACATTGCGGGGTACACCGCCTACTTGAGCGAATGGCCAAGCAACGCTCGACTGGCGCTGGCCGCTTTTCCAGGCGCAGCGCTCATTCTCACGACACTGCTAGAACGGATTGCTAGGCCGCGTGCGAAAGTAATTTTAGTAGCTATTTTGACTGGGTTGCTCATCGGTTGGCATGTGCGCGTTCAGGTTGATTTCTTACGAGTGTGGGAAGCACAGAAAGAGTTCTATCGCCAGTTAATCTGGCGCATCCCTGCATTACCCCCTGACACCATGCTGATTCTCACCGGCCCCTATCATCCGCCTTTACATCCTGATTCTCCCGCGCGCATTGCCGCTGAACCCGATTTCGCCACTTCGCTGGCCATCAACACGCTATATACTGCCCTGCCAGAAGCAGACGGGCGCCTTCCGTATTGGTTCTCTTCACACCTAGATGCTTTTGAACCCGGTCATCGAGGCGAACAAAAACCCTTGTGGGAGCGCAGCCACGCCACGCTCTACTTCAAAGGAAACCCCGAAAATTTAATAGTATTGCAATTCCAACCTGAGCAGAGAGAGTGCCTGCGCGTAGTAGGGCCAGAATACGCCAACTACAAACGAATTCCGCCCCGCGTTAAAGAAGCGGCCTTGCTCTCTCGCCCCGAAAATATTCGAGAAGAAGCACAGACTTCTTTCTGGTTGCGGGATGTCATCCTGGGCAAAGAAGAAAACCCAGGCTGGTGTTATTACTACCAAAAAGGAGCGTTGGCGGCGCAATTTGGCCGCTGGGAAGAAAGCCTAGCATGGTGGGAGCAGGCGGTACTGGCAAGACGCCGACCGCGCAATGGCTACGAACTTTTGCCGTTTATTGAAGCCCAAATGCGCATGGAAAGGTGGCAGCAAGCCGCCGACCTCACGCGCCTATCGGCCCAACTAACGCCCGGCATGGACGCTGCCCTCTGTCCATTGTGGAAACAAATTTCACAAACCACTCGTTCATCCGAACAACAACAGGAAGCACAAACCGAAGTCTATACCTTGCTCAAGTGCATCCCATAAGGCCATAGAGCAGCCCCAAAGTTAGTCCTCCTGACACACCAAAAACGGGACAATCATCAGTAGCCAAAGACAGCGGGGTCTGTCATAATGGATACATGCGCCGATTTCGATTTCCCTTTTAGGAGACCTATCCATGACCCTTCCCCAAACCCTGACTGACAACGCCCTTTTGGCTGAATATCACTACGAACTACGACCGGTCGAACGCGGCTACGCCAATCGCACGCTTTATATCAACCTGAGCGACTTCACCATCCGCGAGAAACCGGTGACACAGCAAATGAAAGACCTGTTCACGGGCGGGCGCGGCTTTGCGCTCAAACTCTTATGGGATGCTGTCACACCCCAAACGCGCTGGAATGACCCACAAAACGAATTGGTCATCGCCAATGGCCCCATTTGTGGCATCACCGCCTACCCCGGCAGCGGCAAAGCCACGGTAGTCGGCCTCTCGCCGCTGACCAACAACGTCATGGACAGCAATGTCGGCGGCTATTTCGCGCCCTTCCTGAAATTCTCCGGTTTCGATGCGCTCGAAATTCAGGGCAAAGCCGAAGAAGACGTCATCATTTACATTGATGGTGATACCGGCTTGATCACGATTACGCGCAATTCCTTGCCTGAAGTAGACGCCCACGAAATTGGCAAAGTGCTTACCGAACGAATTGGCGGCGATGAGCGTGGCAAACGTGGTGTTTCTGTTCTTTCCACCGGCCAAGCCGCTGAGCATGTCCGCATCGCGATGATTAATTCCACCTGGTACGATGTGCGCCGCAAAGAAGTCCGCATGAAACAAGCCGGACGCGGCGGATTGGGCCGCGTGTTCCGTGATAAGAAAATTAAAGCAATTGTGGTTCGCTTTACCGATATGGGGGGCGACCTGAACGGTGTAGCCGATATGGCTCTCATCCGCAAGGCGGGTCAGCGCATTAACAAAGAAATTGCCGACCTCGATGACAAACAAAACCAGATGCGCAAGGTCGGCACGGCCAACATCGTTGAGATTATGGACCACTTCGACCTGCTGCCCACCCACAACTTCCGCTATGGCTCCCACCCCGAAACCTACAAAATCGACTCAAAAGTCTGGAAAGAAGCCTTCACCCAAGGTTTGCCGGATGGTTGCTGGCTGGGGTGCACGCTTTCCTGCTCGCATGGCGTAGACCACTTCCCGCTCAAAACCGGGCCGTACGCCGGTCAATGCGTGCTGGTGGACGGGCCGGAATATGAAAACGCGGCGGGATTGGGCGCAAACATCGGCAATTTCGATGCCCAAAAGGTGCTGGAACTCAACTTCTACTGCGATACCTACGGCGTGGATACCATCTCTTTTGCCAACTGCGTAGCCTTTGCGATGGAGTGCTATGAGGAAGGCATTTTGACCAAAGAACACACCGGCGGCTTAGAGCTAAACTTTGGCAACGGTGCCGCGGCCCTGGAACTCTTACATCAGATGGCGCGCGGCGAAGGCTTTGGCGTCATCGTGGGGCAGGGCGTGCGCTACATGAAAGAATACTTCGCCCGTGAATTCGGCGCCGACCCGGCCTTCCTGCATGATATTGGCATGGAAATTAAGGGCTTGGAAATTTCGGAATACATGACCAAAGAGTCAATTGCCCAACAAGGTGGCTACGGCCTGGCAACCAAAGGGCCCCAGCACGATGAAGCCTGGCTCATCTTCATGGACCAGGTTCACAACCTACTGCCGACCTTCAAAGACAAGGCCGAAGCGTTACACTACTTCCCCATGTGGCGGACCTGGTTTAGCTTGCATGGCCTGTGCAAATTGCCCTGGAACGACATCACCCCTGAAAACAACAAGAACACCAAAGAACCCGCCAAAGTGGAAGAGCATGTGGAGAACTACACCTGGATTCATCAGGGCGTCACGGGCATTCCCACCACGCCCGAAACGTTGCTGGCGCAATCGGAGCGGGTCTATAACTTCCAGAAAATCTTTGCCCTGCGGATGGGACGGGTGGGACGCGAGCATGATGTGCCACCATACCGCGCCATGGGTCCGGTCACCAAAGTCGAATATGAATCGCGCCAGGAACGCTACGATAAGCAACTGCGCGACCTGGTTGGAATTGACCCCACCGGTCTTTCCACTGAGGAAAAAATGGCGCACCTGCGTAAATATCGTGAAGAGCAGTACCAAAAGATGCAAGATGCCGTGTACGAACGGCGCGGCTGGGACAAAAACGGCATTCCAACCCCCGAAAAGCTTAAAGAACTAGGCTTAGACCTGCCTGAACTCCTAGAAGTGGTGGCACAAGCGCAAAACATGGTGCGCACCCAGCAATAACGGCATCCAACCGATGAGAATGGCGGTCAAAAAACATGACCGCCATTTTTTATCCTGAAAACACGGCCTGCTAAAAATCTAGCCACCATACAGTGATTAGACGCAGACAAACGCAGAGAAACGCAGAGAAACGCGGACAAGGAGCGCGTTTGCCGAAGAAAGCCCAGAAAATTTCCGCGTTTTCCGTGTGAATCCGTGTCCCAAAAACACACTATCGGGTAGTGAGATAAAAATCAGCCGCCAAAAATGCAAAAACCAGTTACAATGTCCACATTGCATCCAGCAGAAGACAACTTCTGGCATCTATCCCAAAGAAAAGAGTAACTATGGACAAACCAACAGTACAAGACGGGCAGGTCGTCTCGATGGAATATACCCTGCATGTAGATGGGCAGTTAATTGATTCATCACAAGGCCGCGCCCCCCTGGAATTTTTACAAGGTGCGGGCAATATTATCCCTGGGCTAGAAGATGAACTTTACGGTATGGAAGTCGGTGAAACCAAGAACGTCATCGTATCCGCAGAAGATGGCTATGGCGAACTAGACCCCGATGCGTTCGTGGACGTGCCGCGCGCCCAATTCCCGACCGAAATTCCCCTAGAGATAGGCGTCGAGCTGCAGGTACGCGATGATAGCGGACGCGTCCTGCTAGCGCGCATTGACCGGGTGGACGATGAAAGTGTGCGGCTCGATTTCAATCACCCCCTCGCCGGCAAAGAACTCGATTTCACTGTAAAAATCGTCGGTTTGCGCGATGCCACCGATGAAGAAATGGAACATGGCCACGTTCATGGCCACGACCATGCGCACTAGATAAACGGCAAAACGCTTTGACAAAAAAACAGTCTGCGCTCGTGCGTAGACTGTTTCATTTTAGCCAATTAAACATCGAAGGCGGCCGCTGGGGTTACAACAGGCCGCCTTCAGGGAGATTGGGAGTCGTCTATCATACTTACTCGTGATGCTCTACCAGAGAATTGTCGTCCTGACCAGTAAAGAGCGGCAGGAGGCTGATGACGACGAACAACCCGACAACCAGGAATAAAACTGCCATTGCGTATGGGGTCATAGAAACCTCCTTTCAGAATGAACTTGTGGATGAATATATAACGTTCCAAAATAGGTTTTGGTTCCATGATTCGTATTAATAAAACACCACTTTTCCCAAGATGTTCCTTACAAGAGATTAACCCAATCCTTACAAATCCATGACAAAGCGACTATCACCGTATTTCAGTATACGCAACATGGACAAAATGCCTATTCCCCCACAAGTCTTACTTGGTCAAATGACAAACCGAAAAGACAATTCTAGCCACCCTACAAACACGAAGGAAAGCGGACAACAACCGTATTTCCCGAAGAAAGCCCAGAAAATTTCCGCGTGAATTCGTGTCCAAAAAACAAAATAAACGTAGAGCGAGAGTGTATCTCGCTCTACGTGACATCAACCCACTGACATAATTCGCTCAAGCATCTCTTCGTTCGTACCGAACTTGAAGGTTTCTAACCCGCGCTGACGAGCAATCTCATCTTCAATTTCCGCCAGTTTACGAATATCAGATAAATTGACGACCGGTTTGCCTAACGCCTTCAGCCGTGCTGCAAGAGCAGACTCATCTGGAACAATCGGTGATAACGTCTGAAGGTATTGCAAAACCGCTTTGGCGCCGTTCACACCGTCTTTGCGGGCATAGCCCACCAGCCCGGTACTGGCCTGGCGGCTCCAACCGGCAATAAATACATCGGGGATAATGGCCTGTGCTTCCGGGTCATACGCTTCATAGGAAATATCATCTACCGGAAAGCGAGGCGCAGGATTTTTGGCAAACTCGGCAGAAGAAACGGGTAGACCAAAGTCTTGGTCCACGCGGTCGCCCACTGCAAAGACCACCGAATCCACCTTGATTTCGCGAAACTTACCTGTGCCGCGCGCCTTCACCACACCGTTTTTATCTACGGTCAAAATGTTTTCTTCCACTTCCAAGCCTTGGGCCTGCTGTTCGCCAAGCACCCGGCTGGGAGAAACCAAGAATTCGAGTCGAAAACGAGAACGCGAACTGGGTGGTTCGGCTTTCGGTAGAGCGGCTAAGATGTTTTCTTTGGCTGCCTGCACATCTTGCCCAATCGCCTCCAAGTGTGGCCGAATGCGTTCTATCTCTTTTTCGAAGTCCTCTAAATCCAGATAGGCTGCGACATGTTCCAGTTCTTTGCGGTCGAACTTGACTTCTAGCGGCCCACGCCGGACGAGGGCAATCACTTCATCTACCTGCAAGCGGCGCGTCAGGTAACGGGTAATATCGAGCATCACATTCCCGGCACCCACAATGGCCACACGTTTGCCGAATTCAAAAACCTTTTGTGTGTAGGGTGGCAAGAGGTTGTAATGATACACTGGGCCTTTGGCATGATATACCCCATTGAGCGCCTCACCAGGAATGCCAAGCCACTTGATACCCTGCGCACCGGCACAGACCAAAATGGCCTGAAAGCCCAAGGCGCGCAAATCATCGAGCGTTAGGTCTCCCTTGGAGCCAATCGTCACGTTGCCGCAGTAGGTTAGGCCGGGTGTATCCAACACTTGATGAAACTGCTGACGCAAGCCCCGTTTCATGGCATGTTTTTCAGGGTAAATGCCATATTCGGCTAACCCTCCAGGCTTAATATCGCGGTTAAAAAGCACCACCCGTACCCCATGGCGTGCCAACTCACGGGCGGCGTACAACCCTGCCGGACCCGCACCCACTACGGCGGCATAATAACGCTGGTCTGTCACTGTCATTCTCCTTTTTACTGAAACAAAATGCCGAGCGGCACGATTATATGGCATTCGACAAGGCATGGCAAGCGGGCGTTGATACTTTTCTAACAAATCTCTTGCCAAACACCTATGCATTCGATATAAAATAAACGCGCTTTTTAAGATGCCCCAACCGGCCTTCACCAATTATCGTCCTGACCATCTTTTGTCATCTCGGAGGAGATTCCGATGACCGAAACCTTTGCTTTCAAAGCCGAAACCAAACAACTCCTTCATATTCTCATTCACTCGCTTTACAAAGACCGCGAAGTCTTCCTGCGTGAACTGCTTTCAAACGCATCGGATGCACTCAATCGCCTGCGCTTTGAGATGCTTACCAACAAAGATGTGCTTGACGCCGAAGCACCCCTTGAAATTCGCATTACGGTAGATAAAGATGCCCGCACGTTGACCATCCGCGATACCGGTATTGGCATGACCCGCCAGGAAATCATCGAGCATCTCGGCACCATTGCGCAATCAGGCGCCAGGCGCTTCTTAGAAGCCGCGCAAAAGAACAACTTCGACACGACCGGGCTGATTGGACAGTTTGGGGTTGGTTTTTATTCGGTCTTTATGGTAGCGGAATCGGTTCGAGTAATTTCTCGTTCCTACAAACCGGAGGCCGAAGCGGTGAGTTGGCTGTGCCGCGGCGATGATATCTACCAGGTCGAAGCAGCAGAAAAAACCACGCGAGGCACCGAAATCAAAGTCGTGCTCAAAGAAGATGCTGCTGAGTTTGCCGATGAGTATCGCATCAAAGAAATCATTCGCAAACATTCCGATTACATTGGTTTTCCCATTTACGTTGGCACAGACGAAAAGCCCGTCAACAAGCAGACTTCGCTTTGGCGCACGGCCAAATCGGAAATCAGCGAAACACAATACACCGACTTTTACCGCCAATTGACCCTGGATTTTGAGGAACCGCTGGTCACCACCCACTTCGTCACCGATGCGCCTGTGCAGCTATACGCTTTGCTCTACATCCCTGCCAAAGGCGAGCGCGGCATGTTCTCCCTGCGCAAAGAGGATGGCTTAAAACTGTATTCGCGCAATATTTTGATTGATGAATACAACAAGGACCTGCTACCTGACTACCTGCGTTTTGTGCAAGGGGTGGTTGATTCGGAAGACTTACCGCTGAATGTCTCTCGTGAAACGGTGCAATCCAGTGGGTTGATGCCCCGCCTGAAGAAGGTCCTGACCGGCCAAGTCCTTAAGGAACTGGAAACGCTCGCCAAAAACGCTCCCGAAAAATATGCCAATTTTTGGAAAGAGTTCGGCAGTTATCTCAAACAAGGCGTTGCCGCCACACCTGCCGATGCCGATAAGCTAGTACCGCTCCTGCGCTTCCGCACCAACTTGCACCCGGAAGTTTGGTCATCGCTCGAAGAGTATACCGGCCGCATGAAAGAAGGTCAAAAATTCGTCTATTACCTGCTCGGCGAAGACCCCAAATCGCTGGTGCGCAGCCCACACTTGGAGGCCTTCCAAGCCCAGGGGATGGAAGTGCTTTTGCTGACCGAACCGATTGACCCCTTCTTACTGATGGGTTTGCGCAAGTATAAAGACTTTGAGTTAAAGAACGCCGCCCAGGCAGAAATCGAGACTCCCTCCCAAGCACAGGAAGGCCAGCCAGAGCCGGAAAAAATCCCCGAAAGCGAACTCGCCCCGCTCATGGAGCGCTTCAAACAAGTGTTGGGTGAGCGCGTGAACGAGGTACGGGTGAGTCACCGCTTGGCGCAATCGGTGGCGCGCTTGGTGGACCCGCAAGATGCGCTCAACCCCGAATTACAACGGGTGTATAAATTCCTAGGGAAAGAATACGAAGTGCCGAAGAAAATCTTGGAACTCAACGCGGCTCATCCCATTCTCAAAGGCTTGTTGCACCTACCCGCCGATTCGGAGTTGGGCACGCTGGTGATTGAACAAATCTACGATAGCGCCTTGCTGGTCGAGGGGTTACATCCTGACCCATCGAGCATGGCGCCGCGTCTCCAAAAACTGATTGAAGCCGCGCTTGGACAACGATAGGGCGAGAAGGTACTCGCCCTTTCTTATTCTCGCTCTCCCAGCGCGACCAGGTGTTTGGGCATCATCAACCATTCGAGCGTTGCACGCCGTTCGTGGCGCAAATTTTCAGCGCTGAGAAAGCATACACCGCCTTTGCGCATTTCAATTGAGAGGCCAGCATCACCAGCCACCAACAATCCAATCAGCGCGCTCAGGTTGGGTTCATGCCCCACCAGCGCAATACTCTCCACATCGTAATACTTCTCGTTGATTTCACCAATCACCTCGTCTGGGAGGCTGAGAGGGGTAAGATGCTCGGTTGTGACTAACTGCTCTTTTTTCATTTTGAGAATTTTGAGCAGGATGTGGGCGGTTTCCAAGGCACGGACATAGGGGCTGGAGAGAATCAGGTCGAAGCACACGCCAAGCGATTTCAACCCACGCGCGATGTTGGTCATCTTTTCACTGCCTTTGGGGGTGAGTGGGCGCAAACTATCATCTTCATAGCCCGGTGTGCCGGGTTCAACAGCAATGGCGTGTCGAATGATGTATAGATTCATAATTTGCTCCTGTTCACAAAACGTTTTCTTAAATACTACACAATTTCCAGCCTCACCCCAAAGACATCCTCGAAGAGGGTCTTGCGTTTTTCAAATGACCAGCGCTCCAGCATCATCTCGCCTTCTCCACGCAAAAGAATTTGCCATACGCTGCCGTTCTTTTCAAGGGTTACATCGCGCAAGCGAGCAGCATGGCTGATTTCAAGCGCATCGGCCAGACGTAAGATGGCACACAGTTTGAGAACCGTCATCCTCTCTTTGGGAGGCAAAGCGCGAAAGGAATCTTCTTGAACCGATGGAGAGGTTTTGCGGTGAAAGCGTACAATATTCGCCACCACTTCTTGCTGAGGTGGCTCTAGCCCCATCAGAGGCGAGTGTTTCAAAATGTAGTAGCCATGCCGGTCGTGGTCAATCGTGTTGATGAAATGGCCAATATCGTGTAAGAGCGCGGCGGCTTCTAAAGAAAGGCGGTCATTTTCATCCAAACCATGCAGAGAAAGGGTTTGGTCAAAAATGCGCCCCGCCAAGCGTGAGACGTGTGTGGCATGTTCGGCATCGAAAGCGTATTTCTGCCCCAAACGCATGGCAGCGTTAAGCACTTGTTCCCGGCGTGGCAAACGTGGGCCGAGCGCTAACGGAAGCATATCCCACAACACTCCATCTTTAAGCCCAACCCCCGGAATTTGGATTTCACGCACGCGCGCTTCGCGCGCAATGAGATGGACAACCATGCACGCGGGTAACAAGACATCTGCGCGGTCGGGGCGCAGGTCAAGTTTTTTGATACGCTCTTCAATGGTCATCTCTGAGAGTTTCTCGATGAGAGCATTTAACTCGTCCAGGGTAATGCGGTCGCTGGTTTCGCGGCGAAACAGACGTTTACGCAGCAAGCCCATCTCTTCCAGGTTGCCGCCGGTGCCGGCGCACAAATCTACCTTTTCGCCGCCGAGTTCACGGTCAATCCGCCGTCGCGCCGATTCGGTATATTCGCGCAACAGGTGAATATCCATCAGGCCACCATTTGCGCCAAGCCGCTTGAGCAAGCGCACTGTTCCCATAGGATAACTTTCAGAGGAGAGAATTTCATCCCCCCGCACAATGGTCACTTCCACGCTGCCGCCGCCGATGTCAATCAGCACTGCCCGCTTACCGGTCAAATCCACCGCTTTGGAAACTGCCAGGTGAATCAGCCGCGCCTCTTCTTCGCCGCTGATGATTTCGACCTGAATCCCGCTTTGGCGAACGATGCGGTCGAGCAACACTTCGCCATTTTCAGCCTCGCGCAAAGCCGAAGTGCCAACCGCGCGTAACTGGCTGACTCCAAATTGGTCGGCAATCGAACGAAAGCGTAAGAAGGCATCTACCGCCGCTTGCATCATCGACTCGCTCAATTGCCCGCTGGTAAACACATCTTGCCCTAAACGCACCGGCAAACGCGTAGATTCGAGCACTTCCAACTGGCCTCCACGCACCGGACGGGCAACTGCCATGCGAATGGCATTCGAGCCAACATCAATTGCGGCGATATTCATAGAGCCTCCATGTCCAAAGTGTACACCCAATTGGGCCGTTCCAGCATGGAGGAATTGTATCGCGTATGGCTGGGTAGTGTGCCAAAAAAGGTTAGAAGGACTGGTTGTCATTGACCCCTCTTATTTTGGCAGTGGCGGAAAGCGCCCAGGCGCCATACCTGCTTGTTATAAATTATGACTTCCAATCCCAATCCCCCAAGGTTGGGATAGCACTGTACATGGTTAGGTCGAGTTGAATCGGGGTGATGGAGACATAGCCGCTGGCGACTGCGCCCACATCGGTGCCTTCTTCCGGTGTGCCGGTGGGTGAATCGCCGCCAATCCAATAATAGGGCTTGCCGCGTGGGTCAATCCGTTTATCCAAGCGGTCACGATACACACGCAAGCCCTGACGCGTAATCCGAATCCCCTTGATTTGCTCGATGGGCAAATAGGGGATGTTCACGTTGAGCAACATACCAGGCGGAAAACGATGTTCACGCACGGTGCTGACCACACGGCGAGCAATTTCAGCAGCAGCCGTGTAATCGAGAGCGCCAAGGTGATTATCCAGCGAGCCAAGCGAAAAGGCAATGCCAGGGGTATCCCAGATGACCGCTTCCATGGCAGCCGTCACCGTCCCGGAGTAGGTGACATCATGCCCCAGGTTGTGCATCGGGTTAATGCCAGAAACCACCAAGTCAATTTTTTCTTCAAAGAAACCCAGCAACGCCAAGGCAACACAGTCTGAAGGGGCGCCATCGCTTGTAAAAGCCGCAGAACCATCTGCCAAGGTCAAGTCACGCACGCGCAAAGGACGCTCCAGCGTTTTGACATGGCCACTGCCCGACCAGTTGCGGTCTGGCGCAAGAATGCTCACCTTAACATCAGACAATGAGCGCATAGCCTGCGCCAGCGCCAAGAGACCCGGCGCAGTGACACCATCATCATTCGTAACGAGAATATGCATACAAAAAGCCTCGGATAGGTTTGTTCTGTTCAAAACGCACTTTCGGCATCAGCCCATTCTAGCGTCTCGAACGGTGCAAAAAAAATTGTCTCGTCTGAAAATGTCTTTTCCCTGCGTTTTTGTAACAATAATCTGGTCATACGCTGAGAAAAGGCCTGGCAAGTTTGTTTTTCATCCGAGGTAAAGGGGCTTTCCACATTCCTTCCAAGCGAGAGAAAGCCCAAGCAAGTGCTCTCTTCGTACAAAAGCGGCACGCCCAGCCACGAAGCCGGCTGACCTAAGCTTTCCATGCCTTGCCAGGCTGGCACACGGCGCGTATCGGGCAGGTAAATCGCCTGACGGTGCTGCAACATCATTTGATAAATCGCGTTCGACTCGATTTGAGCGAAATCAAGTGTCGGGTTTTCAACGCCCCACGCCGCGCCAAGTTCCAGCCGGTCGCCACGCACCAACACATACGCTTGATGATAGGGGACAACCTGGGCAAGCAATTGTAACATGCGCTTTAAGATGCCCCGTTCGTCGGCATCCTGATAAATCAATGCATCGAGTTGGCCCAAACGACCAACGATGTTGCTCAGATTAGAGACAATTAACGATTGGGCCAAAACGAGCACGGTCAAATCGAGAATGCGAAACATGTCGTTAGAGAGCTGAATCACCACCGGGTCGTACATATCACGCAACGGACGCGACAATGCCCGTTGAATTGCTTCATCCACCCGCAAATGACCGGGTAAAGGTTGCACTTGGCTAGACATGGCAGCAGCCAAATGCGCAATCGGCTTGCGCATGAACAATTCTATCCCATACCGATGCCCTAAGCGCTCAAAAAGTTTCAGACGTGTCAGGAAACCCAGCAATTTGCGATTTTCCACAATTAACACGCCCGGCAAATCGGGGTTGTCTTCCAACACCATCACTACATCTTCCGTCAAGGTATACGGTGACACCTGAAAATCATGGGCGGGCAAATCGGCAATACAGACGGGTATTTGAGATTCGTCTCGTAGAAATGGCAACATAATCGTACCCGATATACTCTCTCAAAAAGGAGAACGTGCAAAGGTAGTTTAACTGCTTGCGATTAACATCTGTAAAAATTTTTGTTAACGACCGGAAAAAAACAATTCGTTTACCAGACCTTAATGGGTTGTTCCATGCCAATTAACTTAGGGTGAATACAATGCGGATGAGGAGACGAATATGCCCCAAAACATCTTATTCATCTGCGGGTCGCTTAACCAGACGACCCAAATGCACGCCGTGGCCCAGCACTTAAGCGACCACAACTGTTATTTCACCCCATATTATGCCGATGGAATCGAGCATCTCGCAGCCAAAGCCGGATTGCTCGATTTTTGTGTCCTAGGCGGGCGGCATCGGCGCGATACCCTGCAATACCTGGCCGACCACAAATTACCGATTGATGAGCGCGGCGCAGGTCACAAATACGATATGGTCGTTACCTCCTCCGACCTGATTATTCAGAACAACATTCGCGGTAAGCGTTTGATTTTGGTGCAGGAAGGCATCACCGAGCCAGAAGGCAAACTCTACCGGCTATGGAAACTCTTCCCCTTCTTGCCGCGCTACATTGCCAACACCGCCACCAATGGCCTTTCAAATGCTTATGATATTTTCTGCGTGGCATCCGAAGGCTACCGCGACCACTTCATCCGCAAGGGCGTGCCGCCGGAAAAAATTGCCGTCACGGGCATTCCCAACTTCGACAACTTGCAGCGCCACCTAAAGAACGACTTCCCCTACCGCGATTTCGTCCTGGTCGCTACCACGCCTTATCGTGAAACGTATCGCGGCGACGACCGGATGACCTTCCTGCGCCGCTGCGTACAGGCCGCCGAAGGCCGCCCGCTGATTTTCAAACTGCATCCCACCGAACACGTCGAGCGCGCCACGCGCGAAATCAAATCGGTGGCGCCCGATGCGCTGGTTCTCACACATGGCAACGTGAATGACATGATTGCCAACGCCAGCATGGTGATGACCCAGCAATCCACCTGCACCTTCGTCTCACTGGCGCTGGGCAAAGAGACCTACACCTATCTGGATAAGGACGAACTGCGCCGTCTGATGCCTATCCAAAACGGCGGCGTCTCCGGCGAGCGCATTGCAAAAATCGCCCGCCGCCTGCTGCATACCCCCATGCATATCCTGGAACAAATCCGCAAGCGTTACCGCCCGCGCCCACGCTGGGAAGCCGATGCCATTTAAAAACAAAGCGTTAACAATCTGTTAAGCAACGAAATCCACACCCTATCGTATCATCAGGTGTGGAGAATCGAATTCAATGTACACCCCTCGCATCAACTGGATATTCTTGATTCTTTTTGGACTGGCGGCCATTGGCGTCTTCGTGGCCGCCTTGCTGCTTCCCCCCTTCCGGGCGGTTGCCTACGCCCCGCTGCGAGAACTCATCATCCCGCCCCCGGCTCCCATCGTTGTGACCGTTCTCTACTCTACCGAGAAACAGGCCTGGCTAGAGGAAGTTGTTCCGGCCTTCGAGGCGAGCGGAGCCAACGTCAACGGGCATCCGGTCAAAATCCAGATGGAAAAAATGGGGTCGTGGGAAATCATCAACGCCGTGCTAGATGGCAGCCGCCAGCCGGTCATCATCAGCCCGGCCAGCATGTTGCAGATTGCCGCGCTTCAGGATTCTTCCACAATTCAATTTGGGCGCAGCCTGGTCATCCCAGCCGATGCAATCAACTGCCGACCCGTCTTGCGCACACCGCTGGTGCTGGTGGCATGGAAGGAGCGGGCCGACGCGCTGTGGGGGCAGCAGCCGGGCGCATCGTTATGGCCCAACATCCACGATGCGCTCGTCAACCCCAAGGGTTGGGCCGCTTTTAATCAGCCCGATTGGGGCTACGTCAAATTCGGTCACACCGACCCGCTCAAATCCAACAGCGGATTCATGACCATCCTCTTGATGACCTACGGCTATCACGGCAAGACCTCCGGCCTGACCGCCGCCGATATTCTAAACGACAGCGACTACCAGAAGTGGTTCCTGGAAATCGAAGCGAGCATTGGGCAGTTCGAGCATAGCACCGGGCCGCTCATGCAAAAGATGATAACCTATGGCCCCAGCGTTTACGACTTCGTGGCCGTCTATGAATCCACCGCCATTGAACAAGCCGAAAATGCCGTAGGGCGCTATGGCGAGTTGCGCGTTTATTACCCGCCCGCCACGCTGTGGAGCGACCATCCCTTCTGCGTCTTGAACGCCGATTGGGTCACGCTCGACCATCGCAAAGCCGCCATCTTGTTCCTCGATTACCTGGTGAGCAAACCCGTTCAGGAAATTGCCCTGCTCAAATACGGCTACCGTCCGGTAGATACTTCTATTCCACTCGAACAACCCGGCTCGCCCTTCGACCGCTACGCTGCCAACGGCTTCCGCGCCGATTTGTCCTTCCTGCCCGAAGCGCAGGTCCCGCCCGGCAGCGCGCTCAATACCCTGCGTGATTTTTGGGCGAGGAATGTAAATCGGTAATTGGTAATTGGTAATTCGTAACGCGCTCCAACTACTGTTTGCGATTGACCAATTACTAAATTGGAGAAACTATGCGCAACACTCTCTATCTTTTATTCTCTCTCTTAGTCATCCTCTCCCTGGCTCTCTCGGCCTGCGGGCAAATCCAAGGCCTGCTTCCGGGCGGGAGCGTAACGGTCAGTATCGTCTATGGCTCAGAAAAGAAGGAGTGGCTAGAGCCGCTCGTAGCGCAGTTCAACGCGGCGGGTAACAAAACCGCTGAGGGCAAGTTGATTGTCATCGAAGCAACCCCTATGGGCTCGATTGAATCGGTGCGCGGCATCCTCGAAGGCGCGCTCCAGCCAACGGTCTGGAGCCCGGCCTCGTCCGTTTATATCCCGGTCGCCAACGCCGAATGGCGTAAATTGCATGGGGAAGACCTGGTAACAGGCAACCCCAACGACCTGGTCCTTAGCCCGGTGGTGATTGCCATGTGGCAGCCGATGGCGCAAGCCCTGGGCTGGCCCGATAAAGCCATCGGCTGGGCCGATATTGCCGCGCTGGCCACCTCCGAGGAAGGCTGGAGCGCCTACGGCCACCCGGAATGGGGCGAGTTCAAGTTTGGTCACACCCACCCCGCTTACAGTAACAGCGGCATCGTCTCCATCATCGCCGAAGCCTACGCCGGCGCAGGAAAACAGCGCGGCCTGACCGAAGCCGACCTGGACGACCCCAAAGTACGGGACTTGATGGCAGCGGTCGAAAAGAGCATCATCCACTACGGCACCAGCACCGGCTTCTTCGCCGAGCGCATGTTCGAGCGCGGACCATCGTACCTGAGCGCAGCCGTTTTATATGAAAACCTGGTGGTGGCGCAGGAAACCAAACGCCTAAACGGGCAATCTTCCCAAATCCCGGTCGTGGCAATTTACCCCAAAGAAGGCACGTTCTGGACGAATAACCCCTACGTGGTGGTAAACGCGCCCTGGGTCACGGCAGAACAGCGCGAAGCGGCGGGCATCTTCGAGGCCTTCCTGCTCGACCGGCCCCAACAGTTGAAAGCCCTGGAATACGGCTTCCGCCCGGCCGACCCCAGCATCCCACTCACCGCCCCGCTCGATTCCCAACACGGCATTGACATCACCCAGCCCAAGACCATTCTAGAGATTCCTAGCGCAGCGGTGATAGATAAAATTCAAACCCTGTGGCGCGAGACGAAAAAACCGGTGGACCTGGTGGTGGTGATGGACATTTCCGGCAGTATGCGCGGCGACAAAATTACCACGGCCCGCGCCAGTTTGCTGGAATTCGTCAAGAAATTGGATGACCGTGACCGCCTGCAAATCATCCTGTTCAGTTCCAAAATTTCCACCCTCACGCCGCTCACCCCACTGGGGCCGAAGCGCCAGCAAGTGTTGAACAGCGTGGCCGGCATTTTTGAGCAGGGTGATACCAAACTCTACGACGCCACCCTGGCCGCCTACCAAGATTTGGCCGCCAACGGCAACCCTGACCATATTCGCGCCATTGTAATCTTGAGCGACGGTGCAGATACGGCTTCCAATCAAACGCTGGATGAAGTGATGAGCCAAATCAACGCGGCCGCCGGCGAAGGGGGCAACGCCATCAAGATTTTCACCATTGCTTTCGGCAGCGACGCAGATGAAAACGTGCTAAAACAAATTGCCGAACCCACCGGCGGCAAACAATACAAAAGTTCGCCGGAAAATATCCAAAAAATCTACGACGAAATCGCCACGTTCTTCTAATTCTCCCTCACCCCCTCTCCTCCGGGGAGAGGGGGAACAACGCTAGCAATTATGCCCCGCTCTCCACTCTTTCTCGCCTTGCTCAACCCCGTCAACCTGGCCATGCTGGCGCTGACGGCTGCCGCCGGTCTGTGTTCGGCCTGGTGGCTGGCACCAATTGGCTTCGTCCTCTGGCTGGTGATGGTCATCCTCATCGCCCGCGACCCCGGCCTGCAAATGACCTTCACCCGCCAGAACCGTCAGCCGCTGGCCCAGCGCTATCAATTTCGATTTGACCGTTTGGAACGAGCCCGGTTTTCGGTCTTCAACACGCTTTCACAATCCAGCCCACAACTGCGCCGCGCGCTGGAACCGGTGGAACTGGCACTCGATGAACTCGTCGAACACGCGTATCAACTCTGCCTGCGCATGAGCGCGTTGGATAACAATCTGGCTGTCCAGCAAATCAGCAGCAATTTCAACGAGGATATCGCCAAACTAGAGAAAAGCATTGCCGAAACCAGCGACCCAACCGCACGCCGCGAGTTTGAAGCCGCTTTACAATCGCTGCAAACTCGTCAAGCCCAGTTGAAAGAAATCAGCACCCTGCTCTCCCGGTTTGAAGCGCAACTGACCGGCACCATCAGCGCCGTAGATGGCGTAGTGACCGGGGTGGTCAGCCTGAAAGGACGCAGCCCGCAGTTCGCCGCTGAAAAAATCCCAGCTTTGCTGCAAATCCTGCAAACAGAACAAGACGAATTGACGCAATTTGACCGTCAACTTGAGACATCCTCCATTTTGTAACCTGCACAATACGAGCCACCCGCCAGTTGTTTTTGGGACGCGCAAATTTTCCAAGATTTCTTCGGAAAACGCGCTTTTTTGTCCGCGTTTCTCTACACCCAATCTTGACCCAAGTTGCCACCTTGCAAAATTCGCACGGGTCTTAAGGCAACGTCGCAGAGACGCCAAGAAAAGCATGAGAATCTTGGCATCTTAGCGCTGTTGGATTCACAAAGCCCACCCCAAAGCGATTCAAGAACCAAAGGGAGCCACTTGAGCATTTTAAAACTGTCCAGCGGCTCGAACAAAGACAAGAGGGGGAGAACATTTTCGGGTAAAATCAGGGCATTCCACTCCTACCAGCCCCACAAAAGGAGACTCGCATGCCCAATTTCGGCCCAACCGAACTGATTATCATCCTCATTATCGTCATCCTGCTCTTTGGCGTTGGACGCATTGGCAAAATTGCCGGGGAGCTTGGCAGCGCCATTCGCAACTTCCGCGAATCGCTCAAAGGCGAAGAAGAAAAAAAAGAGACTGAAAAGAAAGAATAACGGTTTCATCATTTTGTGCTGCTCCCCTCCATCGTCATGCAGCCTGTTCTCGAAATCTTCCCCACCCCTAACGCACTGGTTGATTACGCTGCTCGCTTGTTCGCGCAAATGGCAGAAGCCGCGCCGAAGCGCTTCAGCGTGGCGCTCTCCGGGGGCAGCACGCCGCGCGCGCTGTATGAACGGCTGACCGCGCCAGACCTGGCCAAGCGCATCCCCTGGCGCAAGGTTCACTTGTTTTGGGGCGATGAGCGCTGCGTCCCTCCAGAACATCCCGATAGCAATTACGGCCTGGCTGCCAGCACGCTGCTGGCGCGCATTCGCCTGCCGGTTGAAAACATTCACCGCATACGGGGTGAACTGCCCGCGGCCGAAGCCGCCCGCCTGTACGAAGCAGAATTGCGCGCCTTCTTTGGCGAGATACCGGCCTTTGACCTGGTTTTCCTGGGGATGGGCGAAGACGGTCACACCGCCTCGCTCTTTCCGGGTTCGCCCGCCCTGGCCGAATCCGTGCGCTGGGCGATAGAGGTGGAACATACCGCCCCGCCGCCCCCCCTCATCTCGCGGGTGACCCTGACCTTTGGAGTGTTAAACGCCGCCCGCCGGGTGATTTTCCTGGTGAGCGGCGCATCGAAAGCCGAAATGTTTGCACAAGTTTGGCGCGGAGCCGATTTCCCGGCCGCTCACATCCGCCCTGGCAAAGGGGAAGTGCTGTGGCTGGTAGACCAGGCCGCCGCGGCAAGGTTGTAACGACTATTCTCTGCCCAGCCGCCAGCGATGACCGGCGCGGGCGAGCAGCGCATCGGCCTCGGCCGGACCCCACGAACCGCGCGGGTATGTCACCAGCGGGGGCGCAGCCGGGGTTTGCCAGCCTTCCAGGATGGGGTCAATCAATTTCCAGGAGGCTTCGATTCCATCCGAACGGGTGAACAGCGAGGCGTCGCCATCCAGGGCTTCGAGCAGAAGCCGCTCATAGGCTTCGGGAATGCTGCGGTCATTGAAAGAATCGCGATAGTGAAAATCCATATCCACCGGGCGCATCTCCTGGTCAGAATCGGGGACTTTGGCCTGGAAGCGCAGGTGAATGCCTTCATCCGGCTGAATGGTGAGCGCCAGGATGTTAGGGCTGAAATCGGCCCCTGGCGGCAGGTGGAACATCAGGTGGGGCGGGCGCTGAAATTCGATGATGATTTCCGAAATTTTGCGCCGCAAGGCCTTGCCAGAACGCAGGTAAAACGGCACGCCCTGCCAGCGCCAGTTATCTATGAAGAGTTTAAGCGCGGCATAGGTGGGGGTTTGAGAATCGGGCGCTGTGCCTTCCGTTTCGCGGTAGCCCGCGTATTGCGCCCGGACGGTATCTTCCAGCGCAATCGGGCGAATGCTCTTAAGCACTTTGACCGTTTCGTTGCGCACCGCATCGGCTTCAAAGGAAGCGGGCGGCTCCATCGCCACCAGCGAGAGCAGTTGCAACAGGTGATTCTGGAACATATCGCGCAAGACGCCGGAAGTGTCGTAATAGCCAGCGCGGGAGCCAATATCTACGCTCTCGGCCACCGTGATTTGCACATTGCTCACATAGCGGCGGTTCCAGACCGGCTCAAAGATGGTGTTGGCGAAACGAAAGAACAAGATATTTTGCGAGGTTTCTTTGCCCAAATAGTGGTCAATGCGATAGATTTGCCGCTCAGCGAAAGACGCCTGTAGGGCATGCGTCAGTTCGCGCGCCGATTGTAAATCGTGTCCGAAGGGTTTTTCCACGATAATGCGCCGCCACGCGCCGTAATCTTCGTCATCTTGCGCCATGCCGGCTGCGCCCAAATGCCCGGCCACCGCCACGTAATACTCCGGCGCGGTGGCCAGATAGTACAGCCGGTTGGCAGGGCCGCCTTCCAGCCCGCGCAGGAAGTTCTCCAGGCGAGAGAAGTCTTCAGCCTGGTCGAGATTGCCCTGAAAGTAGTGAATGCGCGGGGCGAATTGTTCCCACACCGCCGGGTCGAAGGTCTCCGGGCTGAATTGCACCACGCCCTCGCGCAAACGGGCGCGAAAGGCGTCATCGGAATACGGGCGGCGGGCAAACCCGACCACGTTCGCGCATTCCGAAAGCCGCCCTTTGCGGAAGTTGTTATACAGCGCCGGAATCAGTTTCCGCCAGGTCAGGTCACCGGAAGCGCCAAAAATGACAATGCTGGTAGATTGGCAGGTTTCGCTCATCGTTCAACCTTCTTGACGGCGTGTCCACCGAACTGATTGCGCATGGCGGCCAGCAATTTGGCAGCGAAACTCTCCTCCTGACGGCTGGCGAATCGCTGCTGAAGCGAGAGCGTGATGACCGGCGCGGGTATATCTAAATCTACGGCTTCAAAAACTGTCCAGCGGCCTTCTCCAGAATCGGGAACGTAACCGGCAATTTCGCTTAATTCCTGGTCAGCGGCCAGGGCATTGGCGGTCAAGTCCAACAGCCAGGAGCGTACCACCGAGCCATGCCGCCAGATTTCGGCAATCTGGTGCAGGTCAAGGGCATAGTCGCGCTTGGCGTGCAGGATTTCGAAGCCTTCGGCGTAGGCCTGCATGAGACCGTATTCAATGCCGTTGTGAATCATCTTGACGAAATGCCCGGCGCCCACGCCGCCCACGTGTCCCCAGCCCTTATCCGGCGCGGGGGCCAGGGTCTCGAAAATCGGTTTCAGACGGGAAACGTCTTCCGCTTCGCCGCCGACCATCAGGCTGTAGCCTTCTTTCAGCCCCCACACCCCACCACTCGTGCCGACATCCACATAGTGGATGCCTTTCTCTTTCAGCGCGGCGGCGCGGCGGATGTCATCTTTGTAGAAGGTGTTACCGCCGTCAATAATCGTATCGCCCAGGGCGAACAACCCGGCCAGTTCTGCGATGACGGCTTCGGTGGCGTCTCCGGCCGGCACCATCACCCAGGCGGCGCGCGGCGCGGGCAGGGTGGCGGCTAGTTCTGGCAGCGTGCGGACGGCGGTCAGGCCAATTTCCGCCTGGAGCGATTCGGCCAGGCTGAAATCGCGGTCGAACCCGACCACGCGATGCCCGCCTCGCACCAGGCGGCGCGCCATGTTGGCGCCCATTTTTCCTAATCCAATCAATGCAATGTCCATGAAACGTCTCCTATTTGACGAAAAGTTTGGCTATTGAAAAGCGTTTGATATGCCGAACGATTATAGTCTGTTGAACACTCCACTGAAATTAACGTTGTATCTAAAATTTTCTAGCCGTGTTCCCCTTTCTAAACACAAAAAGGCCTGCCGGGTTCCCTGGCAGGCCTGATGTGCAAGCCGAGTTCATCAACCCATCGAACGTTGAAAACGCTTGAGCAGGTCTTCCCAACCTTTTTTCAGTTCCAATGATTTCAGCCGCCACGTACCGATGATGCCATACGGGATGAACAAGACGAACAGGACATAGACCGCCCCGTTGATGAAACTGGCGCTCTCGCCGATATAGCGGCGCAGGCCAAAATCAAGAGCGCGGAAGACAATGGCCCCGAGGAAGGCCCCGCTCAACGTGCCAACCCCGCCAATTAGGACAATTAGCAGCGCGGTGACGGTAAACGCCAGGCTGGCGGTGTTGGGGCTGACAATCGGCTGGTAGATGGTGTGTAAAAATCCGGCCAGAGCGGCGGTGATGGAAGAAAGCAGCAGCGCGGCAAACTTAAAGGTGAACACGTTGTAGCCGAGCATTTTGGCGCGGTCTTCATTTTCGCGAATGGCAACGCACACCCGACCGGTGGGGGAATCAACAAAGCGCTTGTAAAGCAGGTAGAACAAGATGAAAACCGTCATGGCCACAAAATACAAACGCAGACGCTCCACAGCAGGGTTGATGAAATCCGGGATGATGACGCCCTGCAAGCCCACATCCGCGCCGGTGTAGGGGCCGAGTTCGGTGGACATGACGATGAGATGGAGAACGCTCGCCATACCCAGCGTCACCAACGCAAAGGTGATGCCCTTGACGCGCGGCAAGACGATGCCCACCAGTACAGCCTGGATGAAAGCCGCCGCGAGAACCAACAGAAAGGTTTGTCCAAGATTCAAACCAAAACTCTTGATGGCGATGCCAGAGGCATACGCGCCCACCGCGAAAAACATGCTGTGACCAAACGACAAAAGACCGGTGATGCCGAAAATCAGGTCGTAACTGAGGGCAAACATCGCCAGGATGAAGACTTCGATGGCAAGCCCTTGCATAAACTTACTGGTTCCGCTTCCATTTGCCCAAACCACCGCCGGGGATGCGCCTTCGAACAGGCCAACCAGGAAGGGGAACAGGACCAGCGCAAGCAGGGTGAGCAGCGAAGCCTGATGTTGGCGGAAAAAGGATTTGGTCATGGCGGTTTATTCCTTCTTTCCCAACAAGCCATTGGGCAGCAACAGCAGGATGATGACCATCAGGAAGATGGTCGAAGCCGGGACGATAGGCGGGGTGGGTTTGAAAACAATCTCGGTGAAGGGGATGGCAATGCCAATCTGCCCGTACTTAATCATGAATTGCTGAATCAACCCCACGATGACCGAACCGAGCGCCGCGCCGGGATAACTGGTTAGCCCGCCAATGGCCAGCGCCACCAGCGCGTTGAGCATGACGGATTCGCCCATGTGATAGGAGAGACCCAGGGAAGGCGCGGCCAGTGCCCCGCCCAGGGCCGCCAACCCCACGCCAAGCGCAAAGACCAAGGTGAAGACCTGCCGGACGTTGATTCCCAACGCTTCGACCATCTCGCTATCTTGCACGCCGGCGCGGATAATCATGCCCAGGCGCGAGCGTTTGAGCAACAGCCAGACGGCCACCAGGACAACCAGCCCCACCAGCGGAATAAAAATCTCGTTATAGACGCGCACGCGCCCGCCCAAAACCAGGATGGTGGCGCAGTTGAGTTGCCACCAGGCGGCCAAGGTCGTTGCCGGGCAGCCCGGCCCCGAACCGGTGAACAAGGCCGGTTTGGGCATGATGAATTCGGGCCGCCCCCACACGGCACGCACGATTTCGACGCCAATCACGCTCATGCCCAGCGTCAGCATGATTTGGTAGATGTGCCGAACGTAGAGCGGACGAATCAGGGTGACTTCCATCAACCCGCCCAACCCCATGCCCGCCAGCACGGCCACCACCACCGAAACCAGGAAAAGCCAGTTGGTGTTTAGCCCCACCAGCCAAGCAGTCAGCGGTTCGTTGAAAATCAGCGCCAGGATGCCCACCAGTGATAACACGGCAAAAGGCGCAAAATGTCGCCAGGTCAATTGTTGCGGCGCGGTGGGGGGATGAGCAAGCCAGACCATCGAAAACGCGGCAAGCAGACTGCCAGCCAATAATCCGATGACCGCCAGCGCGGGAGAAAGGCCCTCGAAAACGGCCGCTTCGGGAACCAGGCGCGTCCCCTGGTCGGCCATGAAGGCGTAGGTGCCGGGGCTTTGGGCAAACACCTCCACATCCCAAACCGCAATCGGATAACGGGCGAGAGTCATGAACAGGATGACCAGCGAGAGCGCCATCCCGCCCCAAGGCAGGATGCGTCCCATCGCTCCCGAAAGCCGAATGCGAGCAGCAACAAACGCCCAGACGCCCTGCAGCGTGAATCCGCTCAGGAGCAGAGCCAGGGGCGTCAGCAGGTCAACGAACGTATCGGGCCGGACGAAGACCGTCCAGGCGATGTAGGCCCCAATCATATAGAGCGTGCCATGCGCCAGGTTGAGGACGTGCATCAGGCCAAAGATGAGCGAAAAGCCAGAAGCGACCAGGAAGGTGAGCGAACCGACCGCCAGTCCGCGCAAGAAGGTGATGACGAAATCCTTGCTCTCCATACCCTGGGCGGCGGCAATCAACAGACTGACCAACACGCCAAGCGTAAGGTAGAGAACCAAATTTTTACGGAGGGTCACTTTGAAATTGTCCATCTCTCTTCCTTCGTTAGGCCGCGCCCAGGTAGCGGTGAATGGTGGCCTGGTCTTGGACCAATTCAGCCATCAGTCCATGCCTGACCGAACGGCCTTCTTCGATGATGACGTAATACTCGGCCAGTTGACTGGCGACCAGGAAGTTCTGTTCGACAAGAACAATGGTGGCGTTTTTCGAGAGTTCGCGAATGGCGGCCATGACGTTTTCGATAATCACCGGGGCCAGCCCTTCCGAGGGTTCGTCAATCAGCAGCAGAGAATTATCGGCAACCAGGGCGCGGGCAATGGCCAGCATTTGCTGCTGTCCGCCGGAGAGATTCGCGCCAGGCAAGGCAATCAGCCGCTTTAGGTCAGGAAACAGGCCAAAGATGAAGTCTTGCTTGCGGGCGTAATCGCCTTTTTTGCGCTCGGCGATTTTCAGGTTTTCTTCCACGCTCAAATCGCGAAAAATGGCGCGGTGTTCGGGGACAAAGCCAATGCCGCGTGCGGCGATGTCGAAGGAACGCATGCCGTTGATTTCGCGCCCCTCAAAAACAATTTTTCCCTGACGCGGCGGCAGCAACCCCAAAATCGTCTTGAGCGTGGTGGTTTTGCCAGCCCCGTTGCGCCCCAGCAAAGCGGTGATGCTGCCGCGCGGTATGCTCAGACTCACCCCTTGTAAGATGTGATATTGCCCAATGAAGGTGTGAACGGATTGAACGTCGAGAATCGTGTCCATGATTTTTTCTTTTTGGGTCACTGCCTACCATCACCCTGCCCTCTCCCACCGGGAGAGGAAAACGGAAAGAAAAACGGATTTTGTTGCCACAAACGACAAAGCTACTTCGTTTTCTCCCCTCTCCCGTTGGGGCAAGGGTTGGGAGCGAGGGCAGGTAGGCAGTTACCTTTTTTGGAAGTTTCTGATTCTATTTGTCATACGTCTGAGGGGTAGGGCTTTCCAATTCGTACAAACCACCCAAATAGGCGGTCTGCACTTCGGGGTTGGCTTTGATTTCGGCGGGCGTGCCTTCGGCCAGCACGCGCCCCTGGTGCATGACCGTGATGGTGTCGGAAACGGTCATGACAACGTTCATGTTGTGTTCCACTAGGAGAACAGTCTTGTTACCGGCGCGCTGAATTTCTTGAATGAGCGCAATCAATTCAGGGACCTGTTCTGAAGCCATCCCCGCCGTCGGCTCATCGAGCAGCAGCACTTCGGGGTCGGGGGCCAAAATCATGCCCAGTTCCAACTTGCGCTGGTCGCCGTGCGGCAGGGTACGCGCCAGATGGTAGACCCTGTCCTTGAGGCCTACTTTTTCGGCCACCTGCCAGGCGCGTTGCTCATATTGTTTGAAAGCCGAAGCCGATTGCCAAAATTTGAGATTATCGCGCCCCATGGCTTGCGCCGCCAGGCGGATATTCTCCAACACAGTCAGGTTAGGGAAGATGTTGGTAATCTGGAAGGAGCGCCCGATGCCAAAATGAATGGTCTTGTGAACGGGCTGGTGGGTAATATCGCGGCCTTTGAAGATGACCTGTCCACTGGTCGGCTCGATGTTGCCGGAAAGCAGATTGAAAAACGTGGTTTTGCCCGCTCCATTGGGGCCAATGATGGCGTGAAGGGTATTGGCTCGCACTTGCAGGTTGACGTTATCCACCGCGACCAACGCGCCAAACTCTTTGCGCAGGTTGATGGTTTGAAAAATGATGTCAGAGTTTGCCATGTCACCTTCCGAAAACTTAGACGTTGACCGTTGACGAGGGCCAATCAATAATCTGCCAGGAATTTCCTCGCCCCTCGCCCTGCCTGGAAGGAGGCAGAGGGAGGGACGAGAGAGAGAACGGTTCAATTACTTGCCGCTCAGGCTGCCATAGGGCAGGCTGCCGCAACGGGCTTTCAGGTTTTCGGGCAACAGGCAGGGCGGTTCGGGGCGGGTGGTTTCGACGTATTCGTAGAAGTTGGCCTCGGGGTCGGTCACGTTGAGCAGTTTCAAGATGTACATATCCTGAATGGCCACGTGGTCTTCGGGGCGGATGTAAATCGTACCTTTGGGGCCTTCAAAAGTCATGCCTTCCATCGCCTTGACAAGCGCCGCGCCGCTGACATCGCCACCGGTCAACTTGAGGGCTTCCACCAGCATAATCGCGGCGTTCATGCCGTCGGCATCGAACAGGTCGGGGTTCACGCCGTAGCGCGGCTTGGTGTTTTTGACCAGGAAATCGTTGATTGGGTTCTTGGGCGCGCTGTAGTGGTAGATAATGCCGTTGGTGCTGCCGATGGCATTGCCGTACCAGATGGGCATCAGGGTGTTATCAATGAACGTCGCGCCAAGCGCCATCGTTTCGGTCACGCCCTGGTCTTTGGCGGCCTGCATGAGCGGGACGAAGCCGCCACCGGCCCAACTGACGATGTAGGCCTCGGCGCCCGAATTGGCAATTTGCTCCATGTAGGGCGTAAAGTCTTTGGTATCGAGCGGAGCAAAAATATCATCGGCCACAAATGTGCCGCCCTGCAGCGTGCAGGCATCGCGGAAGGCCGCCGCCGAACCACGTCCGAAGGCGTAATCGGGCGCAATTTGCACGAAGGTCTTGTATTTCTTGGCAAGATACAGACATTCGTTGATGGCATCTTGGTAATTATTGCGGCTGACGCGGAAGGTGTACTCGTTGAAGTTCACGCCGGTAATATCGTTGGCAGCAGCAGGCGCCACAATCAGCGGGATTTTGCTCTCAAAGGCAATCCCTTGCAGGGTGGCGGTTGCGCCCGAAGAGACCGTGCCAACCAGCAGGTTGACCTTCTGCACGTCAATCAGTTCACGGGCGATGGTGGCTGTGTTTTCTGGGTTGCTGGCGTCATCACGGACGAAGACTTGAATTTCACAATCCTCCACCTTGAAGGTGTTCTCCTGCGTCACTTTGAAGTCGAACGTTTCGCCGGCGGAACCAGGCGCCCCAGCCATGTACTCCATGCCGAGCATGAACGAGCGCAAGATGTGCGCGCCATAAATTGCCAAAGTGCCGGAGACATCGGTAATCAGGCCGACTTTGACCGGCTGGGCGCAGGTCAGGCGCACCGCGGCGGGTGCGGCGGTTGGTTCAGCCGTCGGTTCCGGGACTTTGGTGGGTGGAACGGCAGTCGGTTCGGGAACCTTGGTCGGCTCCGGGGTGGGAGTGGCCGGGGGCGTGCAGGCTGCCAACACCAGCGAGGCCGCCATGACGAGAACAAAGAGCGTGCGAAACAGTTTCATTTTCTCCTCCAAAAACAAAGAATCAGGGGCAGACAAAGGCCTGCCGGGTTCGTCTTGAGACAGGCAGAAAGCCCATCCTACAACGCAAAACAATGCCAGCCTGGGCGGGGTTGGCTCAGGGCTGGAAAGCGAGAAAAGTCCTAGCCGATTCGCCTTCACCGCGCTGCAAGAAGGTGGCTTGGACAGGCTGACCAATGCGAATGCTCTCCGGCTGTTTCACATCCACGCCCACCAATTGGGCGCAGATGCGCGGGCCTTCTTCCAATTCGACCACCGCCGCGCAGTAGGGATTCTTGCGGTCGAACCCGGCTTGAATCATGGCGGTGGGGGCGATATAAATCACCGAATAAGCAGCCAGTTTGCCCTTGCCCGAAAACTCGACAGCCTCCAGCGCGCTGCCATAGCAGGCCGGGCACATCGGGCGCGCCGGGTAAAAGGTTTTACCGCAGGCTGAGCAGCGACTGCCAACCAACTTGTTCTCGCCAAGCGCGGCGTAATGGGTGATGTGATTGAACGCGCTCATGGCTATCTCCGCTCGAAAATGTGGACGACGCAAGTCTGACCGGTGCCGCCGACGTTGTGGGTCAGCCCCAGGCGGGGGTTGCCCGGCAATTGGCGTTCACCCGCCTCGCCGCGCAGCTGCTTCCAGATTTCGATGACTTGTCCCACGCCCGAAGCGCCCACCGGGTGCCCTTTCGACTTCAAGCCGCCGGAGGTGTTGATGGGACGTTCCCCGCCACGCGCGGTTTTGCCCTCTGCCACCGCCCGCCAGCCCTGACCGGGTTCGAAGAAGCCCAAGTCTTCGGTGGCGATGATTTCGGCAATGGTGAAACAATCGTGGACTTCGACCACGTCTATATCGGCGGGTTTCACCCCGGCCATCTGATAGGCCATTTCGGCGGCTTTTTTGGCAGAGGGCAGGGAAGTGAGGGTTGGGCGGTCGTGAATCGCGCCATCGCTGGCCTGCCCGGAGCCGATGACGTAGAGCGGGGTATCGGTGAAACGGCGGGCCAGGTCTTCGCTGACCAAAAGCACAGCCGCCGCGCCATCTGAAACCGGTGAGCAATCGTACAAGCGCAACGGCCAGGCAATGGTGGGGTTGGCGCGCTCATCGTTTAGGAAAGCCATTTCATCAGCCCATTCGGGGATGGGCAGCCCCTTCTTGGCCGCGCTCTTTTTGCGGGCTTCCATGATGTCGGCGATGCGCTGTCCGAACTGGGCTTTGGGGTTGAGCGCGCCGTTTTCGTGGTTTTTGTAGCCCACTTTCAGGAAAACATCGGGGGCAGCGCCATATTCGGCCATGTAAGCAGTCGCCATCGCAGCATACAGGCCGGGGAAGGTGAAGCCCGCCGGCACTTCGTACAGCGCGTCGGCAGCGGTTGCCAGGGTGTCGGTGACGCGCTCGATGGGCAGGTCGGTCATCTTCTCGATGCCGCCAACCAGCACGATGTCATATAAGCCAGAAGCAATCGCCAGGACGCCCTGGCGCAAGGCCGCGCCGCCACTGGCACAAGCGTCTTCAATGCGGGTGGCCGGGCGCGGAGTCAGGCCCACCCAATCGGCCATAATCGGAGCGGTGTGCCCCTGGTTTTCAAACAGGTCGCTGCTAAAGTTGCCGATGAAGAGCGCTTCAATCTCTTTGGGGTCAAAGCCTTTCTCCACCGAAGCCAGCATTTCTTGAAAGGCTTCTACGAACAGGTCGCGGCTCGATTGGCCGGGAAACGCGCCAAATTTCGACATTCCCGCGCCGACCAAGGCCACGCCCCGGCTGAGTTTGCGAATGGTCATTGTGTGTCTCTCCTGGGTGTCGGAGTGCAAAATTGCGCGAATGCCGGGAGATTGCCAACTCCAGGCTCAACGCGTGAGAAACGCGTGGAACAAAGCATTAAACTCGCCCGGCTTTTCGATGTGCGGGCTGTGCGCGGTATCGGCGATGACGTGTTCCTCGAAACTGCCGCCGGAGGCCGCGTAGCGCTCTAACACCTTGCGGGTTTGTTGAATCATCGGCTGGGGCGGATAGACCTCGTCACCCGGCCAGCCGGGGACATAGCCCAATTTGCCCAACACGCCCAGGTCAAACATGGAATGGTCGGAGACAATCAGGTCGCTATCGCCGCGAATCCATAAGATGGGCGGTTTGGGGCTGACGGCCAGCAGTTCAGCCACGTCATTGGCCAGGTATTTGGGCGACCAGCAGTTGACGATGCCCTTCGTGCCGGGGGCTACATTTGGCCAGTTGGGGGAGGGGACGAAATCACCGGGGTATTTATCGGGGCCGGTTTTTTCCATCAGCGAGGCGGTCAGGAAGTCTTCCTCGCGGGCGGCGCGGAAGGGCGGTTTGTAGTAAAAGGCATTGATGATGTTGCGCGGCGAATTGGGGTCTTCCGCGCCCCGGTCGCCCATTTGGATGCGTTGAACGAAGAGCGGGCTGACCACGCCGCCACCCGAACCGGCAAAATCGTCGTAGCAGGGCGTGCCGTCCACGTCTTTGGTGCCACCGAAGCCGTAGGGCGAAACCGGGCAAATCAGGGTGAGCGAGAGCGCGCGGCCAGGGTAATCGGTGATGAAGCGATACAAAACACCCGCGCCCATCGACCAGCCAACGAAGTGCGCTTTTTCAATGCCAAGCGTATCGAGCAGGGCCGCCACGTCATCGGACAAATCACGCATGCCGCGCGTGGAGTCAATCAACTTATCTTCGGTCCAGCCGTAGCCGCGCAGGTCGGGGGCAATGCCGCGAAACCCGGCGGGCAGGGCCAGCATGGTTTCTTCCCAATACAGGGCGGCAGAGAAGTTACCGTGCAGGAAAACAACCGGCAGGCCGTCTTGGGGCCCGGAGAAGTAAACGTTTTGTTCGAGACGGGCGGTGGCGACCATTTGGTTGGTAATGCCAGGTAAGGGGGTTGGTTTGTCCATCAGGTTACTCCTAATTCAAAATCGTAGAGTGCGATACCGAGACAGATAGTCCCCGCAGGGGGTTGATACGCCCAAAGGATTGCACTACGGTCGGCCCGGCACGAGCAGTTTCGGCACGATGCCCAAGCGGTGGGCTTCTTCGCGCAGCCAGTCACGGAAATTGGGATGGGCAATCTTGATGAGCGCTTCCATGCGGTCGCGCACGCTGCGCCCGCGCAGTTCGGCCACGCCGTATTCGGTGACAATGGTATCCACATCCTGGCTGGGGACGGTCACTTCCGCGCCTTCGGACAGGATGGGGACGATGGTGGAAATCGCGCCGTCTTTGGCGGTGGAGCGCAGGGCGATGATGCCGCGCCCGCCGGGGGAAAGTTGCGCGCCGCGATGCGTATCCAACTGGCCGCCGGTGCCGCTAAAGTGACGATAGCCGATGCTCTGCGAGCAGACCTGCCCGAAAATATCCACCTGC
>QEXW01000074.1 GCA_003130845.1 Anaerolineae bacterium
CCCCAAGGGAGAGGGGCCGGGGGTGAGGGTCAGCGCAACAATGTAGCGTAATACAGCGCGCCTAAAATGTGGGCAAAGGCGGCAGTGAAGAGCGCCATGCCAAGCGGAATGTGAACCGCGTGCCAGAGCGCCATCAGACGGCGGGCGTTGGCCAGCGCGGAGGCTTTCATCACGGCGGTCAGGCCGGGGTCTTCCAGGCCATCGGCGGTGCGCGGAATGCGGGTATAGATATAACGCCCGACGAAGCCGCTGAACACGACCACGCCCGTCATGAGCAGGGTGACGCCCGCCAGGCCGTTAAACTTCCAGGAGGAATGCAGAAACACCATGAACGGCCCGACAATGCCGGTGAAGATGTGGAATTGCAGCCAATCGGCCATGCGCCCCCAGCGCGCCGAGCGTGAACGTTTGCGCAGGCTGTAGAGGGTTTCGGTCATCAACATCAGCACGAAGCCCAAAACGCCGATGGTGTGGCCGTAAAACCCACTGGCGGCAGGAACGGACTGTGTGAAGAGCAAAACACCCCCATAGGAGGCCATAATGACGAGGCAGGCGAGAAAGGCGAGCAGGAGTTCTTTTCCACGAAGCATGGTGGTTTTCCAGTTTTCCAGTTGTCCAGTTTTCCAGTTGTCCAGTTTTCCGGTTTGCCAGTTTTCCAGTTGTCCAGTTATCCGGTTATCCGGTTTATCGGTTTACCTGTTTCCCGTTTCCAATGCTCACGAACTCCGCCAGAATATCGGCAATCGGTGCGTGGGGGGTGAGCAGGCGTGAGCGGATGGGGGTGATGTCAACCTGGTCGCGGATGAGTTTTTGCAGGGGGGCCGAGAGTTTCTGGTCGCCCATCACCACCGCGCCGAGCAGGCGGGTTTCGCCGACCATCAGGCGCAGGCGGTTGACCTCGAAACCGCTTTGGGCGATGATAGCGTGCGGCAGTTCGCGCCAGGTTTCGCTGTCGCCGCGCGCGATGGCGAGCAGGTCGCCCTCGCCGCGTCCCTCACCCCCGGCCCCTCTCCCGGTGGGAGAGGGGGGAAGATGAGACGGCGCGTTCCCCTCGCCTTTTGGGAGAGGGGCTAGGGGTGAGGGCGCGTTCCCCTCGCCCTTTGGGAGAGGGGGTAGGGGTGAGGGCATATTCCCCTCGCCCTTTGGGAGAGGGGCTAGGGGTGAGGGCACCGCCACTGCCCCGATAATCGTCACCGTCAGCCCGGCCAGGCGGGTGACGTTGAAGGGTATGCTTTTGACGTAGTCCGTCGGCTGACCGGCCATGTTCAGCCCGGCGACGCGGCCTTGTTCGCGCGCCGGAGTCCACAGGCTATCAAGCACGTGCTTTCCGGCGGCGGGGTCGTAGGCCTGGGCCACATCTCCGGCGGCGTAAATCTCGGGCAGGGAGGTCTCCATGCGCTCGTTGACCAGGATTCCGCGTTCGCAGGCGATGCCCGCCTCGCGCGCCAGGCCGGTGCGGGGGGCGATTCCGATGGCGTAGGCTATCAAATCGGCCGGAATCACTTTTCCATCCGAAAGGCGCGCGCCGGTCACTTTGCCGTTTTTGCCCAAAATTTCGGTCAGTTCGGTTTTGGGGTAGAGCGTCATCCCCTCGCGCCGCAGCAGGCTTTCAATCAGACGCGATTCGGTCTCATCTAGCACGGCTGGCCAGTAGCGTTCACTGCGGAAGACGTAGTGGACTTTCATGCCGCGCGCGGCCAGCCCTTCGGCCAGCTCCAGCGCGGTGATTCCGCCGCCGGTGACAAGGGCTGGGCGGCCACGTTTGGCGCGCGCCAGCAGCGCACGGGCATCTGATAAGTTATCCAGTTTATGAACCCCGGCCAGGTTCGCGCCAGGGACGTTGAGCGGAATGGCCTGCGCGCCGGTGGCAAGCAGGAGTTTGTCGTAAGGCAAGCGCGCGCCGCCTTCCAGTTCCACTTCGCGCTCTGTCGGCAGGATGCGGACGGCGCGGGCGCGGTAGAAGCTGGCGTTCAGGCGGGCGAAATCGGCTTTTTGGTAAGGGAAAAGCAGGCTTTCTTCCAGTTCGCCGGTCAGGTAATAGGCCAGGCCGGGGCGCGAGTAGTAGCCGTGCGGGTCCTCGCTCACGACCGAGACCTCCCCGCGCTCATCCACCGAGCGGATGGCTTCCAACGCGGAAATGGCGGCAACCCCGGTGCCAATCAGCAAATAGCGTGTCATTTTCGACGCTCTGCAAAGAGATTGGTGCGCTCAAAAGTCAACACCCCGCGCGGACAGCGCGCCACGCATTCGCCGCACGTCAGGCAGCGGCTGTTAATCACCGGCTGCCCCAGCCAGGCATGACGACGCACGTCAATCCCGATGGGGCAGTTGAAGGAACAGATTCCGCACTGCACGCAACGCGATGAGTCAGGGGTGACTTGCCCGGCAGTGAGGGCCTCGCGGCGGGCGCGTTCGTTGCGAAAGAGGCCGCTGAACATAGTTTTATGATACTCCCAATTTGCTTGAAAAGAATCATGACGTTTGGATGATGACAAACTCCCAAAAGAGGCGTATCTCCCAACCCATTTTTGCGTCATAATGAGTACAGGATGACCACCGACAGCGAACTGCTCTCCCGCCTGGCCCGCTCGGAACGCCAAGCCTTTGCCGAAGTGTATGATACCTTCAGCCCGGGCCTGTACCGTTACGCCTACCGCCTGCTGGGAGATGCCGAAACCGCCGAAGAGTGCATGGCCGAAACCTTCAGCCGCTTTCTGGAAGCCCTGCGGCGCGGCAAAGGCCCGCGTGATTACCTGCAAGCCTACCTGTACCGCGTGGCGCACAACTGGATTACCGACTTTTACCACCGCTCACCCCCGCCTGCCGATGAACTGCCCGAAACCCAGCCCGCGCCCGACCCCCTGCCCGAATCGGAGACGATTCGGCGCGAGGGGCAGGCGCGTTTGCGGGCGGCACTGGCCCAACTCACCCCCGAACAGCGCCAGGTGATTGCGCTCAAGTACCTGGAAGAGCTGGAAAACGAAGAAGTGGCGCGGATCCTGGAAAAGCCGGTTGGCGCGGTCAAATCCTTACAGCACCGCGCGCTCACCAGCCTGAAACGCCTGCTCACGAAGGATGTGACCGATGACCGATGAACTTGACCCTCAATTAAAGCAATTGCTGGACGACTTGAAACCCGTCCCGCCGCGCGACCCACAGCGGGCGGCCCGCGGACGGGCGCGTTTCCTGGCCGAATCCGCCCAACCCGTATCTGAAAACGCCTTCCTGCGTCTCATCAATCAAATCCTACAATTCAGGAAGGAGCGTTTTTCGATGAACACCATTCTCACCCTTGTCTTGGTCTTTGCCGCGCTGTTTGGCGGCACCGCTGGCACGGTTTATGCCGCGCAGGATGCCCTGCCGACCGAGACTCTCTACCCGGTCAAGACCCTGACCGAAGACCTGCGCCTGGCGCTGGCCTCCGAACCTGAAGCGCGGCTGACCCTGCTGACCGACCTGGCCCAAACCCGCGTTGAAGAAATGACCCAACTGGCCCAAGCGGGCGTCGTCCCGCCCGAAGCGACCCTGACCCGCTGGCAAGAACAAACTCGCCAGGCGCTCGAACTGGCCGCATCCCTGCCCGAAGCCGATATGCTGCGGACGATGGAGCAGCTGCGCGACCGCCTGCGCGACCAATTGCGCCTGGTAGAGCAATGCGCCGCCACCGGCGAACCCCTCCAGACCATGACCCGCGCCCGCGACCAGTTGCAACAACACCTGCAACTTCTTGAAAACGGCTTGGCCGACCCGCAAGGCTTCCGCAACGCAGCCCAGAACGGCTTCCCGGCGGAACAGCCCGGCGGCTATGGCCCCGGCAACCCGCCCGAAGCCACTCCCGGCTCTGGCAGCGGCTACGGCCCCGGCAACCCGCCCGAAGCCACTCCCGGCTCTGGCAGTGGGAACGGTCCCGGAAATCCGCCTGAAGCGACCCCCGGCTCTGGCAGCGGCTACGGCCCCGGCAACCCGCCCACAGCGACCCCCGGCTCTGGCAGCGGGAACGGCCCCGGAAATCCGCCCGAAGCCACCCCCGGCTCTGGCAGTGGGAACGGTCCCGGAAATCCGCCTGAAGCCACCCCAGCCCCTGGTGGTTCTGGCCCGAACCCATCGCCGGTCCCAGGCAACGGCGGCGGCAACCGGCCTTAGTGTTTCACGCTGACTGTTCTAAAAGAGACAAAAATCTGCCCATGAGGCAGATTTTTGTCCTTAACAGGAACAAAAATTGGCCGTTTCAAGGCCGATACGAATCCATAAACACATCAAAAACGTACGGACACATATTGACGTAGAAATCAGCTTCTGCCATATCGTACGTTTGCGACTTGTACGGACGACGACTGGCGAGGCGCTGCATGGTTGCTGTGCATTCGGGCGTGAAGTAGTGGTCCATATTTTCGTTTTCGCCAAAGGAATGCATCATTTCATGCACAAACGTGGCTGAAGAAAAGTAAGTTGGCGTGCTGGCGTAGAGTTCATTTACTGCGTTGCTGCACATCTGGTATCCATGTTTTTCCACGCAAGCCGTGCCAACCTCACCGCGACATTCCCCTCCAATCGAGACCGTGCTAACCGGTTCTTCGTTCCCACCGTAACCGCAGGCCGCATAACGATGTCCGAAATGAACCACACCGATATACACGCTGTTTTTATCCACAAACGGGGATTGAAAGCGGCTGATGAAGCCTTTGGGGCCGCGGCGCGCAAACCCATAGCCCCCGTATAACTTGGCTTCACCGTTATCACCGTGCGAGAAAATAATAATTCCATCGGAGGTGGTGTAGCCCGGGCTGGCAAAATACTTTGCCAGGATTGCATCAATCGTGCCAGAGGTCTCTTGAAAATCAACCATCTCAAACCCAAAGCCTGTCAGCCTGGCCAGAATAGTGCTGGCCTCCTCCACCAGGGCTTGCGCCTGTTCACGGCTGACTGTCTGTGAATCGGTATCCACCAAAACAGAAAGACGAAACATGCCCCGCAGCGGCGTTGGGCTAGCGGTTGGAGTTGGGGTTGGGGTTGGCGTAGATGTCGGCGGAATTGGCGTTGTTGTGAGTGTGGGCAGGTCAGTTGGGGCAATTTTTATCTGGAATGGCGTTTCCGTCATACGCAACGGGGTTTCCGTCGGCGGAACACTGGCAGGCAAGTTGCAAGCCCAAAACGCCAATACCAGTGCGGCGAGTGCAGGAATCCAAGGTTTTATCATGGCTTACCTCCTTACTCTAAACCAATCAAAACAAATGCCCGGAAAATGCTTTGTTGCAAAGAGGGACATACTCCTTGTGCTTTCGCGCCTTCTCGCCAGATTTCCCTCCCCCCTGCCTCTTGGGGTGAGAGGAAACCACAGACAAATGCCGTGTTTGCAACAGTGCACCCGGAAAATACTACATCTGTGGGTAAATTTTTTTAAAGGGCGAATCGGAGATTCCACGCTATACCATATCAATATCATAAGCAAAATCTATCAACCTGCAACCGTGCTCTCGACGTTTCGCTCAAAATGAACAAGTGAAACCTTACAAAACGCCAAATTCTTTGTGACTTACTTCACAATATACATATTGTACACTCTGGGGTAAAATTCATCCAGACAAAGTGGAAGGAGTTATTTTTATCGTATGAATGTGCAACAATTGGTTGAAGTAGTCGAAGGAACCGTCTTGAACCCACAAGTCTCGCTAAAGCACGAGTTGAAAGGCGGTTGCGGAGCCGATTTGATGAGCGATGTCCTGGCATCGGTCAAGCCTGATGCCGTTTTGCTAACCGGATTGTGCAACATCCAAGTTGTGCGCACCGCCCAGATGGCCGATGTGCGTGCAATTGTCTTTGTACGCGGTAAAAAACCACCAGCCGATACCATCGCCCTGGCAACGCAGGAAGGCATCCCCCTCATCACCAGCCCATTCGGCATGTTTGAATTGTGTGGTCGGTTGTACCAAGCCGGTCTGCACAGCCTGGAAGACCCGGTCTCCAACTAATCGTATGGAAAGCCTGCACGAACTTCACGGACGTCGCGGACGCATCATCACCGATCAGGACGCGCGCGAAATCAGCCGCGTGGAGGAACTCTCGTATGACCTGAAAATCAGCGAGGTCATGACGAGCAATGTCAAAACTGTCTCGCCCGAAATGCCGATGAACACCGTGCTTGAGATTTTGCGCGTCAACCGCATCTCGGGTGTACCCGTTCTGGAAAATGACCAGTTGGCAGGCATCTTAAGCATTGAAGATTTGGTGCGCTGCATGGAGAAAAACGAACTCCATCTCCCGGTGCGCCAATATATGAGTCAAAAAATCGTCAGCGTCAATGCGTATGATCCGGTAGTAAAAGCCATTGAGACCTTCAGCAAAGAACGCAAAGGTCGGCTGCCGGTGATTGACGAAGCGGGGAAACTGGTTGGCATCATCACCAAAGGCGACATCACACGTGGCATTCTCAATGCGTTGCAACGTGACTATCACGAAGAGGAGTTGCGCCGTTACCGTGCCAGCCATCTGTTCGAAGACATCACCTCCGACCGCACCAGCCTGATTTTGCGTTATAACATCAAAGCGCGGGATTATCTTAACGGAGGCCAAGCCTCTAGCCACATCAAACGCGCCCTGCTTCGGCTAGGTGCCACCCCGCAATTAGCTCGGCAATGCGGAATTGCCATTTACGAAGCGGAGATGAACCTGATTATTCACACCACCAATGGGGGCATCATCCGCGTTCAAATTGAGCCACATCGCATTCTCATGCAAACCACCGATGATGGCCCTGGGATCGAAGACGTACAAAAGGCACTGACGCCAGGTTGGTCTACGGCCAGCCAAGAAGTGCGCGATATGGGCTTTGGCGCCGGCATGGGATTGGTCAACATTCAACGGTGTGTAGACCGCATGGAGCTAGAATCGACTCCTGGCAAAGGCACAAAACTGGTCATGGAAATCATCCTGCGACCAGAAGAACGCTTCAAAGAAACCGATGATTCAGAAAGTGCTCCCTAACAAGAAGGAGAAATATGAATCTACAGGAAATTGTTCATCAACTTAATCTCACCGTAGTAACGCAACCTAAACCGCTTGAGACGATTCATCCCACCGGCGGCTATGCCTCTGACTTGCTCAGTTGCGTGATTGCAGGCGCCAAACCTGGCAACCTGTGGCTGACCATTCAGGCCCATGTCAACATCATAGCCGTCGCCTCGCTCAACGAGCTGGCAGCGGTGATTATCACAGAAAACGCTTCACCCGACCCATCCGTCATTGAAAAAGCCAATGAACAAGGTGTAACGCTGCTCGTGGCAGGCGAAACAACCTATCAGCTGGCTGGAAAGTTGTGGGAAATGGGCATTCGATAATGCAAGGCAGAACGGAGTGAAGACTTTTCGAGCGGACCTGCATGTTCATACCGTACTATCGCCCTGCGCAAGCGTGGAAATGATTCCGCCACTGATTGTGCAGGAAGCACGGCAGAACGGCATCCAACTCATTGCCATTACCGACCACAACGCCAGCGCCAACATCTCTGCGGTAATGGAAGCGGCGCGCGGGACCGACCTGGTTGTCCTGCCGGGCATGGAACTACAAACCAAAGAAGAAGTGCATCTCCTGTGCCTGTTCGATACCCTCGAACAGGTTTTTTCATGGCAAAAACAAGTAGATAGCCTGCTACCCAACCTGCCCAACAATATCGAATACTTTGGTGAACAATTCGTTGTAGATGCCACCGGAGACTTCATCCGCCGGGAAGAACGGTTACTGCTCAACTCCGTCAATCTCACGCTAGACGAGGCTGCCGCACAAGTTACTGCCTTGGGTGGGTTGGCCATTCCAGCACATATTGACCGTTCGGCCAACGGCCTGATTGCCATTTTGGGATTGATTCCACCCGGCTTTGAAGCGCTGGAACTCTCGCGCCACATCAGCCCGGCTGAAGCCTGCCGCAAACACCCGCAAGTGGCTACCTATCCCCTTATTCAAAGCGGAGATGTACATTTGCTTGATGGGTTTCTTGGCACAACCTACTTCCAGGTCGAATCTCCAACCATTGCCGAACTGCGCCTGGCGCTGGCCAGAAAAGAAGGCCGTTCCGTCTGGGTTACAGCCACCCCAAAAACTGACAAAAATTGTCCAAATCTGTGACAAACTTCCATTTTATTTCCCCTGCCTGTCTGTACAATTGAGTCAGTATATGCTCTCTGGAAACGACGCAGAACACCATTGCTGACACTTTAGACAAGTGACACATTTCACAATATGACATTTGTTAGTTGACGGATAGCCAAGATACGGGTAAACTAGCGACAGATTGTGATTTTTTTCACGATAAGTTATTTATCTCTTACCTTCGGAGTTTTGCATGGAAGCAGTAACCAAACCGCACATTGACGGACTGTGTGAAGACAAGCGCGCCCTGCTGGACGAAATTATTGAACAAAACCGGGACCGGCCTGGCGCGTTGATGGTCGTACTCAATGAAACCCAAAGCAAAATTGGCTACGTATCCGTTCCGATTCAGCACTACATCGCCAAGAAAATGCGCGTTCCGGTGGGCGCGGTGCATGGCGTGGTGACTTTCTACTCGTTCTTCACGACCGAACCGCGCGGCAAACACACCATGAAGTTCTGCATGGGAACGGCGTGCTATGTCGGTGGCGTTCCACAACTCATGGAAAAAGCCAAGCAAATCACCGGTACCGACATCGGCAGAACCACACCTGATGGTCAACTCACACTAGAAGTTTGTCGCTGCGTCGGCGCTTGTTCACAAGCACCAGTCGTCATGGTAGATGACGAAATTGTTGGTCGCATCAAGCCGAACAAGTTCCCACAGTTAATCAAGAAACTGCTCGAAAGTTAATTGTCCTCTCTTCTCGAGAGGAAAGCGGTATGAAAGAAATCGCCCTGCATCTCCTGGATTTGGCCGAAAACAGCGTGAGCGCCGGTGCAAAAACGGTGAAAATTAATGTTTGCGAAGACCAAAACGCAGACTTGTTGACCGCCAGCATCGAAGACGATGGGCGCGGGATGACGCCTGAAATGGTCAAAATGGTGACCGACCCCTTTGTTACCAGTCGCACTACACGCAAAGTCGGGTTGGGCATTCCGCTCTTCAAAGCGGCGGCCGAGGCCTGCGGCGGCAATTTGTCAATCCACTCCACCCCTGGCGTTGGGACGCGCATTCAAGTTTCATTCCAACACTCGCATATTGACCGCATGCCGCTCGGCAACTTGCCGGCTACATTTTTGGGGCTTTCGGTTGCCCATCCAGAAATTCATTGGGTGTTTCGATACACCGCACGCGCAAATGGCACGGAAGAACCGTTTGAATACGATGACCAACCTATCAAAGAAACACTCGACGGCCTGCCCATCACGCACCCTGAAGTGCTTGCTTACCTGCGCAATATGCTAGAGGAAGGAATTGGGGCAGCGCAGCAGATTCTGAAAGAATAATAAAGAAGGAGAGAACTATGCCAACCGTCAAATCGCTGGAAGACCTAAAGAAAATCCGCGAAGAGGCTCTTAAGAAGCGCGAAATCAAATCCGCGCCGGGCAGCGTCCAAATTGTGGTGGGAATGGGCACGCCGGGCATTGCTGCCGGAGCACGCGAAACGCTGAAGGAAATTTTGAACTTCATCGAAGAAAAAAGCCTGACCAACATCACCGTGCGCCAGACCGGCAATATCGGTCGAGATTCGTGGGAACCGATTGTACAGGTGGTGATTGGAGATGAACCCGCCGTCACCTACGGCAAAGTGACACCCGCAGCAGCGCGACAGATTATGGAACAACACGTCGTGGGTGGTAAAGTCGTCAACGACTACGTCATCCCGGCCTAACCCCCTCGCAGTTCTGGGCGCGAAATAGCGCCAGAGAACAGTCGAGGAATTTTTCGAGGAACCTATGGCTTTTTATCGTTCACATGTACTTGTATCGGTTGACCCAGAATGCCTAGCACGCGGTGCCCATGAAATCATTGACGCACTCAATGATGAATTGATTGCGCAAGGCTTGATTGATGAAGTGCAGGTGCTGGAAACCTCGCGCATTGGCGACCCGCACCGTCTCGGACCAGATATGCTGGTTTATCCAGAAAACGTGCATTACGCCAACCTGACGGTGGATGACATTCCCTATCTGGTGGAAGAACACTTCCTGAAAGGGCGCATCGTCGAAAAGTTTCGCGCCCAAGAAAAAGTCATCACCGATGAAGAACTAGGCGCACCCAAACCCAAAGAAGTGCGCGTGGTCTTGCGCAACTGCGGCAAAATTGACCCGCACAACATCGAGGAATATATTGCCGAAGATGGGTATCAAGCGCTTGCCAAAGTGATTACTGAAATGACCCCCGAACAGGTCATCGAAGAAGTGGGCAAATCAGGTTTGCGCGGGCGCGGTGGCGCAGGCTTTCCGGCAGCGCGCAAATGGCAATTGTGCCGCCAGGTGCCAGATAATCCCAAATACCTCACCTGCAACGCCGATGAAGGTGACCCCGGCGCGTTTATGAATCGCCGCGTGCTAGAAAGTGACCCGCACTCCGTGATTGAGGGCATGATTATCGCGGCGTACGCCATCGGCGCCAGCATGGGTTACATTTATTGCCGGGCGGAATACCCAATCGCCGTGCAGAACCTAAACATTGCCATTGCGCAAGCGCGTGAATTCGGTTTCTTAGGACAAAACATCTTCGGGACCGACTTCTCCTTCGACCTCGAAGTGCGCATGGGCGCAGGAGCCTTCGTTTGCGGTGAGGAAACCGCCCTGATTGCTTCCATCGAAGGCAAGCGCGGTGAACCCCGGCCCAGGCCGCCCTTCCCAGCGGTGAAAGGGGTGTGGGGCAAACCAACCAACAACAACAACGTCGAGACATACGCCGTCGTGCCGCAAATCATCCTGAAAGGCGCCGAATGGTACGCCAGCATGGGCACCGAGAAGAGCAAAGGGACCAAGACCTTTGCCATCGCCGGCGATGTGGTCAACACCGGCCTGATCGAAGTTCCTTTCGGCATCACCCTGCGCGAAGTGATTTACGATGTTGGTGGCGGCATTAAGGATGGCAAAAAATTCAAAGCCATTCAGACCGGTGGCCCGATGGGTGGCTGCTTGGTAGAAGAGCATCTTGACCTGCCAGTAGATTATGAAGCCCTGACCGCTGCCGGCTCCATTATGGGTTCGGGCGGCATGATTGTGATGGACGAAGATACCTGCATGGTGGACATTGCGCGCTTCTTCATGGAATTTACCCAAGAAGAATCGTGCGGTAAGTGCACCCCCTGCCGGGTCGGCACCAAACATCTGCTGGAAATTCACGAGAAAATTTGCGCTGGCAAGGGAGAACCGGCCGACCTGGATAGGTTGGATGAACTGTGCGCCGAAATCACCCGTAACTCGCTATGTGGTTTAGGACAAGGTGCACCAAACCCGGTCATCAGCACCCTTAAGTACTTCCGCCACGAATACGAGGCGCATATTTACGAAAAACGCTGCCCGGCCAAAGTCTGCCGCGCGCTGATTCGCTTTGAAATTCAGGCGCCCGCCTGTACAGGTTGTACGGTGTGTTCGCGCAACTGCCCGGTCGAAGCCATTAGCGGCGAAAGACGGCAATTACACGTCATTGACGATGAGAAATGCGTACGCTGTGGCATCTGCGTTCAGGTTTGTAACTTCAACGCCATCGAAATCCTAAGCTAAACAAGGACAGGCCGTTTTCGGCAGAAGACGGCCTGCTTCCACAGAAGGCCAAAGAGTAGCAGGCAGGTAAAAACCCCTGTATTGCGCGCAAAAAAGGAGGCAGGATGTTGCAAGTTGCACAAGCCCCGCACCAAGCGGGACGAGAGAAAGACCTAAAGCAAATCGTGGAAACAGCGGTAGAAAAGCACGGCGCACAAGCCGATGCTTTCATCCCCATACTGCTCGAAATCAACCGCGAGTATGGCTACATCCCTGCCGAGGCCATTCGGCTGGCACGTAAAATGTTGCACCAGCCTGAGGAGCATGTGTTGGTCTCGGAAGGACAATTATATGGATTGGCCTCGTTCTATCACATGCTGCACACCGAAAAAACCGGCCGGCATGTGGTGCAATTCTGCGAAAGCGCCCCCTGTCACGTCCAGGGCGGACGGGAATTGTGGAAAGCCATCCAAAAAACACTCCATCTCAAGGCGGGTGAAACCGACCCCGAGGGGCGTTTTACGCTGAAAACCGTCAGTTGCTTGGGTGTATGCGGTGTTGGCCCGGTGATGCTGGTGGATGATGACATGTACGCGAACGTCACACCAGGACAGTTGGCAGACATCTTTGCCAAATATGAATGAGAGGCGTGCTATGAAATTCTCTCGCTCGATGGTGCTTGTCTCAAACGACCCCGATAGCGTGCGGCTTGGCGCACAAGAAGTGTACCGCCGCTTTGGGGAGAAACTGCTGGAACTCGGCTTGAACGAAGAAGTCAGCCTAGCGCAAATTACGGACATTGGCCGACACGACGCCTTGCCGCTGGTGATTATCTATCCTGAAGCGACAGCCTACGGCCCGGTCTCCGTCAAAGACGTGGACCGCATTGTTGAGGAACATCTCTACAAAGGCCGCATTGCTGAGGAACTGCTCGCCCCGGTGAAAGAACTCTCCGGGCGCATCGGTTGGCTGAAAACGCGCAAAGGCGCCAGCCCGATGGAGAAGAAAATCGTCACCCGCCGTGTGGGACGCATTGACCCCGAAAGTATCGAGGATTACATTGCCGAAGAAGGCTACCAAGCCCTGGCCAAAGCACTCGGCATGGAGCGCACCGAAATCCACGCTACGCTTGAAAAAGCCGGGCTGCAAGGGCGGGGCGGTGCGGGCTTTCCAACCGGTATGAAGTGGCGCTTTGTGGCCGGGACCAAATCCCCCAAAAAATATGTGGTCTGCAACGCGGACGAAAGCGAACCCGGCACGTTCAAAGACCGCATTATTCTCGAAGGCGACCCGCACAGCATTATTGAAGCCATGACGATTGCGGCCTACTGCGTGGGCGCCGACGAAGGGTACATCTATGTGCGCGGTGAATATCAACTCGCCCAACGCCGCTTAGAAAAAGCCATTCTACAAGCGCGCGAATTTGGTCTACTTGGCAAAAACATTCTGGGCTCCAACTTTAGCTTTGACCTGCATGTCCATAGTGGCGCAGGGGCGTATGTATGCGGCGAAGAGACCGCTCTGCTAGAGTCGATTGAGGGCAAGCGTGGCGAACCACGCGCGCGGCCACCTTACCCCACCACGCACGGCCTGTGGGGTAAGCCAACACTCATTAACAACGTAGAAACGCTGGCGAATGTCCCGCCCATCATTCTAAACGGTGCAGAGTGGTACCGCTCATTTGGCACCCCCTCCAGCCCTGGCACAAAATGTTATACCATTTTGGGCAATGTTAACTTTCGGGGGCTAATCGAGGTGCCGATGGGCATCACCCTGCGTGAAATCATCAACATCTACGGCCAAGGCATGAGAAACGGCGCCCCCTTCAAGATGGCACAAACGGGTGGTTCCAGTGGCTCGATTATCCCCGCCAGTTTACAAGATACGCCCATGGATTTTGAGTCTTTCCGCAAAGCCGGCGTTTCGCTCGGTTCGGGAGCCTTGCTGATTTGTGATGAAAACAATTGTGTGTTGGATTTGGCGATTACGCTGATGAAGTTCTTCCAATTCGAGTCGTGCGGCAAGTGCACGCCTTGCCGCGTAGGCACCGAACGTGCGCTGCGCATGCTAACCGCCATCAGTCGGGGTGAAGGCAAATTGGAAGACCTCGATACGCTCAGCGCCATTGCCCAAGAAATGGAATATGCCTCCAACTGTGGCCTGGGACAGACAGCGGGTGTCCCCATCCGCGACACATTGAAATACTTCCGCGCTGAGGTGGAGGCGCACATTCGCCTGGGCGTATGTCCAGCCGGCGTGTGCGAAATGACACCGGAAGCGGAGAAAGTCTAAAGTTATTCCATTAGGGAATGACGCTCTGTTCGCAAAGACGTACCCCCAATCAATTAGACAGAGGAACTTATGGTTCAACTTACAATCAACGGAAAACAAATCGAAGTCCCTGAAGGGACAACCGTCCTGCGGGCGGCGGAAATGGCAGGAATCCAAATCCCAACCTTGTGCGACCACAAGGAACTGACCCCCTATGGCGGGTGCCGTTTGTGCATTGTCGAAGTGCAGGGCTTCCGGGTGCCAATTGCTTCTTGTACCTTGCCGGTCAGCAACGGGATGGTAGTGAACACCGAAACGCCTGCCCTCAAGAAATCGCGCAAGTTTATCCTCTCAATGCTGTTTAGCGAACGCAATCACTTCTGCCCATTCTGCCAGGTGAGTGGTGGCGATTGTGAACTACAAAATGCAGCCTACCGCGAAGAGATGACGCACTGGCCGATGCAGCCTGGCTGGAACGGCTATCCCGTTGATTCCTCGCACCCGTATTTTGTGCTGGATAACAACCGCTGCATCTTGTGCCGCCGCTGTGTGCGCGCCTGCGCCGAGTTGGCGGGCAACTTTACCTTGAGCGTGGCCGAGCGCGGTGCAGCCAGCATTATCGTGGCCGATACCAACGTTCCCTTGGGCGAAAGCACCTGCATCAAGTGCGGTTCGTGTGTACAAGTTTGCCCAACCGGCGCGCTGATTGACCGTACCAGCGCCTACCAGGGCCGGGAAACAGAAATCACACCGGTCAAATCGGTCTGTGTGGGCTGCTCGGTAGGTTGTACAGTCACCCTGCGCGTGCGCGATAACCGCATCGTGCGCATTGAAGGCGATTGGGAAGGAGCCGTCAATCGCGGCGTACTGTGTGAACACGGACGCTATCACCCTATGACCGAATCACGTCAGCGCATTACCACACCGTTGATGAAAAAGAACGGCAAACTCGAACCGGTCTCCTGGGACGAAGCGCTCGGCGCGATTGCAGAAAAGTTCAAGGCACTGGCCGGTGATGCACACAATGGCGCAGCTGCCATTGCCTCTACCCGCCTGCCCGTTGAAGTGCTAACAGCGTTCCGCCAACTCTTTGCCGAAAAACTCGGCGCGGAAATGGTCACCAGCACCGAAGAAGGCATGACCACCGCCGCTGTTGCAGCCCTAGCCGAAAAGCAAGGCCCCTTCGAGGGTCGGTTGGAGATGCTCAAAACCGCCGACACCGTCCTATGCATCGGCGCCAATTTAGCGCGCAGTCACATGGTCGCCGGCTTCTTCATCAAGCGCGCCTTGCCGAAAGGCATGAAACTCATCAACATTGACCCCGAAGGCGATGAGCTCGACGACCTAGCCGATGTAGCGCTCAAAAACAAGCCCGGCTCAGACCTGGCACTGATTGAGGGCCTAAAAGCCATCATTATCAAAGAAAATCTGGGACGCGTGCCAATGGCAGTACCAAACGCTGAGCAAGTGATTGCCGAAGCCGTTCAAGCCACAGGCCTGTCTCTTGAAAGCATCAGCCTAGCGGCGCGCATGCTGGCCCATGCCATTAGCCCGGTGATTCTCTACGGCAAAGGCATCACCGCCAAACGCGATGAACGGCTGGTTGAATCTTTATATAGCCTAGCCACCCTGGTAGGTGCCATTGACAAAGAGCGGATGGGACTGCTCTCTGTGAAAGGGGAAGCCAACAGCCAGGCAGCCGCACAATTAGGCTTAGATAAACCCTTCAGCCTGAATGGCCAAAAAGCCGTGTATGCCCTGATTGGCGATGATTACGTCTCCAAATATCTGGTAGAACGATTGTCCAAAGCCCCTTACCTGGTGGTGCAGACTGCGTACGAGTCCAAACTAACCGAAGTGGCCGATGTCGTTTTGCCGGTCACCATCTGGTCAGAACAAGAAGGCCACTACGTCAGCATGGATGGGCGTGTGCAAAAGGCTGAAAAAGTCATCCAAGCGCCCGAAGATGTGCGTGATAACCTGGCCGTGCTTACGGAAGTTGCCATGCGCATGAACATGCCCGTCAAAATAGACTGGCAAAAATCCCTCCACGAGCGCAAAGCGAGCGTGGTCATCAATTAATGGTATGGACGTTCGGGAACCATCCCCAACTCCAAAAGGAGAGACTCTTATGGCAAAACCCAAAATCGCTTCAGACTGGATGTGCGGCTGCGCTGGCTGCCACATGTCCCTGCTCGATATGGATGAGCGCATCCTCAAAATTGCCGAGATGGCCGACCTGCGCTCCACACCGATTACGGACCTAAAACACCCTGACGAAAGCGGCGTAGATGTAGGTGTTTTAGAAGGTGGCATTAACAACACCGCCAGCGAAGAAGTTGCCAAAATGTTCCGCAAACGCTCCAAAATTTTGGTAGCCTTGGGCGATTGTGCCGTGTTCGGCGGTGTACCGGCCATGCGCAACTTCTGTGGCGTGGAAGCAGCCTTGCAACAAGCCTATGTAGATGCTCCCAGCAACGAACCGGGCAGCCAAATCCCCAACGACCCCGAACTGGCGACCATGACCAAAACCCGCGCCATCCACGAAGTGGTGCAGGTAGATTACAACGTGCCGGGTTGCCCGCCCGACCCAGATGTTATTTTCTACGTGCTTTCGGAGCTGGCGCAAGGCCGCAAACCAGAACTGAAAGACGAGTTATTACACTGGCATTAAGGCTGTTATCGGTACACTGATAACCGATAGGAGAACCCCATGACTCAAAAAATTACGATTGAACCCGTTACCCGTATCGAAGGCCACGCAAAAGTCACCATCCGCATGAAAGAAGATGGCACGGTGGAGCGCGCCTTCATGCACGTCAACGAATTTCGCGGTTTTGAAAAGTTTTGTGAAGGCCGCTTGTATTTTGAAATGCCCCAAATCACCCCCCGCATCTGCGGCATCTGCCCGGTAAGCCACCACCTGGCTGCCGCCAAAGCCGGCGATGCCCTGACCGGTCAGACCCCACCCCGCCCGGCCAGCCTGCTGCGCGAATTGATGCACATGGGGCAAATCATCCAGAGTCACGGCATGCATTTCTTTGAACTGGCCGGGCCTGATTTGCTGCTTGGCTTTGATGCCGCTCCTGAAATTCGCAACGTAGTCGGCCTGATTGGCGCCAACCCAGACCTGACGGTCAAAGCAGTGATGCTGCGTAAGTTTGGTCAGGAAATCATCAAAACCCTGGGCGGACGCAAAATTCACCCCACCTTTGCCGTACCCGGCGGCGTGAACAAGGCTCTGAAAGTCGAAGAGCGCGATGCCATTCTAAAAGGCGTGGATGCGGCCATCGAGACCATCCAAATCGGTCTGCAAATCATGAAAGACTGGGCCGAAAAGAACATGGAAGACATCAACAAGTTTGCCGTCTTCCAAACAGGTTACTTTGGCTTGATTACACCCGAAAACGGCCTGGAACTCTACGAAGGCAAAGTGCGCCTGATTGACCGGAACGGCGCCGAACTAGAACGCTTCCCGATTGCCGATTATCTCGATTACATCGCCGAACACGTCGAACCCTGGTCGTATCTCAAATTCCCGTACTACAAAAAGATGGGCTGGCCAGAGGGCGTGTATCGCGTCGGCCCGCTCGGACGCCTGAACATCTCCGATAAGATTGACACGCCGCTGGCAAACGAGGAACTCAAGGTCTTCAAGTCGCTCAACGGCGGCAAGCCGGTCGAAAACACCCTCTATTACCACTATGCGCGGCTGATTGAAGCCTTGTTCGCCGCAGAACGCGTGCGCGTCTTGTGCGAAGACAAGGATATTCTCAGCACCGACATCCTCAACACCCGCAAGAACTACACCGGGCATGGCGTTGGCGTCATCGAAGCCCCGCGCGGTACGCTCATTCATGATTACACCGCCGATGAACACGGCAAACTGACCCGCGTCAACCTGATTGTCTCCACCGGCCATAATAACTGGGCCATGACCAACGCGGTAGATAGCGTGGCCAAAACCTATGTCAAAGGCCCTGATGTGACCGAGGGCATGTTAAACCGGGTCGAGGCGGCCATTCGCGCCTATGACCCCTGCCTGTCTTGTTCCACGCATGCCGTCGGCCAAATGCCGATGATTGTGGACTTGGTCGGCCCAGATGGTGAACTCATCAAAACCATTCGGCGTGATTAATCCTGTGAAGTTGCGCTGGCGCCGCACCGCTTGACCGCCTGATTGCTACCACCGATGAACTCTTCTTCTGCCGCACAACCCGCCCCCGGTCTGCGCTAACGCTTCTGACCCCGTTTCCCTGCCATAGAACGCCACCACAGACTCGCAGGGAAACGGGGTTTGTTGTCTGTTCGCCCCAAAATCGCGTACAATAAAAGCATCAGCCTGCCCTATCCTACAGAGAAAGGAAAATGGTTATGCCAACTGTCCGAAGCATTCTGGAAGAAAAAGGGGACACCATCTACGCGGTGGATTGTTCCGACACGGTGTATCACGCCCTAGAAGTGATGGCCGAACACAACATCGGGGCGGTTCTGGTTGCCGAAGGTGACCGGTATGTAGGCATCTTCACCGAGCGCGATTATGCCCGTCGCATCATCCTCAAAGGGCACGACTCGCGCACGACCCAGCTTAAAGACATCATGACGAAAGAACTGGTGACAGTCGCACCGGATACATCCGCCGAGCAGTGCATGGCGCTGATGACCAAATACCACATTCGTCACCTGCCGGTTGTGGAAGAAGGGCGCATCATTGGCCTGGTATCCATTGGCGATGTCGTAAAGCAAGTAATTGCCAACCGCGAAAGCACAATTGCGGAGTTGGAAAATTACATCCTTGGCACCGGCTACGGCCGCTAAATCTTGTAATCACCGTCCAAAAGGGGCGGCTTCGCATGACCGCCCCTTACTTTTTCTATAACGAGGCATCACCGCGTGAATCGTATTCTCATCCTTGGCTACGGCAACCCTGACCGGCAAGATGACGGCGTGGCTTGGCATATCCAACGCGCCCTGGCACTCGAATTTGGCTTATCGGCACCTGCATCTTACGAAGAAGAATTCCCGGCCAACGACCTGCTTGATTTTCAATTCCACCTGCAACTGACCCCCGAAATGGCCGAAGAGATTGCCGCATACCCATACGTATGCTTTGTGGATGCACATACGGGCAACATTCCCGAAGAAGTGCGGCTGATAGATGTTGAAAGTGAGTTCCAGCGCTCACCGTTCACCCATCACCTGACACCGCAATCCTTGCTCTCTATGTGCGAAACGCTCTACACCAAAAAACCCGCCGCCGTCTTACTCTCAGCGCGCGGCTACCACTTTGAATTTCAACGGGAACTCTCGCCCGAAACGGCAGCACTGGTTCCGCAAGCGGTCGCTCTCATCAAAAATTGGATTCTGACCAATCTCCCCCAACCCACATCAAACGCTTGAGCAACTCCCTAAAATCTGCAAGCTGCTTTGTCACATCGCTCGGAAAATGACACCCGGGCGATGTGCTTTTTGTCAATTGACTTACAGCAACGGTTCGAGATACACTGAACTTAACACCAAAAGGAGTAGCCGGCGATGAGCGAAGAAACGTGCGACCTGCGCGAACTGGAAGTCTTGCTGGAAACCTTCCAAGGCAAAAAATATCCCGTCATCCCCATTTTACAAAAAACACAAAGCCTATATGGCTACCTACCCCAAGCAGCGCTGCGTGCAATTTCCGAAAAAACAGGTATTGCGCTCAGTCAGTTAATGGGCGTTGCCACGTTCTACGCGCAATTCCGTCTAACCCGTCAGGGGAGGCATCTCATCCGCATTTGTGATGGAACCGCCTGCCATGTGCGCGGCGCGCCACAAAACATCGAAGCAGTCGAGGATGCGCTCAACGTTCCAGCAGGCGGCACTTCGCCCGATTATAAATACAGCATGGAAATCGTTTATTGCCTTGGCTCGTGTGGTCTGGCTCCTATTGCCGTCGTCAATGACCAAGTATATGGCAAGATTGACCCGAAAACGTTTGTGGAACAGTTGAAAAAACTGGAGTGAACCATGCGCAAACTCGCCAGTACCGCCGACTGGATGGACCTATATCAGCAAGCGCAAAACAAACTAGCACATCAACGAACTCTACCCACCGTTTATATTGGCATGGGAACTTGCGGCATCGCTGCCGGTGCAGGAGAAATTGAAGCCATCGCGCGCCAAGAATTAAGACGGCATAACCTGCAAGCCAATCTCATTCCCGTAGGGTGCATTGGCATGTGCTTTAAAGAGCCGTTGATGGATATCCAACTCCCCGGCTGGCCGCGCGTGACCTATGCAAACGTCAAACCGGAAGCGGTGCCAGAAATTATCCAAAACCATCTGCTCGGTGGAAAAATTATCGAAAAACGAGCCCTCGGCCAGCTGACTGAACCAGGGCAGCAGAAAAATAAAACTATTCCTCTGCCTGAATACACAGAATTGCCGTTTTATCAAAAGCAAACGCGCATCGCTTTACGCAACTGCGGCCTCATCAACCCGGAAGACATCGAAAGTTACATTGCCCAGGATGGCTATCAGGCACTTGTCAAAGTCTTAACCAGCATGACCCCCGAAGAGGTGATTGAAGAAGTCAAGAATTCTGGCCTGCGCGGGCGCGGTGGAGCAGGTTTTCAGACCGGCATTAAGTGGGAATTTTGCCAACGCTCTCCCAAGACACCCAAATTCGTCATTTGCAATGCCGATGAAGGCGACCCCGGTGCCTTCATGGACCGTTCCATTTTGGAAGGGGACCCACACAGTGTGATTGAGGGGATGCTGATTGCTGCCTATGCCATCGGCGCCAATTACGGCTACATTTACTGCCGGGCAGAATATCCGCTGGCGATTAAGCGCTTGCAAATCGCGCTTGACCAAGCGCGCCGATATGGTTTGCTTGGGGAAAACATTCTGGGAACAGACTTTTCGTTCGACCTAGAACTATACGAGGGAGCAGGCGCGTTTGTCTGTGGCGAGGAAACAGCGCTCATCGCTTCAATTGAAGGCAGGCGCGGTGAACCCCGGCCCCGCCCACCCTTCCCGGCAATTTCAGGACTGTGGAAACAGCCCTCAAATGTAAATAACGTAAAAAGTTACGCGCTCACCCCGCAAATCATCCTGCATGGGGCAGAATGGTTCTCAAAGGTAGGAACACCCCGCTCCCCAGGGACGGCAATCTTCGCCCTGACAGGTCAGGTGCGGCACACCGGCCTGATTGAAGTGCCAATGGGCATCACCCTACGTGAAATTATCTACGAGATTGGCGGTGGCATCCCCAAGAAAAAGCAATTCAAAGCCGTACAGACCGGCGGCCCACTAGGCGGCTGCCTGCCCGAATCGGCCCTCGATACGCCGGTAGACTTCGATTCGCTGGTGCAGGCTGGCGCCACCATGGGGTCGGGCGGCATGATTGTGGTAGACCAAGATACTTGCATGGTCGAGTTTGCCAAATACTTTCTGACCTTTGCCACTGCTGAATCGTGCGGAAAATGCATCCCCTGCCGCATGGGTGGACAACGCATGTTAGAAATTCTGAGCCGCATTGCGCTAGGGCAAGGAACCTTAACTGACCTGGACGAAATTGAATATATTGCGCGCAACATGCGCGAGGCATCGTTGTGCGCGCTTGGACAGCTAACGCCGGGGCCCGTCATGGCGGCTTTGCGTTTTTTCCGTGCCGAATACGAATCGCACATCTTGGACAAATTTTGCCCGGCGGGGGTCTGTCAGGGCATGTTTCGCTATGAAATCAATACCCTAAACTGCGCCGGATGTGGACTGTGCATTAAGCCTTGTCCACAACAGGCCATTGATGGCAAAAAGAAAGAGCCCCACACAATAGACCAGATTCGCTGCATTCGCTGTGGCGTATGTTATGAAGTGTGCAACCTGAACGCCATCGAAATTCAGCCCGCCCACAAGCAAACCGCTGCTTCGGAAGCAGGATAAAAGGAGCCGAAAACATGGCAACCGTCACCCTGACCATAGATGGAAAGAAAATTCAGGCCGAAAGTGGTCAAACCATCTTGCAGGCTGCGCAACAAGCCAAGATTCGCATCCCTACCTTGTGCCATCATCCGGCCTTGCCACCTGAGGGCGCCTGCCGGATTTGCCTGGTTGAAATCGAAAAACAGCGCTCGTTACAGCCCGCATGCACATTCCCGGTCAGTGAAGGGTTAGTCATCCACACGCATAGCCCCAAAGTGCTTGAGGCGCGCAAATTCTCCCTGGAACTTTTGCTCTCTGACCACCCACTTGATTGCATGACCTGTCAGGTCGCCGGTGCTTGTGTTTTACAAGACTTGGCGTATGAATACAACGTGAGCGGAGAGCGCTTTAAGGGCATTCAGCACCGATACGAGGTAGATACTTCTAACCCCTTTATCGTTGTAGACCGAAACAAATGCGTCCTGTGCCGTCTGTGCGTTCGCGCTTGTAATTACGCCAATGGAGTCGAGGCGATTGGCTTGGTCTTGCGCGGCTTTAACACGCACATTGGTTTTGGAGCCGATAGCAGCATGCAAGACAGCCCTTGTGAGTTTTGTGGCAGTTGCGAGGCAGTGTGTCCGGTTGGCGCGCTGCTGCCCAAGATGTCGGTTGGCAAAGGACGTTCGTGGCAGGTAAAAAAGGTCAGAACCGTTTGCTCATACTGCGGGGTAGGTTGCCAATTAGAGCTAGAAATCAAAGACAACCGCATTGTCAAGGTCAACTCCGTGTGGGATGCGCCCGCCAACCATGGCTGGCTGTGCGTAAAAGGGCGATATGGCTACGATTACGTCCATCACCCCGACCGACTCACCAAGCCAAGAGTCCGACGCTACTTGCTCGAAGGAAAAACGAAAGAAGAAAAAGGCGAAACCGGTTGGGAATGGGTAGAAACCGATTGGGATACCGCGCTGGAGATTACAGCGCACAAGCTGCGCGCAATACGCGATACCTTTGGCCCCAACAGCATCGGTATTTTGGCTTCAGCCAAGTGTACCAACGAAGAAAATTACCTGATGAATAAATTTGCACGGCAGGTGATTGGCACCAACAACATTGACCACTGTGCCCGGCTCTGTCACTCCAGCACCGTAGCAGGGTTAGCGACCTCCTTCGGCTCCGGCGCCATGTCAAACTCCATTGACGACATAACCGAGCAAGCCCGCGCTATTTTCATCATTGGCTCAAACACCACCGAACAACACCCGGTCATTGGCATGCGCATTCGACAGGCGGTCAAGCAGCGTGGAGCGCGGCTGATTGTGGCCGACCCGCGCCGCATCGAAATCACCAAATTTGCCACAGCGCAGTACGGCGGCCTACACTTGCGCCACCGCCCAGGCACCGATATTGCGCTGCTCAACGGGTTGATGTACATCATCTTGCAAAATGGCTGGGAAGATAAAGACTTTATTGCCGAACGCTGTGAGGGTTTCGAGGAATTTCAAGAAACGGTCAAGCGCTATCCACCAGAGCGAGTCAGCCAAATCACCGGCGTACCGCCTGAGCAACTATACCAAGCCGCAGAAATCATGGGCAAGTGCAAGCCCATGACCGCCATCTGGGCGATGGGCATCACCCAGCACATCGTGGGTGTGCGCAACGTAATGAGCCTGGCCAATTTGCAAATGCTGCTCGGCAACATGGGCAAACCCGGCGGAGGCACAAACCCCTTACGCGGGCAGAACAATGTGCAAGGCGCCTGTGACATGGGTGGTCTGCCCAACGTCTTTCCGGCCTACCAGCCCGTCACTCACCCAGAAGTCATCCAAAAGTTCACCCAAGCCTGGGGGAGCGCACCACCACCCCAAGTCGGTCTGACCGTCACCGAAATGATTCCGAGCATAGCAGAGAAAAAAATTCGCGCCTTATATATCCTGGCTGAAGACCCGGTCATGTCTGACGCAGATGCCAACCACACCCGTCACTGCTTGCAACAAGCCGATTTCATTGTTTTGCAGGAAATTTTCCCCACCGAAACTTCGCCGTATGCCGATGTATTGCTGCCCGGCGTAACCTTCGCCGAAAAAGATGGCACCTTCACCAACACCGAGCGGCGCGTGCAGCGCGTGCGCAAAGCCATTGAAGCGCCAGGCCAAGCACGGCAAGATTGGGAGATTATCACCGAAATTGCCAAGCGCATCATGCACAGTGGAACACCCACCCGCAGTGAAACACCTGAAAGAGACGAAAGCCCATCATGGGCCGCCTGGGACTACACCAGCCCTGCCGATATTTTGCGCGAAATCAACGCACTGGCGCCATCGTATGGCGGAATTACGCACGACCGACTCGAGCGCGGCGAAACGCTGCAATGGCCTTGTCCTAGCCCCGAACATCCCGGCACCCCCATTCTACACACCAAAGGATTCGCGCGCGGCAAAGGGCAGTTCATGCCGATTGACTTCCTCCCACCTACCGAACGCCCCGATGAGGAATACCCTTTCATTCTCTCCACCGGGCGGGTGTTATATCACTGGCATGGCGGCGAACTCTCGCGCCGCGCGAGTGGCTTGCTCGAAATCTACCACCAGCCGCAAGTTGAGCTCAACCCCTTGGACGCGGAAAAACTTGGTCTCCTTGCCATAGGCACAGAGGGTCAAAAGCGCGTGCGGGTAACCTCCCGGCGCGGCTCGATTGAATCCGCTGCGTGGATTACTGAGCGCGTTCCACCGGGCATGGTCTATGCCAATTTTCACTTTCCCGAAGCATCCGCCAACGAACTCACTCTAGCGGCGCTGGACCCCATCTCAAAAATCCCTTCGTTCAAGGTTTGCGCGGTCAGGGTCGAGGCCGCATAAACCTGTCTCTAGGAGCAAACCCAATGGCAAAAATTCTGATTGTAGATGACGACCCAGACTTCGTTGAAACCACACGGATTGTGCTAGAAAAAGCAGGCCACACCGTGCTGGCTGCTGGCAACGGTGAGGCAGGCTTTGTGCGCGCCAGAGAAGAGAAACCCGACCTGATTGTGCTGGATGTCATCATGGATAGCGTTTTAGATGGCGTCTCACTGAGTCAACGCATGTACGATGACCCTACCATGCGCTCTATCCCCATCATCATGGTCACTTCGATAGCAAATACCGACTATGCAGAACTGTTCCCAAGCGATGATTACATCCCTGTTCAAGCCTTTCTGACCAAACCAGTTGCCCCGGCTACCTTGCTCAAACATGTACAGAAGTTACTGGCGTGCTAAGCCATGAACACCGTATGGCGGTTTTTGCGTAGGTTATTCTCTGCTCCCTTCCACTTGGCGCTGGTGATTTCCTTTACACTGGTGGCGGCGGTCACGATTGGCATCGGTTCGTGGGTGATTTCACGGACTATCCATGACTATCTGACAGAAACGATGAATGAACGTATCGCACGCAATGCGTTCTTGGCACAAGCCATCTATCAAGCCAATCTCAGACACACCGCCAGTTTGGCACACCGACTGGCTCATGACACATTTGTTCAAGCTAGATTGCAGCATCCCGAACAATGGGATGAGAATACCCGCCAACTCATCCAAACCCACTTCACGGTCCTACTGACCGACCCGATGATTGAGATTCAATATCTGGTAGCCGTGCTGGATAAAAAGGGAAATCTCATGGCAGCACAAGTTGGAGCGCCGAATGGTCAGAGTGACTTAATTCATGGCGGCAATTGGAGCAGTTTGCCGGTGGTGCGCACGGCACTTGAAACCGGCCAAAGCATTTCATCTACTGAAATCATCCCCGTCGAACTGTTAACTCTGGTGAATTTAGACCAACAGGCACGCATCGAATTACAAGAGACTCCCAAAGCCGCCCCTAACATCTTTGACCCGCGTGAAGGAAGCGCTGGCCTAGCAATTGTAAGCATTGCGCCCATCCGAGAAACAACGGGGAAACTCAACGGACTGGCGTTGGTTTTACACCTGTTCAATAACGATTTCGCACTGGTGGACCAAATCAAAACCTTGGCGCAAATAGATACGGTGACGATTTTCCTGGGCGACTTGCGCATCTCAACTAACGTCTTGAACGACGCAGGGCAACGCGCCGTTGGCACTCGTCTGGCAGCAGAGGTCGGCGAGGTCGTGCTCAAACAAGGGCGGGAATACGTTGGCACCGCCTTCGTAGTCAAAGAAAATTACATCACCCATTACGAGCCGCTACGTAATCATGCCGGTCAAATTGTCGGTATTCTATATGTCGGTGTGCGACAGGCCTGGTTTTTACGCTTACTAGACCAGGTCGAACAGAGAATTACCCTCACCGCGCTCGTGATGGTCTTGGCTACCTTTCTACTCGCAACGCCGGTAACACGCGTCATCACAGACCCACTCAAGAACTTGCGTGAGATGGCGCAGGTTAGCAAACGTGTGGCGCAGGGTGAAACTGATGTGCGCCTGCCAGGGTCTTATGGCGGTGAAGTTGGTCAATTGGCGGCTGAATTTAATGCCATGCTCGATACACTGCAAGCCACACGGGAACAATTGGTTCATTCCGAAAACCTGGCCTCGCTAGGCCAACTGGCGGCGGGGGTAGCACATGAACTGAACAATCCTCTTGGCACCATCTTGCTATATGCCGAATCCGCCGAACGGGAATGCGCCGAAGACGATGCGCGTCGCGCCGATTTGGCCATGATTATCAAAGAAACCAAACGCTGCAAACGGATTGTGGCAGACCTGCTTAACTTCTCGCGTCAGCACCAAGTGATTGCCCATCCTACCGATGTTAATGCCTTGCTGCAGGAATTGGTTGAGATGGCGCCGCGTCGTATCAAAACCGTCACCATCCCCATTGTGACCGACTTTGACCGCACTTTGCCGCTCATCGAAGGCGACTCGGCCCAATTGCGGCAAGTATTCCTGAATATCCTAACGAATGCCGTAGAGGCAATGCCCAACGGCGGCACGCTCACCATCCGCACACGGCACGAATCGGCAGACAAGGTGACGATTGAAATTCAAGATACCGGTGTAGGCATCCCACCTGAAAACCTGGGCAAACTATTTACCCCCTTTTTCACCACCAAACCCATCGGAAAAGGCACCGGCCTAGGATTGGCAATTTCTTATGGGATTGTCAAAATGCACCGCGGACAAATTCAGGTCAAAAGTCAGGTTGGTCAGGGAACAACTTTCACCATCCAACTACCGGTGAAACTTCCCAAAACCGAATCAGCCTTCGGCACGGCCTCCTACGCGGCAAAAAACGGTCAGATGATTGGGTGAAAACATGAATACATCACCGCCCATTCTGGTCATTGATGACGAAGCCAACATTTGTGAAGCCATCAAACGCGCGTTACAACCCCAGGGCTTTTGGGTAGAATCGGCCAGCTCAGGACAGCAAGGCCTTGAAAAAGTACGCCAAAATGAGTATGGCCTGGTCCTTCTGGATGTGATGATGCCCGATAGCAGTGGTATTGACCTGATTCCAGCCATGCATGCCCATGACCCCAATATCGTCTGCATTATCATCACCGGCTACGCCACCGTCGAGTTAGCCATTCGTGCGATCAAACAAGGCGCGTATGATTTTTTGACCAAACCATTTTCGGTAGATGAACTGACCCTGGCCGTTCAACAAGGAATAGAACATCGCCGGCTGATGCTGGAGTCCCAGCGCTTGCAAGCCGCCGAAGCCGAAGCACGCCGCCTAGCCGAAGAAAAAAAACACCTAGAAGAACTCGATAAAGCCAAACAACTCTTCTTTCGGCTGATGACACATGAACTACAAGCTCCGCTTTCGGCCATCCAGTCTTACTTGCAACTGATGTTAGAAGAATACCTTACGCCAGAACAGCACAAAGACATCCTACAAAAATGCATTCGGCGGTTAGAAGAAGAAAAGAAACGACTTGGCGACCTGATTGAATTAGGACGCCTACAAAGCATCAGCACCACCACCGAAGCCGTCCCTGTCCACGTAGAACAGATTCTGCAGCAGGTAGTCAGTGAATTAGAAAACGAAGCAACCCAAAAGCATCTCAATCTCACGCTGGAAATCCAGGCCGGTCTTCCAGCAGTGAAAAGCTCCCCCAAACAACTCAAAAGTTTATGGGAAAACCTGCTCAGTAACGCCATCAAATACACCCCAGAGGGCGGCAAAGTGACCGCTCGCCTGCGCCTAGAAGGCGACCAGATTGTAGGAGAAGTGCGCGATACCGGCATCGGGATTCCGGCCTCCGAGCAAAGACAGTTGTTCCAGGAATTTTTTCGCGCCAGCAACGCCAAAGCCTTGCCGGTGTGCGGCACCGGTTTAGGGCTGGCAATCGTCAAACGGATTGTGGATGGTGCCGGTGGAAGCATTCGTGTCGAATCCGAAGAAGGCCAAGGCACTGCCTTCATCTTCACCTTGCCACTACGCCCGTGCCCCAGCCACACAAATTGAGCCACGAACGGAGTAAAACATGGACATTGCAAAAATTCTCGAATACGCCCTCGAACGGGAATACGAAGGCAAACGCTTCTTTTGGGAAAACGCCAACCGCTTACAAAACGCTGCCGCCGCAGGAGCCTTCCGCGCAATAGCAGAAGAAGAGCAAAAACACATTGACTTCCTGGCGGCACAAATTGCCGCCCTCAACGCCGGCGTCAGCGCCGAATATCCCGACTTGCCGCCCACCCAATTCTTTGCCGAACGCGCCGAAAGCGAACAGATTGAACTGGTTGTCAATGAAGCAATGGTCTCCGACCTGCCGGTTTTGCGCATGGCCTATCTAATCGAACGGGATTTCGCCGAATTTTACGCTCACATGGCTGCCCACGCACAGGGTGAAGCCCAAAACGTACTAGAGATGCTGGCACATTGGGAAGCCGGCCATGAACGGCTCTTTAAGCGTCTGCACGACCAAGCCTTCGAACAATATGCAGAAATGCCCTGGGGTGGTTGAGCCGGCAGACACCCATCCCAAGATTGGCGCCGAGAGCAGAACCGGTGAAATTTGACAAAATTTCGCACAAATTTCCTGGTTCAAGATAAACCAAAATGTCGTAAAATTGATACAATTCAGGCACGCAAACCTCCCCTCTACCCTGATCCCTGCCGAAGAAAGGAAACCGAGCCATGCCCACCGTCCGAGATATTCTAAAGAAAAAAGAAGGCAAACCCATCATTTCAGTTGCCTCAACCGATACCGTCTTTCGCGCCCTAGAAGTAATGGCCGAACACAACATCGGTGCGGTTCTCGTGACCGAAGGCGACCGGTACGTTGGCATTTTTTCCGAACGTGACTACGCCCGCAAAATCATTCTCAAGGGGCTAGAATCCAAAAAGACCCCCGTAGGTGACATTATGACCCGCGAGATGGTCACCGTCACACCGGCCACAACCGTTGAACAGTGCATGGAATTAATGACCAAATATCACATTCGCCACCTGCCGGTCGTAGAACAAGAACACCTGACCGGCCTCATCTCCATTGGCGATGTTGTCCACTCTATCATCTCTGACCAGAAAAGCTATATTGAAAACCTCGAAGAATACATTCACGGCACAAGCATCCTGCGCTAGCACAGGTGGGGCAAGCAACCGTCCCGAAGGTAGATGGCCTTCGGGACGGTTGCATTCTTGGTACAATCAGCCCATGCGTCAACTTTCACCCGTATCTCTCCTCTTCTTGCTCTTTACGCTGGTCGCCTGCACCCGTGCCGCGCCGATTGATACCAACTACACGCCTCCTGCCCTGCCCGCTCCGCTAGAGAACCCAGCCTTACCCACCGGCGCCCCCCCCGCCATCCTAACATACCTACCGCCCACCCGCCTGCCCGGCAGCCTTGCCCCTACACCAACACCCAACGTTCCGCAAATCTTGCCAACGTTTACCCCGGCCGTCCACACACAAACCTTACCTGCCACCGCCACGCCTGGCCCGTTCACCCACATCGTGCAACCCGGTGAATACCCCGGCTCGATTGCAGCACAATACGGAATCACGGTCGAAGAGCTGCTTGCGGCCAATGGCTTCGGATACGACGTGATTATTTACCCAGGTGACCAAATTCTCATCCCCGTCACCCCCACAGCCAGCCCACAAACTGCCGCCAACGCCCAACGCATCACCTCCGACTATTTCAAAATTTTGCCAGATTCTGAATTGGTGTATGGCCCCCTCAGCAGCCTGCTAAATGTGCAAACCTACGTCAACTCCCAGGGCGGCTACCTTGCTTACTACACGCAAGACGTAGATGGAGTGATACTGAGCGGCGCCCAAATTGTAGAAAGAGTTGCCCGCGACTACTCCGTCAACCCACGCGTCTTGCTGGCCCTGCTTGAATACCGTGCCCAATGGCTTACCAACCCCAACCCAGCCCCATCCACACACGATTACCCAATTGGCTATATTGACAACTATTGGGTTGGCCTATACCGTCAACTAGCCTGGAGCGCCGATAAACTCAACCAAGGCTTTTATCGTTGGCGTGAAGGTAAACTACAGGCTTTCACCCTCGCCGATGGCACCCAAATCATCGCCCAGCCCGGCATCAACCCCGGCACAGCCGCACTGCAAAATTTGTTCGCCTACCTCGATGACCTAAACGCCTGGCAACTCAATACCGGCCCGAACGGCTTCTTTGCCACATACAGCCGCCTGTTCGGCTATCCCTTTGATTGGGCTATCGAACCACTCCTGCCGGCCAATCTGACACAGCCCACGCTCATTCTACCCTTTGCCAGCGGAGAAATCTGGCAATTCACCGGCGGACCACATGGCGGCTGGGGCAGCGGCTCGGGCTGGGCAGCGCTCGACTTCGCCCCCCCAGGCGGGCCGATTGGCTGCAGCGAAACCGACGCCTGGGTACGGGCTGTCGCCCCTGGCCGCATCCTACGTTCTGCAGATGGCTCGGTACTACAAGAACTCGACCAGGACGGGCTAGAACAAACCGGATGGGTCATTCTCTATCTGCACATCGCCACACGCGATAGAATTGCCGCCGGCAGCCTGGTCCAACCTGGCGACAAAATTGGCCACCCCTCTTGCGAAGGAGGCTTTACCATAGCAGCCCATCTGCACATTGCCCGCCGGTACAACGGGGTCTGGATTCCAGCCGATGACCCTACCCTGCCGTTCGTCATGGATGGCTGGATTGCGAGCGGCAATGGCAAAGAATATGATGGCTGGCTGACCAAAAACGGCCAGATTGTCGAAGCCTGGGATGGCGTTAACCCGGTCAACGAAATTTCGCGTTGACGCATCTGGCCCTCTCTGGTAAAATGACGCGTTGGAGCGTCGTACCCTTCGCTCCAAACACCTTTTAACTCCCAGAAAGGGCTTGAAACCAAATGAAAGTTTTGCTCATCAAAGACGTCTATAAACTTGGCCGTGCAGGCGATGTCAAAAAAGTCGCCGATGGCTACGGGCGCAACTACCTGTTGCCGCAGGGGTTGGCTGTGCTTGCTACGCCCAACGCCCTCAAGCAAGCCGAAAAAATCCGCGAAGAAGCCGTCAAACAACGCGCTGCGCTCAACCAGGAAATGAGCGCCATCGCCCAGGTTCTGAATGGTCTCGCGCTTGGCTTCCCCGCCAAAGCAGGCGAAACCGGCAAACTGTACGGCTCCATCACTGCCGAAAATGTTGCCAACGCCATCAAAACCCGCACCAACATCGAAATCAAACGCCAACAAATTGATATGCAACCCATCCGCACACTGGGTGAACACGTTGTGCATGTCCGCTTGACGATGGACTTGGTGCCTGAGTTGAAAGTCGTCGTCTTCCGTGAAGGCGAAGCCGACCCCACGCTCAAAACCGCTCCGGCTGCCCAAGCAGAAGCCGCCGCAGAACCCGCCTAATCCCTCTCATGAAAACGAAACATCACCGACCACACCCCTGCGGCGCCGGTCGGTGATGTTTTCTTAAAGCAAATGGCAAGCATTGGCGAACAACTCAAACAAGCGCGTGAAGCCCGCAAGCTGACCATCAAACAAGCCGTCCAGGCCACCCGCATCCGGTCGTATTATCTGGAAGCGCTCGAATCGGATGACCTGACAGCCATTCCTTCCCCCGTGCAAGCACGCGGGTTTTTGCGGTTATATGCAGAGTATTTAGGGGTGAACCTCGAAGCGCTAACCGGCACCCCGGCCGATTCCGCGCCCCAGGCAGAACCAACACCGAGCCTGCCCACCACACCGGCAGCCGAGGTCCCCTCCCCAACCCTCGCCAGCGCCGCATTACCCGCACAACCGGAACCGAGCGAACCCGAAACAGTCAACCAGCGGTCTCAAGGTACTGCTGGAGCGCCCTCGCCATCCCAATTGATTTTTGAGGAAATTGGAAAAATTTTACGTGAACGGCGCGAATTGCTTAGCCTGACTCTGGACGAAATTGAGCGACATACCCGTGTGCGGCGTCATCACCTGGAAAAAATCGAAGCAGGTGACTTTGACGACCTGCCCTCTCCCGTACAAGCGCGCGGCTTGCTAAGCGCCTACGCCAGATTCCTCGATTTAGACGCGGAAGCCCTCTTGCTGCGCTTTGCCGACGGTTTACAAGCACGCCGCGAGGAACGCCAACCAGCCATTCCCCCACGCCAACGGCGCTCTACTCCCGTCATTCCGTTGTGGCTCAGACACTTCCTAAGCGCTGATTTGCTCTTTGGGGGCGGCATGGTCTTACTCTTGCTTGGCCTGGCCATTTGGGGCGCAGCGCGCCTAATCCCCATCAACCGCAACGGGTTGGAGCCTACGGCCACAGAAGGGCCCTCCATCTCCGAAGTGTTGCTAGCCTCACCGGTGGGCATAGAAACACCCACGACCGAGATACTGCCAACCAGCATTCCAGAACTTGGGACGCTTGCCCCTACCGATGCCCCACCCGAATCGCTGCCACCGACCGCTACTCCCCTCATCGAATTTGTGCCTGCACCAGGGGTACAGGTCACGGTCTTGGTTGTCGAGCGTACGTACCTAAAAGTGATTGTAGACGGAAAAGTTGAACAGGAAGGGCGCGTTGTGCCGGGCGCAGCACTGACCTTTGAGGGCCGTGAACGCATCGAAGTATTAACCGGTTCGGGTGCCGCCCTGCAAATCATCTATAACCAGCAAAACTTAGGGGTCTTGGGCAGCTTTGGCGAAGTCGTCAACCGCATCTACACCCTGAACGGTGTTGAAACTCCTACCCCAACCCCCAGCCCAACCGGCACGGCTACACCCCGCCGCTCACCGACCCCCACAGCCACCCGAACGCCAGTGATTACGGACACGCCAACCCCTATCCGCTAAAACTACCGGCACACAATGCCGCAAACACGCTCTCCAGGCTAGCACAAGAGAATGCCCCTGCGGCCTGCTTCACACCGCAACAACCAGTAAACAAAAAGGAACTTATTGGTATGAGCCACAAAACCTTCCACCTCATCTCCCTGGGCTGCGCCAAAAACACGGTTGATTCCGATTCTATGGCGCAATTGCTCATCCAGGATGGTTATCAGCCGGTTGAAAATGCCCGCAAAGCCGGCGTGCTGATTGTGAATACCTGCGGCTTCATTGGCCCGGCCAAAGAAGAATCGCTCAACACCCTCAAAGAATTAGCCGCCCAAAAGCGCAATGGGCAACTCTTGATTGCAGCAGGCTGCCTAACGCAACGATACGGCGTGCAAGTCGCCCAGCAAGTTCCTGGCATAGATGGCATCCTCGGCACACGCCGCTGGATGGACATTGTACAAGTCGTCAGCCAATTGCGCGCCAAACCCCATCCCGAACCACTCTACCATTTGCCAGAAGCACCTACCGTCGGAAGCGACGAACGCGACACCATCCGCGCCAGTGTTGCCGGAGCCAGCGCCTACCTCAAGGTGGCCGATGGGTGTCGCCGCCCCTGTGCCTTTTGCGCCATTCCGCTCATCAAGGGAACCGCAGTCAGCCGCCCCTTAGAGACCATTTTGCACGAAGCGCGGCAACTGCGCGCAATGGGCGTGCGCGAACTGATTCTGATTGCGCAAGACACCACCGATTACGGGCATGATTTGGGAATGAAAGATGGCTTGGCGACCTTGCTTGAAAACCTAGTCCAGGCCGTTCCAGAGATGGATTGGATTCGGGTCATGTATGCCTATCCCGGCTACGTCACCGACCGGTTGATTGAAGTCATGGCTTCCCACCGGCAAATCTTGCCCTATCTCGACATTCCGCTGCAACACGCGCATCCCAAAACGCTTTACCGGATGAAACGCCCCTCAAACATTGACTGGGTACACAAAACCCTGGCCAAAATGCGTTCCGCCATGCCAGAACTGGCCATTCGCACCACCTTCATCGTGGGGTATCCTGGTGAAACGGAAGAAGAATTTCAAGCCTTGCTCGACTTCGTCCAAGAAATTCGTTTCGACCGAGTAGGGGCATTTCAGTTCTCCTTTGAGCCAGGCACCAGCAGCGAGAGCCTCGGCGACCCAATCCCCGCCGCAGTCAAACAGGAACGCTGGGAGCGGCTGATGGAACTTCAGCAGAACATCTCCCTCCAAATCAATCAATCCTATGTGGGCAAAACGCTCGACGTACTGGTGGAAGGGTACGACAAAGGTCTGACCATTGGCCGCTCGTATCGCGACGCCCCAGAGATTGATGGGCTGGTTTTCGCCGAAGGCAAAGCCGAAATTGGTCAGATGGTGCGGGTGAAAATCACCGGCGGTATGGCCTATGACCTAACCGGCACATTGTTAAAAGACTAGGATAAGCGTGTGAAAAGGGCAATCCAAAACCGCTCAATCTCTCTTAAACAGCGCACAACAAAAAAGGGCTGGTTGACCAGCCCTTTTCTTTTAGCGTATCGGCAAGTATTTCTCTTGGTAGGCTTGCCATGCCTCAGGCGACATCACCTCGCGACGTAGAATCTTGTTCCAATCGAGCATTTCGCGCAGATGAGCATAGGGAACATCGCCTTCTGGCACAAAACCGACAAAAGAACCGTTGTAATTCTCCTCTGTTCCCATGTAGAGTGCATTCGAAAGCCAAATGCGAAATAGGCCAATTGACGAGAGCCCTGGGTCATCATCGGGCAAAGCGGTCTCAAAAGTCAGCACCACCGGGCCTTCAGCAGTGTCTCCCACAGCGGCCACGGTCGCCTCATGAATCCAGCGCAGCCATTGCTCCTGCGTTACCTGCTTCTTTTCAGCATCCAAGAATGTGCGGGTGCGCTTGACCATATCTGTCGTCGTATACTTCCAATCACTCTTTCCAATCACTTGGGGGTCAAGCAGCGTATCGCCGTCTTTGGTGGCAATTGGACGGGCTACCCGCCAAGGGCTAAACTCTTCAGAAACGAAGCGCAACCAGAGAATGCTGGCGCCGACGGTGAAATCTTCACGTTTTTTGGGCTTGACAAAATAGGGACGCGGCTGGCCGGGCAGTTTGTTCTCGCGCTCGTGCTTGAGATACCAGGGCGCTTTGGCGGTCAGGCCGCCAGGCGGATGGTGTCCGCGCAAGTGCTGGCAGTGTTCAGCCGTTTCATTGCACACCGCACGGCTAACAATCAACCGGTGAGTACGCGCGTGTTCTTCGCGCCAGGCGCCCATATTTTCTTCGCGCCACTTGCCAAGAATAGCGCGCAACTCACCATATTCGCGGGCATTCTTTTGTGCTTCTTCTGCGGGGGTCAGTTTTTCCCAATTCAAATCCTGGACGTGATTAACACGCAAGGGCGTGACCGCCACAATTTCCTTCCAGGCCCAGGCTGGGAAAGTGTCTTTCATTCTCTCAATTTCTTCCAGCGCCTGCTCTTCGCTCATCTGCTCTAGTTCATAGCGGCGTTCGTCAATTGTCAGGGCAAGCAATGCCGCACGGCGAGTTTTAGGACCATTGGCTTTGATTCCCTGCAAATGTAAAGCCAGTTTGTCCTTCCAAGTTTTTTCTGGGGCATCCGCCAGGCCAGGGCGGTTGGGGTGAGCGGTCGTGTACATCTCGATTCGGGCCTGGCAACGTTTTTGGATGTCCTCATCGGAGAGGGCTTGCAGTTCTTTTTCCATTTTTGCACTATGCAAGCGAATCAACAAATCGCGCGGGCTGGCCCACGAACCATGCGCACTGCGATAACGCATGCCTGAAAAATGAATCACCATATACTGGAGCCATAGCGGAAAGCGTTCCGGCTCTGCCAAGAAACGCTCAACGACCATCTCTAATAATTCCTGGCTATTTTTATGCTCGAGCGACATGCGATATTCTTCCACTTTGGCGCGCGCAATCTGCTTGGCAGTAATTGCCCCAGAGGGTTGGTACTCGCTCAGCCAAGCCGTTTCATCAATCGCCAGTATTGCTTCCGATTCGGCAAGTTCTTTTTGCAGAGCGTCGCGTTCTGCACAGAGCACCGACAAGTTTTGATGCACCTTTTGCAATTCCTGCTCTTTGGCCTTGATTTCTTTTTCGATTTCGGCTTGTGGGCGGCTAATAGCCGACAAACCAGCTTGGAAATTGGTCAGCTGTGCGATTTCGCTTCGCAGAAACACCAAAAGGTGTTGACGCAAGGCATTGAGACGGGCTTCACTTTCGGCGCGGCGCGACCAGCCAGGAGCAGCATTGCGCAAATTGACCTCTAGCGTAGCGGCTTCTTTTTCGAGTTCTTTTAGAAATTGTTGCCAGTTAAACAGGTGATTCCGCAACGCCAGGGGCTTATTGCCGGCGTAACTGTATTCCCCCAGCATCGCTTTGCGCAATTCGACAACGCGCTTTAAGAAGCGAGGCTCAGCATGTTCGCCCAGTAACGCGGCAGGGTCCGTCTCTTGAAAATGCTGTTCGGCCAGGCGATAATCGGGGGGAGATTTCAGCCGCTCTAGTTCGGCAGAGAGGGTTTCGTATTTTGCTTCCAGAGGCCGCAGGTTGGTCTCGTAGGTGGGCAGTTTGCGGATAAGTTGGTCTTTGCGCCGACGGGCATTCTCTTGGGCCTCAAACAGTTGCAATTTGCGATCGTAGATGCGTTCCAGCGCTTTGATGAGTTTACGCAAACGAATCAGTTCCTCATCTACCATGCGCAAGCTAAGCGAGTACATTCTATCCAACTCGGTTAGTTCCTGCGAACGGCGCGGATGGTCTGCCCCCAACTCTTCGATACGGCGCTTTTTGGAAGCAATCAGCCGCCGAATTTCCGCTCTGCGTTCCACCCATTGCGGCTCGAATTGGCCGATAAAATATTTCTCTTTGCGCACATCACGCATGGAGGGCAGGAATTGAATAAACTGCGCGTGTAACTGATGGATTTTATTCAGTTCTGTTTCATCCACATCGCCCAACAATGCCACATAGTCTGCACGCACATCAGGCTTCAAAAAATAATCTTTGGCTATCTGGTATTCCTGCAAGGCCTGCTGCACCAAAGCGGCCTGGGTTTGATGATAGGCACGAATATCCGCCCCCAATTCCGCAGGAGTCTTGTCTTTATAGGCTTGCCAGATGTCTATCTCTGCAAAGTAAATCAAAAAATCGCACAATTTGACTTCACGCAAAGGATAGATGGTTTTAAGCAAAAATTCGTTTTGCCATTGAAAATAGAGAGGTTGGTTCAAAGGGCCTCCGATATACTCCACAAGATGGTTGAGAAGGAGAGCGTATCAGCCAGAATGGGTCAGGATTGCTTGCCGTAGCATGGTGTCATTTCGCAAAGCAGCCAACATTTGACGATTGAGAGCATCCATCTGACTCAGGTGAAAAACGAAAGACTTGAGCGCCGGGTATTGTTCAGCCATGTTGACCAGGCGGGCATAAAGTGCTACACGGCGGCTGGAAGGGCGCAAAACACGTAAAAAGGTCAGCGCTGTGCGGGGTGAGGGGTCTGCCACAAACGGACGCAGGGTCTCGGCAAAAGCGTAGGCATGCTCGTCCGGAATTCCCAATTCTCGCAAAATCGGGTTGGGCGCACCGGATATATCAAATCGGCGAGGCATTTTTTCAACATAATACGTTTCGAGCAAAATGGTAGAAACCCGGCCAGAAAATATCAACCAGAGCGGCCACAACAAAATGCGCTGCTCGAGCAAAGCACGGAACTTAAGCAGGTCGGTCAGAATATGCACCAAATAGCCCTGGGTAAACGATTGCAACTGGGGGTATTTTGTAAAAAAAGAGAGAACCCTTTCCGGTGATATGTGAGTTTGTGCCCGGCGGGTTCCAGCAGCGTAACGCACATCCGGTGCAACCGCACCCCAATAGTAATCGGAGACATCTACGGGCTGAATTTCTGCTTCGAGTTGCGCGGCAATCGCCAAGTGCGAGTAGGGGTTCATCTTCTCTGTATTGTATCGTGTAGTATATAGATTCGCTACATGCAAATCGAAATTACAAATCCGTTGTTAATCGGATTTTTACAAAATATCTATTGACTTTGATGTGAAAAACACGCAAGATAGAAAAAAACATTTTCTATCGAGCAATGTAGTGGCTTCTGACCATCTCGCAGTGCATGCTTTCCCGCCATTTCATTCGACGTTCAGCCTGTATCAACGGGTCTGCTCTCGGCTTCTCTTCCCAATCGGCAGTCTTAATGGCTGCCGATTGGCATTTTATTCCAATCAAGGAGACAGATATGTTTCGACTGGAATTTGATGGCCTGTTCCGCAGCGCCAACGATGACCATCCGACACCCGCCGGCATTATGTGTTACGGCTGGCGTATCCTGCGAGGGAAACGGGTCATCGCCCAGGGACATGGGACGTTTGCTCGCGGCCGCAACGCCAACTCAAACATCGCGGAATACTTGGCATTGGTCGAAGGCTTGGAAGCGCTGCATGACATGGGGGTCACCGAGGAACGCGTGTTGGTGTGTGGCGATGCCAAGAGCGTAATTAACCAGATGGAAGGCGTGGCCGGTGTTTCCAGCCCGGCCGTGCGGACACTGCACGAGCGCGCGCAACGCTTGGCAGCGCAATTTCCCAACTTGCGCTGGGAATGGCTGCCACGCCGCCAGAACCGCGCCGCAGATGCGCTCTCGCGCCATGCTTTCAAACGCCTACGGCATGATTCTGTTTTGTACGATTCTATCTTGCAAAAAGTGCGCAAGAACCATCTCGCCGGACGGTTAATGGATGTTGGCGGGCTGCGAATTTACCAGCCAATTTAAAAAATTTCGGGTATAATTCGGCGCGCGGGCGCATAGCTCAGTTGGTCAGAGCGTCTCGTTTACACCGAGAAGGTCAGGGGTTCGAGTCCCTTTGCGCCCACTCTGTATTTAGGTGAGATTTAACCCGTCCCCAAGGCAAGCCGTCTTGAGGACGGTTTGTATTTTGTTAGATGTATAAGCGCTCTGGGTCTATCTCTTGGCGCAGTAAGCGCAATTCCTCGGCGCTGGGGGGTGCATTGACACCAATCTGTTCAGCAAGGAGCAAGTCGAAGCCGGTGTTGGCCTGCACTTCCTCTACCGTTACGCCAGGATGCAAGGCTTTCAGTCGCATGCGGCAAGTGTGTGGGTCGTAATCCATCAAGGCCAGGGTGGAAACCACCGCCATAGGGCCGCTGCCGCGTGGCAAGCCGGCGGCTTCGCGTGCGCCGGGGCCGGTCAAATAGCCAGGCGTGGTAACAAAATCCACCTTAGGAACAAAGCGGCGCAGGTCATGTTGCACAATGGCAATCGTCCGCCAGCACAAACTGCCCACATCGTTACCGCCACCACTACCCGGCAGGCGGGCACGGGGCTGGTCGTGCGAGCCGATGACCACTGTATTCAGGTTGCCATAGGGGTCAATTTGTGCGCCGCCCAAAAAACCATAATCCACAAACCCCCGCTGCGCGCTCTCCATTGTGTCACAAATTCCTAATGCCGAAAGCCCTTTGTGGAAGGTACGCGCCTCCCCTACCGCACGGGGCAATTCTTCTAGGATGGCGCCGGTGCCGCCAAACTCAAAAACCGGCACCAGGTTGGGGGCAGTGGTCTTGCTGGCTAGCATCGCCGCTAACATCGGGATGCCGGTGCCGATGAAGCAAGTGGCGCCATCTTCAAACAAACGCGCCGCCACACAAATCATCAACTCGGTTTTAGAGTAATTCGGTGCGCTCATGCCTGCCTCCGCTCGCGCCGTGCAACACATTGCGCTAGGCGCTCCTGGCCAACGCGTTCTAAATAGACCGCATGGGTAGGCAAGCCATACACCCAAGTTTGCAGATAGTCCTGCGCGCCGTCGGCTGTTTTGCTGGTTTCAACCCATTCTTTAATGGCGGGTTCATCACGACTGTAGAGATATGCCATTTCGCCGGGATGAGAGCCAAAGGGGGCATGAACCACTGCATCTACCAGGTAATACGGAATGGCAGTGCGGTCGGGCGCACGGCGAATTTCTTCTGTGGGGATAATTTGCTCGGTGCTAACAATCAGCCGTTTGCTCGCACGTGCCATTTCCAGGGCAAAGCCGCTGATGCCGTCTATCTGACAATTCCCGAATTTGTCGGCGCGATGCACGTGAATGAGGGCCACATCCAAAATCAGCGCTGGCAGCAAGGCAACTTTAAGGCCTGTAAACGGGTCTTGCACCACTTTGGCGGCGCTGTATTTCAACAAATCGGTGCCAAGCATAGAACGGGTGGGAAGAAAGGGCACGCCCATAGCGGCTGCTTTCATACGCCACGAGATGGCAGCGTTCGACCATTCCACACAGGTTTCCACCTGTCCCGATTCCACCGCCCGCCGCAGACACGACGAGGTGCCATACACTTCCAAGCCAATGTAGGTAATATCCAGTTTTTTGACCAGACCCGCCGCCAGCCACAGGTCCAATTCCAGCACGCCCTGCCCACAAACGCGCAAATTCTTGCGTCCTTGGCGCACAACCTCCCGCGCCAAGGACATCGGGCAGCGCACCGTGCCGTACAATTCCGTGCCGATGTAGCAACCATCCTGGACAAATTGCGCAATGGCTTCTTGCTCCGTCATCACTTTTTCGACCAATTTGCGGGTCTTACGAGTACGGTTCCATTCGCGGAACTCATCCAAGTCGAAAGGTTGAATGAGCTCTCCCTGCCCAGACTCCAAAACCTCCATACTTGGCCTCCTATGGGTTATAGAGTGGTTTTTCAACGCTCTCGCAGCACATGTCGAGCAATCACCATCCGCTGAATTTCGCTCGTTCCTTCGCCGATGGTCATCAGCCGTGCATCGCGATACATGCGCTCCACCGGGTAGGCCCGGCTATAGCCATAGCCGCCAAACACCTGCATGGCGTTGCGGCAAACACGTTCGCCCATTTCGCTGGCAAACAGTTTGGCCATGGCCGCTTCTTGGGTATATGGCAAACCTTGTTCTTTACGCCAAGCAGCGTAATACAGCAGGTAGCGAGCAGCCGCCATTTCGGTAGCAGCATCTGCCAGCATCCACTGAATGGCCTGAAAGCTGGCAATGGGCGCCCCAAACGCGTGTCGTTGTTTAGCGTAATCAACGGCACTCTCAAATGCAGCACGTGCCAGGCCAAGCGAAATCGCACCAATGCTAATTCGTCCACCATCGAGAGTTGCCAGGGTTTGCTGCAAACCCCGGCCTTCCTCCCCCACCAGGTTATCAAGCGGGACGCGCACGTTATCATAGGTCACAGCGCTGGTAGGCGAACCTTTGAGGCCCATTTTCTTTTCCGGCGGGCCGATTTTTAGGCCCGGCGTGTCGGTAGGAACAAGAATCATGCTCAAGGAGCGCGAGCCGCCTGCCCCATCGGTGCGGACCAGGGTGATAATATATTCAGCAATCAGGGCATTGGTACACCACATTTTTGCGCCGTTAAGCACCCATTCATTGCCATCCTTAACAGCGCGGGTTTGAATGCCCTGCAAATCGGAGCCTGCGCCGGGTTCGGTCAGCGCTAGCGCGCCTAATTTCCCCTTACCACTAGCTACCAGCGGCAACCATTTGCGCTTCAGCGCTTCTGAACCATACAAAACCAGGGGGGTGGTTCCTAACCCGTTATGGGCCGCAACCGCCAAGGCTGTTGAGCCGCATGCCCAGCCCAACTCTTCAATGGCAATGGCCGCGCTGATGGCATCTACCCCGGCGCCGCCATAGGCTTCCGGTATATTCAGGCCCAACAAGCCAAGCGGACCCATCTTGCGGACGGCCGGCCAATGAAATTCACCGGTTTCATCCGTTTCCTGAGCGCGGGGTTGCACTTCCGCCGCTACAAAGTCGTGAACCGTTTTTTGCCACAAACGCTGCTCCTCGGTAAGACCAAAGTCCATAACACTCCTCCTAGGCGATGATGAAAAAGCTGCTGTAATCAGTATACAACAAACGCGATTCAATGCTTCATATTCGCTCGAGCAGCGCGCTTGGTATAAAGGATTCGACAAGCGGGCGGTTATAATTCACCTTGCAAAACGATTCGCACACCGAAACGGAAGAACTGTGTCATTAATTACTGTCAACAACCTGACCAAATCCTACGGTCACACCGATATTTTTAGCAACCTCACTTTCAGCATCGCCAAAGGCGCGCGGCTCGGTATTGTTGGCCCGAATGGCATTGGTAAAACCTCCCTCTTGCGCATTTTAGCCGGGGTGGATGAACCCTCCTCCGGTAAAGTACATCGCGCCAAGGGCATCCGCATCGGGTATTTGCCACAGGAAGCCGACTTCAACATGTCTGGAACGCTTTGGGCCGCCTGCGAAGCGGTCTTTGCCGATTTAATCGCCTTGCAAGCAGAACTCTCACACCTGGAGCGGGAAATGGCCGGGGGAGAAGAAGCCATTCTCGAACGATATGGCCGGCTTCAGCACGATTTCGAGCGGCGTGGCGGATACACCTACCCAACCCGCATGCGCCAGGTGTTAAACGGCCTGGGGTTTGACGAAAGCGATTACGGGCTGCCTCTCGAACATCTTTCCGGCGGACAGCGCACCCGTGCTTTTTTGGCCCAGTTACTGCTTTCTGAGCCAGATGTGTTGCTGCTCGATGAGCCAACCAATCACCTTGATATGAAAGCCGTCGAGTGGCTGGAGGGCTACCTAGCACAATGGGAAGGCGCGGCGGTGATTGTCTCGCACGACCGGTATTTTCTTGATAAAGCCGCCAACGGCATTCTAGAGATGACCGCTGCCGGCGTAGAAGAATATCGCGGCAACTACAGTCACTATCTCAACCAACGACAAGAGCGCTGGGAGCGCCGTCTGCAGGTGTTCGAAAGCGAAAAAGAGAAACTGCTCAAGGAAGTGGAATACATCAAGAAGAACATCTCCGGGCAGAACACCTTGCAGGCAAAAGGCAAACTGCGCCGTCTGACGCGCATCGTACAGGCGATTGAACAAGTCGGACTGGAGGCTGTGCTGAACAGCAATTGGTCGCAACTCGATGTGGAAACCAGCACCAGCCCCTTCAGTGTGGAAGAAGCAGAGCGGCGTGTGCGTGCCTTACGTCTGCCCGATAACCGCCCACCCCAACTGCATCTGCGCTTAAGCGCCCAAAAACGCTCTGGTGAACTGGTCTTGCGCACGCGCGACCTCTTGGTTGGTTGGCCAGGACGTCCGCTTTTCCGTGCGCCCGACATCGAATTGCGGCGCACCGAATGCGCTGCGCTGATTGGCCCCAACGGAGCAGGCAAATCTACTTTTCTCAAGACGATTTTGGGGCAAATTCCACCGCTGGAAGGTGAAGTCCTGCTTGGCGCCAGTTTGCAGATTGGCTATTTTGCCCAGGCACACGAGGGACTGAATCCGCAAAACACTCTTATCGAAGAAATTCAAACCGCTGCACCACACATGCTGCCTGCGGAAGCACGACAATACTTGGGTAAGTTTCTGTTCAGTGGGGATGATGCCTTCAAAAAAGTGGAGGTACTATCTGGCGGTGAGCGCGGACGCCTAGCACTGGCAAAATTAGCGCTCGCAGATACCAACCTACTGCTGCTGGATGAGCCAACCAATCACTTGGATATCCCATCCCAAGAAATTTTGGAAGAAGTGCTGGAGGCTTATCCTGGCACGATTTTGCTGGTCACACACGACCGTTACTTGGTGGACGCACTGGCAACCCAAATTTGGGAAATCAACCCTGAGGGAAGCGAACTATCCATCTTCAAAGGCACATACAGTCAGATGAAAGAAGAGCGAGAGCGGCTGGCTGCTGCCGAAGCAGCCGAATTGCAGGCGCGCAAGCCCACGCCAGCGCGTCCTTTAGAGCAGCGCACCGCCATTGGGAAAGAGCAAAGGAAGAAAAAAGCGCAGTTGCAAGAGCTGGAAAACGCTATTGCTCGGCTCGAAGCAGAACTGGCTGACTTGACCCGAAAATTGGAAAACCCGCCCGCCGACCCGGCCAAAGTAGCACAACTGGGACGAGAGTACGAGCGGGTTCAGCGCGAGATGGATGAAAAATTGACGCAATGGGAAGGGCTGCTAACCTAACTCACAGCTCCAGCGGGGGCAATTTCTCCATCCCCGCTTCGCGCGCCAAGCGAGAGACCATTTCGAACAATTCCTTTTCCGGTTCTGGCTGCACAGGGCGCCGGTAGGCAGCCAGAATATTTTGTGTTTCTGCTTTGGCGCGCTGCCAGGCATCTAACGCACCGGCATCCTGCCAAGCGCGAATCGAAGCGCGGTCAATCACGCGCGAGGGCAGGTATTGTTCTTTCGAAAACAAGGCGCGGGTCTCTTTCTTTTTCAAAAAATCCGCCTTAAATTCAATCCCGGCGAACATCTCAATCGCCAGGGTATCGCTGAGGGCCTGTACGCCGCGCGCCATGCGCTTGGCCATACCAATGGCTTCGGCATCAAGCACCAGTTTTTCGGGGCTGATGCAAGCCAGGAAATCGAGCATGCCGGCCCCGGAAATCATGTTGATACCAGCCAAGGCCCCAATCATGGCCGAAACACCGCTCTCTAGGCCGGCCTGATAGTCGGCAATTTTGCCATCTGTCGCACCAAGATACGTGTGCGTAGGAAATCCCAGCGTTTTCCCCACCTGCGCATAACAGGCGTCAATCATGGCAGTTTCCACCGCGCCCATCGGGGTTGTTCCCTGGCGCATGTCAAAGATAGCAGGTGCGCCACCCCACACCAAGGGCGCGCCCGGCTGAGCCAATTGGTGAATCACAGCACCCGCCAGACTCTCGGCGGCATGCTGAACCACCGAACCAAGAATGGTGACCGGTGCTCCCGCCCCGGCCAGCGGCATGGAAATCATCTCTGCCGGAACGCCCGCTCGTGCCAAATCTATTAGGTTTTGGCAGCCAAATTTGCTCCAAATCAGGGGAGGCGTTGGGCAGACATCAAACACTGCCAGCGGTTTCTGCGCCAACGAGGCGCGCCCCCCGGCATACAGCGCCAGCATATCTATCATTACACCGGTCGTTTGCGCTGAAAAGGCTCCGGTGACGATTGGTTTGGTGGTGTAGAGCAACACCAGATACAGCCGATACCAATCGCCCATAGACTTCGGCACTTCGTTGCACACCACCGAAGTTGAGACGGCATCGTATGCAGGCAGGCTTTCAGCCACTTGCAAGACGCGCACCAAATGGGGCGTTTCAGAAGGAATGTGTTCCAGCGTATCCGGGTCTAGGTAATGTACCCCAGAAGAACCGGGGTCAAACTGGACTGTATCACCGCCATAGCGAACCGAGGGCTGCCCCTGCCGGTTGTACAGGAAAAATTCACGCGGCACACTGGAAACGGCCCGGCGGATGAGCGCTTCGGAAAGTTTCACCACCTCGGTCGTTTCGTTGACATCTGCTCCGGCTTCGGCCAGCAGTTGACGGGCGGCGGGTAGCTGCACTTTTACGCCGGTCTCACGCAGCAGGTGAAACGCCTCGTCAAGAATGCGGTTGACCAAGTCGGGGGCGAGGAGTTTGAAATCAGGTTTCATGGGGGCCTTCTTTGGTGTATCAACGAGAAACGCGCCTATCTTTCTTGTGCGGCGATAATTCGCTCGAATTCGCGCACAATGGCCGGGTCCAGCGGGTCGGGCTGATGGGTTTCGAGCAGATGACGGGCTTTCTGACGCGCCCAATCGCGCGGACCGTCTTTCTTCTCTTCCCACACGTTATAGGGGCGGCGGTCGAGATATTCTGGCACAAAAATCTCGCGCATGTGCGCGCGGGTGTGCTTATGCTTCAAAAAGTTTCCGCCCGGTCCCACCTCGCGGATGGCCTGCAAGGCCAGTGTTTCTGAATTGACTTCAATGCCTGCCAGCACACGGCGCACGATTTCATAAATTTCACAATCCATCAGCATTTGCTCATAGGACCAAATGCGGCTGCCGTGCAGAAAACCCACCCCAAGCAACATGTCTGAAACGACAATCGAAGCCATAAAGGTTGAGAAGGTGTTTTCTAAGCCAGCCTGCCAGTTTGGCTCTTTGGCACCGGTGGCAAAGGAACCCATCGAAATGGGGATATTGTAAAAATCGGCCAGCACACCACCGGCTGCGCCGAACAGAAAATCTTCCGGCCCGCCCCCGGTATATGCGCCGGTGCGCAAATCGGAAGCGGTTTGTGCTGCGGCATAAAAAACCGGCGCCCCCGGATAGGCCAACTGAATGAGCGCGGTAGCCGAAATGACCTCGGCATTGCCCACCACCAAATTACCGGCCAGAGTTGCCGGACCGGTCGTCAGGCAGGCGGACATGGTCATAAACCCAACCGGCAGACCAGCCTGCGCGCCAATCAGCGCAGCATCCAGGCTGCCAGCATCATGCCCCAGGGGAGGCGCGGTGCATTGCATCAGCGAAAGGACAGGCCGTTGACGCAAGGCTTCACGGCTGCCGACCAAAACGGTGGCCATCTCAACAGCGGCCTTGGCTTCGCTTTCGTTGTAAATGCTCTCGGTTTGCACGTGCTTGGTCGAGTTGCGCCAAACGGCGGCAATTTCATGCAGGCCGCGCGTATGCGCAGGTTTATCTTGCGCAGAAAGCGCCACCCAATGAAAAGCCACCTGCTCCAGCGCATCGGCCACACGGGCAATCTCCTCCACATCTTGCAAGCGAGAACGCCGGCGCTCACCGCTGTACAAGTCAATGATTTCCACACCGCAGCCATCGGTGCCAACCCAGACATGTTTGCCATCCAGCGGCAAATCCTGCGTTGCGTCACGCGCGGCGAGGGTGTACATGGCAGGAGCCTGCTTGAGCGCCGCTTCAATCAGGTGCGCGGGGGCTTTGACAATGCCCGTTTTGGCATCCACGTGCGCCCCATGCGCCGCCCAAATCTCCTGCGCACGCCGCGAAGGAAAACGCACCCCCACCGTTTCGATGACTTCCAGAGTGGCCTGATGAATCCGCTGCACTTCTTCAGGAGTGAACAGATTCAGGCTCAGTTTGGGATTGGCCACCGCCTTGAGAATGCCTGCCATACGGCCTCCTATGCCAACCCCATCAACCGTTTGGCCACCGCCACCGCCCCCACCGCGTCCTCACTATAACCGTGCGCGCCGATTTCCTGCGCCCAACCCTGTGTGACAGGTGCGCCTCCCACCATTACTTTGGCCGAGACATTGCTATCTTGCAAGGCTTCAATCACATCTTTTTGGCGCACCATCGTGGTCGTCAGCAAGGCGCTAATCGCAATAATATCGGCGTTGACTTCGCGCGCTTTCTCAACGAAAGTCATCACCGGCACATCCACGCCCAAATCATAAACCTGGAAACCACTGGCCGAAAGCATGGTCGCCACCAAGGTTTTACCGATTTCGTGAATATCACCTTCAATCGTGCCAATCACCACTTTCCCCAAAATTTGGCGTTCGGTGCCACGCTTGGCAAATTCCGGCTCTAACACGGCCACGGCGGCTTTCATCGCTTCGCCAGCGACCACTAGCTCGGGCAAGAACATCTCCCCTTGGGCAAATTGCTCGCCCACGTAATTTACGCCCGGCACAAAGCCTTGGTTAAGAGCAACCAGCGGGTCAAGACCCTGGGCAATGGCCTGCTGGACCAACGCAGCGGCCTGCTCAGGGTCACCATCTATAATCGATTGACGCATGGCGTCGAACAAGTCTTGAGACATAACTCCTCCAGAGTAAAAAATTGCACGCACGGCTGCAACCATTCTAGCGCGATTCGTTACAAGGGTCAATCTGAACACTGTAATCCTTTGCGTATGACATCATTCATGCCGAATATCGTTATAATTAGGGCAACGCGCTTTGTTTTTGCCTGTCAGACCACATCAACCCATTTCACCCCGGAAAACCCTTATGGACGAACTCGACCGCCGCATCCTGCAACTCTTACAAGAAGATGGCCGCACCCCGTTTACGCAATTGGCGAAAAAAATCGGCCTTTCAGAGACCGCTGTCCGCTTTCGCTACAAAAATCTGGTTGAACAAGGAGTTGTGCGCACCGTATCCATTGTTGACCCCTACGCACTCGATTTCCAAGCCCCCGCGTTGATTCACATCGCCGTTGAGGCTGGACAATTGGAAGCGGTCGCCCGACAAGTGGCCGACCTGCCCGAAACAGCCTATCTAATCGGCACGCTCGGCCCCTACGATTTGCTGGCTGAAGTCTATTGCCGCAATCTCAAACATCTCTCCGAGCTGGTGACTCAACGCATTCAGGCCATTCCTGGCGTGCGCAGCACAGCGACCTCGATGGTGGCGCAGGTATACAAGCTGAGTTACCGCTGGTCTCCCTCGCCGGAGGAAACATAAATGTCAAGCGATGCTGTGAACTCAAAGCCAGCCTTGCGCCAGCGCTGCCGCGCCCTGCGCCGCGAACTGGGCCAGGAAACCCGCCAACGCGCCAGCCAAGCCATTTGCGCACATCTCGCCGCCTGGCAGGTCTTCCAGCGCGCTGAAACCATCCTGACCTATATGCCGATGAAAGCCGAAGTGGATTTGCGCCCGCTGCTAGAACAATTCCCCGCCAAACGCTGGCTCTTACCGCGCATCGTGCCGGAGGAAGAGCACCGCATGGACTTTCACCTCTACGACCCAGCGCGGCTGGTCCTGCACCCGTTTGGAATGGCCGAACCCGCGGCGGATTTGCCGGTTGTTGCGGCGACAGAAATTGAACTGGTCCTCGTGCCGGGGCTGGCCTACGACCGCCTGGGCTGGCGGCTGGGCTACGGCGGCGGCTATTACGACCGCTTCCTGGCCAGATTTAACGGCATCAGCGTGGGGGTGACCTACCAGGCGCTGCTGTTGGAAGCCGTTCCGCATGGCGAACACGATGTGCCGGTGGGGTGGATTGTGACAGAAAACGGCATACTTCAGAGTCAACCAGCCTGATTGGTTTCTTTACACAACCTTCACATTCCCTTTTTTGAAACTGTACAAATAAAAATTACACTATGAGCAACCAACCCAAACAAGGAGTTGCTCATGATAACGGTATTCGGCAAAAAGATACGGCTCTTTCGCCCGCGCACTATCTGGCTGCGCAACGTGGTGCAGTTTTTCTTCTTTGGCTTCATCGCGCTGATTGCGGTCAACCACACCCTGGCCGAGACGGGTGGCGGGATTCCTTTCCTCTCCACCGCTTCACTTCACGCGCTGTGCCCCTTTGGCGGGGTGGTGACCATTTACCAGTACGCCACCGCCGGGACGTTCGTGCAAAAAATCCACGAATCGGCCTTCATCCTGATGATTCTCGGCTTCCTGCTGGCGATTCTGTTCGGCCCGGTTTTTTGCGGCTGGGTCTGCCCGCTGGGGACGGTGCAGGAATGGGTCAGCAAACTCGGCAAAAAGTTATTCCGCCGCCGGTTCAATCACTTCGTCCCCGCCAAACTGGATAACCTTTTGCGCTACCTGCGCTACGGCGTGCTGGCCTGGGTGCTGTACATGACTGCCGCCACCGGCACGCTCATTTTTGCCGAATACGACCCCTACTTTGCCCTGTTCAACTTCTGGAGCGATGAAGTCGCCGTCGCCGGTCTCGCCATTTTGGGCGTTACGCTCGGCCTGTCGCTATTCGTGGAGCGCCCGTGGTGCAAATATGCCTGTCCGTATGGCGCGGTGCTTGGCATCAGCAACCTGTTGCGGGTCTTCAGCATCCGCCGGGTGCAGGCCACCTGCAAAGCCGATGGCGCCTGCAACATCGTCTGCCCCATGAACATCCCGGTCGATACCCAAACCACCGTCCGCGACCACCAGTGCATCTCTTGTCTCGAATGTACTTCCGAAGCCATCTGCCCGGTCGCCAAAACCGTCGTATTCTCCACCCCACTCCCCAAGAAAGCCCAGGAACTCCCCGTCCTGAACCTGCGAGGTGTGAAATGACCCTGACCTCCAAACCCCTGGCTGCCATTGTGCTGGTCATCCTGTTCGGCGGCATCCTCTTCACCATGGCCATGGGCTGGTGGAAAACCGAAAGCACCAAAGAAGCCGCAAAATTCACCAGCGGTGAGTTTGCCGGGCAGGCCAACCCCGCCGATATTCGCGGCTCGTACACCTTTGGCGATGTGGAAAAGAACTTCGGCATCCCCTCCAGCGTGCTGGCCCAGGCCTTTGGCGTGACCGACTCCAACCCGGCGGCCTTCCCGGTCAAAAATCTCGAAACCCTCTATGCCGAAAGCGAACTGGAGGTTGGCACGGCCTCGGTGCGCCTGTTCGTGGCCTTCTACAAAAACCTGCCTTTCGATTTGAGCACCGATATTTACCTGCCGGAAAGCGCGGCGGAACTGCTCAAAGAACAGAATCTCACGCCGGAACAGGTTGCCTATCTCGAAACACACATCGCCCCATCAGCCGCCGCCGGAGCAGACGCCCCGCAGCCTGCCTCCACGCCCTTGGCGGATTCTCCCTCCACGCCTGCGCCCACCGCTGCAGCGACTCATACCACCAGCGAAAGCGACCGCACCATCAAAGGCAAAACCACCTTCGGCGAAATCCTGGCCTGGGGTGTGCCGCGCGAAACTATAGAAGCCATCCTGGGCGGCCCGCTGCCGGCCCCCTCCGTGACGCCCAAAGATTACTGCCTGCAACATGGATTGAGTTTCGAGGACATCAAAACCAAACTGCAAGCCGAAGTAGACAAACGCAAGTGACCTGTCGTTTTTTACAGCAACAACCCCACAGCAAACAAGACAGCATAAAGCAATGCCAGTTGGGCCGTGCGCGCGAGGGTCTGGTTGAGCGCGCGGCCTTCGGTGTGGGCAAATTCGCGGTAGAGAATGACCGCCTGCGGAATGGAGAGCCAGGTCAGTAAAACGCCCCAAGAGGCCAGGCCAAAGCTCCACAGGCCAAACGGCACCAGGTACGCGCCCAGCAGGCAGGCCAGGTATTCGGTCAACATGGCTTCGCGCCCCAACAAGACGGCCAGGGTGCGCTTGTTGGTCTTGCCATCGGTCGGAATATCGCGGGTGTTGTTGACCACCAGGATGTTGACGATGAGCAATCCTATCGGCACGGCAGCCCACCAGGCGGCGGGGGTGACGGTCCCCGTCTGGGCGTAATACGTCCCACACACGGCGGCCAGGCCAAAGGACAAGAACACGAACAGGTCGCCCAGGGCGTTGTAGCCGTAGGGAAAGGGGCCGCCGGTGTAGGCCAGCGCCGCCACGATGATGGCAATTCCCAAGGCCAGCACCGGCCAACCGCGCAGGTAGATGAGATATAACCCAAGCAGAGAGGCCAGTCCGAAGATGACGACGAGTGCAAGCCGCATTTGGGCCGGCGAGACCTGCCCGGTGGCGGTGACGCGTGGCGGGCCGAGGCGGTCGGGGGTATCGGCCCCGCGCTCGTGGTCAAACAGGTCGTTGGCAAAGTTCGCACCGATTTGCATGAGCAGCGAGATGAGCAGGCAGGCCAGCGCCACCAGTGGTTGGAAGACGCCATCGCGCCAGGCTAGGGCTGCCGCCACCAGCACCGGCGCAGCCGCAGCGGGCAGGGTGCGCGGACGGGCGGCTTGAATCCAGGTAGAGAGGGGGATGTGGGAAACGTAGGTCATGGTTGAATTGGGTGGATTCTACCAGCAGTGCCGCCAATCCTGGCACTTTGTCGCCGAATGCTTGTATAATCCCGCTACATCAACGCACAAGGAAGAACCCATGACCTACAACAAATTCTTGCGATACGTCCTGATTTTTGAAGCGGTGGCACTCAACTTTGGCACCGGCCTGTTGTGCCTGGCAGCCCCGGCCACCTTCGTGGCACAGTTTGCCGCCGAAAGCCTGCCCCCCGTCCCGCTGGAACTGATTCGCTGGTACGGCGTTCTCTTGTGGGTGCTGACCTTCTTCGTCCTGCGCATTTTGCCCGCCAACGACAATCGCCTGCTCGCCCCGGCGGTAGAAGCGCTCCTGTTTGGCGACCTCATCCATCTCGTAGCAATTTACCTGTACTACCAGGCGCGCCCGGAGTGGAACTTTTCGTTCCTTCTCATGTTGTTCTTCACCGTTACGCTGGCTACCCTGCGCTCGGTGTGGGTATACCGCTATTACCGAAACACGCTCTAACCCGGCATGGAAAAACTGGCCCGTGATGCGCTCCAGATGTTCGGCATTTCGCTTTCGACGCGGCAGATTGCCCAACTGACCACGTATGAACGCGAATTGCTCGAGTGGAATCAAAAATTCAACCTAACCGCCATCCGGGATGTAGATGGAATCCGCGCCAAGCATTTTCTGGATTCGATGTCCTGCGCCCTGGCCTGGCGGGAACACATTCCCCGGCGGCTGGTGGATGTCGGCACGGGCGCAGGCTTCCCTGGCATTGTGCTGAAAATCCTATACCCTAGCATCAAACTGACCTTGGTCGAATCGGTCGGAAAGAAAGCCAACTTCTGCGCTCACATCATCCAAACCCTTGGGTTAGATGGCGTGGAAGTGCTGACCGCCCGCGCCGAAGAGGTAGGGCGCGACCCCAAACACCGCGAAACCTACGATTGGGCCGTAGCGCGCGCGGTTGCTAACCTGCCCGTCTTGGCCGAATACCTGCTGCCGCTGGTTCGGGTGGGCGGTGTGATGCTGGCACAAAAAGGCGAAAGTGGCCCGGCAGAAGCGCAGGCCGCTGAACGGGCCTTCAAGCTGCTTGGCGGCCGCATGCGCCAACTCATCCCGGTGGAACTGCCCGGCGTGGCCGAAGAACGTTATCTGGTCATCGTGGATAAACCCGCCGCCACCCCACCGGCCTACCCGCGCAAGGCCGGCCTGCCCGCCAAAAAACCCCTGGTATGAGCCGTTATCATCCTCTGCTCATCCTCCTGCACTGGCTTTCGGCCCTGCTGATTTTCGCTGCGTTCCTGCTGGGCATGTTCGCGCTGGCCGAAAAGCCCAATACGCCGGAAAAAATCGTTCCGCTGGGCGTTCACATTGCGCTCGGAACGCTCACCCTGCTGCTGACAGTCATCCGATTCATCGTGCGTCGGGTCACGCACAAGCCGCTGCGCCGGGTGAAGCCTGCGCTTTCCAAGCCCAAACCGCTGATTGTGACGATGGCCGAACCGGTGCAATATCTCCTGTACCTGTTCACCTTCCTGATGTCGTTGACCGGCATCGGGCTGACGCTTCAGGCGGGGGTCTTGACCGGCTCTGGCATCCGCCTGCCCGCTGATTTTTACGCTTTCTCCCTGCGGGCAGTGCATGGCGCGCTTTCGACCATTCTTTTTGTGCTGATTGTGCTACACCTGCTCACCTGGGTTTACTTCCAGTTTATTCGGGGTGAAAACGCCTTAGCGTGGATGTGGTTCCGCGCGAAAAAGAAAGACACCCCCTCGGAGTGATATATCGGAAGACGCAATCCCAACCGATGGCGTACTTCCCTTCATTCTGAGCCTGATGCCGCCCGTCAATCTCTGGACAATTTGGCGCTTGTTGGCTGACATCTCGCACAGCCCAGAAGCCGACCCCCTGCGCGCGGGGCGCGATTTTCCATCAACATGCTGTACAATTAATCCACTATCCCTTCCCAAAGACCTGCCCTTCTCGACCTGCAGGGTAGCTTTGCGTAACACTATGGACAACATCGAAATTTCCATTCAGCCCGGAGACATCCTCCGCTCACCGCGCTGGCGGGAGCTGAGCAACTAGAGAATTCTTTACGTGAGAGCGGAGAGACGCCCAAGACCTTACGCGCCGCCTTGCAGTTTCTGCTGGAACGGCTGAAGAGATAGGTATGCTATAATCGTATCGTATTACGAAAGCCGTTCAATCAGGAGAACGTAAGAAATGTATACTACGATCATTTCAACCAAGTATCAAGTGGTCATTCCTCGCGAAGTGCGCAAACTCTTCGATTTGCGTCCAGGTCAACGCGTCGTTTTTATCCCACATAAGAAGACCCTGCGCATGGTGGTTGTGCCGCCCATCGAGCAGGCCGAAGGCTTCCTGCCGGGCATTGACACCGACCCGCAGCGTGAAGAGGAGGATGAAGAGCGATGAACGTGGTGGACTCGAGCGGTTGGCTGGAATATTTTGCCAAAGCCGACAACGCGGCCTTCTTTCGCCCGGCTGTTCACGATACCGAGAGATTACTCGTTCCCACCATCTGTATCTACGAGGTCTATAAGCGCATTGCTGCCCAACGGGACGAGGAAGAAGCCTTGGCGGCGGTCGCCTGGATGACCGCCGGGAAGGTGGTTGATTTCACCCAGCAAATTGCCCTGCTGGCCGCCGACCTGGCGCTCGAACATCATCTTTCTATGGCCGACAGCATCATTCTCGCCACCGCCCGCGCCCACGAGGCGACGCTCTGGACGCAGGACGCGCATTTCCAAGGGCTGGAGGGTGTGAGGTATATCAAAAAATGAATGGCAATGCTCTCCCTCCTGCTCCGCATCTGCCTGTTTCCGTTCTTGCGGCTGCGTTCGATGAGGTCACCAATTCCTACAAGTTCTACTGGTTTCTGGCCATCCTGGAGAGCATAAGAGAAGACGCTGGGTCAGTTCTGCCACTCAATGTGCTTCTAGCACGTATGACCGCCGGAGTTTGGTATCCGGTCAACTATTTTCGGCTCTCGTTTGGCAAGCAGGACCAACTCGGCAAAGTGATTGCCCTCCTGGGGGAAAAATCTGGTTTGCCAATCGACAGCCCACGCTCGCATGTAACCCAAATCGCGCTCGACCATCTCCAAAAGCGGGACGAGGTCGGGCGCGAGGTTCTTTCTCTGGGGAATTTCGTCCCCTACCGCTTTTTGCGTCCTTTCTTTGCCGAAAAATTACGCGGCACGAAGGATTGGGAAGTCAACCGCCGCATCCGCCAACTGGCAGGCCAGGAATTTAACAACGCCCATCAGCCGTGCCTATACCGATTTGTGAATTCCCCCAGTCCTAGCATTGAACTACACCCGGATTGGTCTGCCTACCTGCAGGAGCACCTTGCCATCCTGACCGGATTCTGCCTATGGCATCTGGTCAATTACTTGCAGCGCAACAACCCCAACGTGCCGGGCATCGCTGCCAAACTGTTTGAGCCGCAAGCCCGCGACCTGACTCTGGCGCGAAAATTCTGGACTTTGGCGCTCAAACAGAACAGAACGCTGAACTGCATTTACTCCGGGCAGCCCCTTAATGTACACGATTTCTCCCTCGACCATTTCCTGCCTTGGCGCTTCGTAACGCACGATTTACTCTGGAATCTGATTCCCACGCCCAAAGCGGTCAATTCATCCAAAAGCGACAACCTCCCCGACTTGACCTACTTCGACCCCTTTGCCCGCCTGCAATACCAGGCTGTCCAAGCCGTTTTGCAAACATCGCAAGCCCCCAAACTACTCGAAGATTACATCCTGCTATTCAAGATAAGCGGCATCGGCGACTTGAAAACAATGGATTTCAGCCACTTTCGGGATTCTCTACGCGCCGTCATTGCCCCGCAAATGCAAATCGCTGCCAACATGGGATTTTCAACGGGCTGGAAGTATATGTCATGAACCTGGTTTACCGTTCGCCACAAAACCCCAATAGCCATCTTACCGTCAAAGAGCGGATTCAGGCATCGTTTCCGGTACGTCATTTGCTCCGAAACGGCCTGATTCGTGGGCGGGTGCTGGATTTTGGCTGCGGGCTGGGGACAGATGTGAACTTTTTACGAGAAAAAGGATTCGACGTTACCGGCTACGACCCGCACTACGCCCCAGACTTGCCGTGCGGGCGCTTCGATACCATCCTATGCCTGTACGTCCTCAACGTTCTGCTGCCCGAAGAACAGGCGCATGTGCTGATGGCCGTTTCAGAATTGCTGCAACCAAACGGACGTGCCTATTTCGCCGTGCGGCGCGATGTCACCCAGGATGGCTTTCGCACGCACCTCAAACACGGCGTAAAGGTGTATCAGTGCAACGTCAAGCTTCCCTACCATAGCATCCTGCGCACCGAAAACGCCGAGATGTACGAATACCGCCCTTACAACCAAATTTCTCACCCTAACCCAAAAAACTGTTCCTTTTGCGCTCCTGAACCAGGGGGTGAACTGTTGACCGAATCGGCTACCTGCTACACCATGCTCGAAAAATTCCCCGTCGCGTCCGGTCATGCCCTGGTCATTCCAAAAAAGCACGTTGCAGACTACTTCGAACTTTCCACGCATACCAAAACCGCTCTATGGTTGATGACCGAGCGGGTAAAAAACCTGCTGACCGAGCGCTTTCGCCCTGACGGATTCGATATCGGCGTCAACATCGGCGCAGCGGCAGGGCAAACCATGCCACACGCTCATATTTACATCATTCCGCGCTATGCCGGGAAGATGGAAAGTCTGAGTAGAAGGTGAAAGCCGATTGTTTGCGCGTGGGCTTTAGTGTAGGATTCTCATAGCCCATTGGCCCTCAATTTACCCAATCTACTTTGAAAATTACCGAAAGGAGCCTCCCCATGGACCTTTCCCCCCTCACCCAATTCCTCGCCCCCCTGCTGCCCTACCTGCTCAAAGGCGGGATCGAAGCCGCCAAAGCCGCCGCCGGCGAACTGGGCAAGCGACTCTCCGCCGACGGCTGGGAGGGGCTGAAGAAGTTGGCCGAGAAAATCGGCAAAAAGGCCGAGTCCAAACCCGCCCTGGCAGAAGCCCTGGACGACGC